>JAADIY010000028.1 GCA_013151045.1 Gammaproteobacteria bacterium
TTTAAATGCTCACTTTCCAACCAATAGTAAAAAAATTGATATTCCCCAGATTCCAAATCTTTCGATAAATAAATATAGTCGCTATTACTACAACTGGTCTTATTAAACTGATATAACTTTCCCTTCTTTGCTTCTTCGGAAGAGTCCCAACATAAAATATATGGTTGTAGCTCGCCATAAACTGTCGCATCGCCCATAGATACTCTGGGCCACTTTGCCATCATTAAATCATCCATAATACGTTTCTGATGATCATCCAATTGCAACTGAATAGATTTTTCTAGCGAAATTACGCTAGCTTGCTCTTCCCTAGCAAGTAAAGATTTGACCTTATCTAGCGGCACAAGATAACTTAACTGATTACCCGAACTCGCAACATTAACACCAATCACTTTTCCTTCACCGTTAATGACTGGTCCGCCACTAACACCACCATTTAGTGAGCCTGTAAAATGAAGCCGTTCATAGTAACTATTCTCGATATAGCCGTTGTATACACCTGGCACAACCGTCAAACCAACATCGTGCGGGTTTCCTAAAGAATAAATTGCGTCACCTTGAGTAGGTAATGAATTTGACAGATTGAAATGTGCAGAATATTGACTTGTATGTTTGACCAACGCCAAATCATTTATCACATCAACAGCAATGACTTCTAATTCCCCTTTATCACCATTTGAGTTAATGTACTCCAATCTATTGATTTCACGGTCGTGCACATAATCAGACACAACATGGAAGTTGGTTACCATCAAACCATCAGCTGTAATTTGAAAACTAGAACCAATAGCGGACTTAGCATCCGTTGCTCTATTTATTGTTCTGACTTGATAGACTTTATCTTTATATACCTCAAAAAGCTCAGCTGTATCAGCTGCATTTGTTTCGGCTAACACTTGCTGCCCTAACAAACCCAAAAACAGCGTAAACCCTAGCACCAACACCTTGACTTTATAAAGCTTCATTATTAGGCATTAACCTTATCCCTTGATTATAATATGTGGATTGCATAACAATTTAGTATTTTAGTTTTTTAGTTTTTCCCCAACGCAAACAAAAACGGCTAGCAAAAGCTAGCCGTTTAAAAACTCAAATCTTCAGAAACGTTATGCAGTCATCGCCTTCTTAAGCTTACCCATCGCACTCTTCTCAAGCTGACGAATACGCTCAGCCGATACACTGTATTCAGTCGCAAGCTCTTGCAAGGTAGTCTTACCTTCGTCTGCCAACCAACGACGTTGAACAATGTCACGACTACGGTCATCAAGCTTCATCAGGGCGTTAGCAAGACCTGCGTTGCTGTGACTAGTCCAGTTATCGTTCTCGATTAACTTCGCAGGGTCGTCGCCTTCTTTAATTAAATAAGCAGCAGGTGAAAAAGCACGATCGTCTTCATCATTGGCTTCTGGACCTGGGTCAAATGAGGCGTCATGTGCGCTCATGCGTTTTTCCATTTCAAGCACAGTGGCTTCAGGCACACCTAAGTCTTTGGCAACCGCTTGCACTTCGGCGTGACTGAACCAACCTAGGCGCTTTTTACTGCTACGTAAATTAAAAAACAATTTACGTTGCGCTTTCGTGGTCGCAACTTTAACGATGCGCCAGTTTTTCAAAATAAATTCGTGAATCTCTGCGCGAATCCAATGCACCGCAAATGAGATTAGACGCACACCGACTTCGGGATCAAAACGTTTTACCGCTTTCATCAAACCGATATTACCTTCTTGAATGAGATCAGACTGCTGTAAGCCGTAGCCGTTATAACCACGGGCGATATGCACAACAAAACGTAGCTGCGACATAATAAGCTGACGCGCTGCTTCGAGGTCTTCTTCTTCACGAAAACGGCGAGCAAGGTCGCGTTCTTCTTCGACAGACAAAACAGCAACGTGTGCGACGGCTTGGCAGTAGGATTCAATACTACCGACTGGAATGATCAAGTTCGTTGCGCTCGTGTTTGCTGTCATAAGTTTGTTCCTTCTTCTAACCTGTGCACAATATTAGCACTCTCAATAGTAGAGTGCTAATAATAGCGGAAGTTCAATAAAAACCTTAACCTTTATACTCAAAAGCTATCACAGCTTGATCAAAAATCGATCAATTTGTCCAACAACAACGTTAAATATAGGCTAAGTCGGCTGAATGTCGCGTAAATGGCGGCTCACCGCCAACCAGGATCCACCCCAGCCTAACAGAACAGCGCCTATAACGACGATGGCAGTCGTCGATAAATCGACAGCTAATAGGCCAAAACCGTCGTCATAGAGCCTTGCAAGAGCCATTACCGGCCCTTTTATGGCAAATAAGGCGATATTAATAAGGATTAAAGCAAAAACCCCGCCAAACAAGCCGTACCAGAGACCACTATAGAGAAATGGCCGTCGAATGAAGCCATCGGTACCACCTATCAACTTGGTGATTTTTATTTCCGCTCGGCGACCTTCTATACTGAGTCGTATCGTATTGCCAACAACTAACACCACCGCCAAACCCAACAAACAGGCCAACACAATAACTCCGCGCTTGCCAATATCAACAATGGCATAGAGTCGCTCTAGCCAACGGCGATCTAGCTGAACAAAATCAACTTCGGCTTTGGCTTCTAGCCTCTCAACCAGCTGTGTCATGGCGTCTGTATCTGCCACGGCCGATTGCACAATGACGATACCTGGCAAGGGATTATCGTCTAACACTTCAAGACTGTCGCCAATATCCGATAGCTGACTAAATTCAATTAACACCGCTGTCGGGTCGCGGTATTCAAAATCGCTGATGTCTTTATCTTGCTTTAGCTCATCGAGAAACTTATCTAGTCGTGAGACCGGTAATTCTTTTTGCAAAAATACCGACAACTGGGTGGCGCTTTGCCATTGTGCATCAAAGCCGCGCAGGTTTTTTACTAACAAATACAATCCCGTTGGTAAGGCCAGGGCGATACCAATGACCATTACCGTCATGGCGCTGGCTAAAGGCGCTTTACGTAATCGACCGAGACTACCAAAGAAGGCCTGCGCATGACGCATAAAATAGAGTCGTAAGCGTAATCGCAGACCACCTACTGGCGCACGCTTGCTACGTGCCGCTGGCGATGACGCAGACACCGAGTGATCGCGGTGACTCAAACGTTGCTGTGGCTTGCGTCGTTTCACGCTAATACTCTGTCGTCGATGAGTCGGCCATCTTTTAAGGTCAGCACACGTTTACGCATACGCGCGATCAAGGCTAGGTCATGACTGGCAATCATGACGCTGACTCCGACTTGGTTGAACTGCTGAAATAGCGTCATGATTTCTTCTGACAACTGCGGGTCTAGATTTCCGGTTGGCTCATCAGCTAATAGTAGTGGCGGTCGATTAACTACGGCGCGCGCGATACCTACACGTTGCTGCTCACCCCCCGACAAACGCAGCGGATTCATTTTTTCTTTATCGAGCAAACCAACTTTATCTAAAGCAGCACGAACTCGGCGTGCGATTTCAGCGTACTCTAGCTGGCCGCTGACAATCAATGGCAAGGCGACGTTATCAAACACCGTGCGATCATCAAGCAAGCAATGGTCTTGAAAGACAATACCGACATTGCGTCGTAAAAACGGCACTTGCCGTGGCTTTACTTTAGAAAGGTCTTTGCCGTAAACCGACAACCGTCCGCTACTGGGCCGTTCAATTAAGGCGATTAAGCGTAATAAACTGCTTTTCCCTGCACCAGAGTGGCCGGTGAGAAAAGCCATCTCGCCACGGTCTAGCGCAAAGTTAATATCGTGCAGCGCGTCGCGACTGCCTTCATAGCGCTTAGATACATGGTCAAATTCTATAATCATTACGTATTGTGGCTTTTTTATTTTTAGTGGGCAGTATCTACCGCTAGTAGGGAATCAACAAATTCTTCAGCGTTAAATTCGCGTAAATCGTCTATCCCTTCACCAACGCCTATATAACGAATAGGAATACCCAATTTGTGCGCTATGGCAAAGGTAATACCGCCCTTGGCCGTACCATCTAGCTTGGTTAATACAACACCTGTGACACCAACGGCTTCGTTAAATTGCTGCGCCTGTACTAGGCCATTCTGCCCGGTCGTTGCATCAATCACAATCCAAGTTTCGTGAGGGGCATCAGGCAGCTCGCGCGCCATGACACGCTTTATTTTTTGCAACTCAACAATGAGATTTGATTTAGTGTGCAAACGCCCTGCTGTATCAGCCAGCAGCACATCCACTTCACGTGCTTTAGCCGCATTAATTGCGTCGAAGCTAACCGCCGCCGGATCGGCATCTTGCCCCTGCGCAATGACAGGAATGTCATTACGCTCGCCCCAGACTTGTAGCTGTTCCACCGCCGCGGCACGAAAAGTATCGCCTGCTGACAGCATCACACGCTTGCCGTCATTTTGAAATTGTTTAGCGAGCTTGCCTATCGTCGTGGTCTTACCCACGCCATTAACACCGATCATCAGCAGCACCCAAGGTTTAGCGCTATAACATTTAAGTGGTGCGTTCACTAGCGCCAAAGATGCCAACAACTCTTCTCGCAGCGCTGCTAATAACTGGTCGACATCATCAAGCTGATTGCGTTTTAGCCGCGCTTGCAGAGACTCGATGATCTCCATGGTTAGCTCTACACCGATGTCGGCGCCGAGCAAGCGCATTTCTAGTTCGTCTAAAACCTCATCATCAATTTTCTTCTTACCCGCGACTAAACTGGTAAGGCCTTCGGTCAGCCCTTCGCGCGTACGCGATAGTCCGCTTTTTAAGCGGCCCCATAATCCTTTCTTTTCAGCCTTGTCTTCTGCCGGTTCTTCCCCATGTTTATCCTTTAATCCGTCTTTAGGGAGATCGTCAGCGCGTTTATTTTTGAAACCAAATACCATCTTTTTACTCAAAACTTGGCGAATGAGGCTAATACATCAACCACATTGTGTTGTCGAATCAGCAATATAATGTGGTTGATGTACTGGCAACACAGTAACATCGCTCTTTTATAAAGCGCACTATCCTACCATTTAGCTAGGGAATACAGGGAACACTACCGACAATGCGATTAATACAAAACCCACAGACACGTCTAGGCGCAAATTTACTCGGCCTAAAATTACCCCTCATGGCCCTCGCCGCTCTGCTTGCAACGGTTGCCATTCCCGCTTTGGCCAAACCCAGTGACAATACGCATGAATACAGCTTTGATAATGGCCTTAAATTAATTGTCAAAGAAGACCATCGCGCACCGGTCTTGGTTTCTCAGGTTTGGTACAAGGTCGGTAGCACCTATGAATACGATGGCATTAGCGGTATCTCTCACGCGCTGGAACACATGATGTTTAAGGGCACCGAAAAATTCCCTGACGGCGCTTTTGACCGCATCGTCTCTGAGAACGGCGGCCGCCATAATGCTTTCACCAGCCAAGACTATACTGGCTACTACCAAGAGTTTGAAAAAAGCCGCTTAGAAGTCAGCTTTCAACTTGAGTCTGATCGCATGCGCGGTCTGTTACTGCCAGAAGAAGAGTTTAAAAAGGAAATTCGTGTGGTCATGGAAGAACGCCAACTGCGTACCGAAGACAATCCTCAAGCACTGACCTATGAGCAGTTCAACGCCGCCGCATTTGTTAGCAGTTCGTTACGCATTCCCGTTGTCGGCTGGATGAATGACTTAGAAAACATGACGATAGACGATTTAAGCGATTGGTATGAACAATGGTATTCGCCCAACAATGCGACGATTGTTGTCGTGGGTGATGTTGACCCTGAAGAGGTTTATAGCTTGGCAAAAAAATATTTTGCGCCAATCAAATCGAGCAAAATCAAACAACCTAAACCACGCCAAGAAATAGAACAAACTGGTATAAGAAAAATCGTCGTCAAGGCGCCTGCAGAATTGCCGTATTTTATCTCTGGCTACAAAGCACCTTCACTACTCACAGCTAAAGACAAGTCCGATGCTTACGCCTTAGCCGTATTGTCTGCTGTGCTCGATGGCGGCAATAGCTCACGCTTTGCCAAAAAACTGATTCGCGGCAGTGAAATTGCCGCCAATATCAGCACTGGCTATAGAATGCATTCACGTGGCGAGACTTTATTCCACTTTGACGGCACACCCGCCGAAGGCAAAACCATTAATGATTTGATTGCTGCTATCAATGCTGAAATTGCTTTGCTAAAAACGGAGTTAGTCAGCAATAAAGAGTTAGACCGAATCAAAGCACAAGTCGTAGCTAGCGAAGTTTATCAACGTGATTCCGTTTCATCACAAGCATCGACTATTGGCGCACTTGAAAGCATTGGCCTGGATTGGCGCATTATTGATGAGTTCGTCGAAAAAATCACTGCGGTAACGGCTAAAGACATTCAACGTGTCGCTAAAAAATATTTAATCGAAGACAAACTGACTATTGCTGAACTTGATCCGCAGCCACTTGATACCAAACAACCCAGGCGCGCACCAACTCATCTTCGTCATTAAAATAAGCCACTAATTCGAGAGCTAACATGACATCACTATTGACACACAAAATAAAAAGTTTACTTGCTATCGTCGCTACAGTGGCATTAGCTAGCTACGCGCAATTAGCGCAAGCGACACCAGAAATACAGCATTGGCAAAACGAACACGGCAGTAAGGTCTATTTTGTCGCCGCGCCCGAACTGCCGATGATCGATATTCGCATTACCTTCGATGCCGGCAGCGCACGTGATCGCGACATTCCAGGCTTAGCGTTAATGACCAATGGCTTGCTCGCTGAAGGAACAAGTAAACTTGATGCTGATGCTATCGCCGAGAGCTTTGAAAACGTTGGTGCCAACTTCGACAATAGCGTCGATCGTGATAGCGCAACGATCAGCCTGCGCAGCCTAACTGACGAAAAGTGGTTTGAACCTGCCTTAGAAACATTTATCACCGTGCTCAGTGATCCTAGCTTTTCGGAAACAGTATTAGAACGTGAACGTCAACGCGCACTGATTGCGCTACGCGGCCAAAAGCAGTCACCACAAAGTATCATTGGCAATGCTTTTTATAAAAATCTTTATGCCGGCCATGCTTACGCAGCACCAACATTAGGCTATGAAAAAAGCATGAAGGCAATGACTCGCGCCAACATTCAACTTTTTTATCAACGCCACTATGTTGCGAGCAACGCTACCATTGCTATCGTCGGTGATTTAGACCGCAAGGGAGCCGTAGCCTTGGCTAATAGATTAACAGCAAAGCTTGGTAAAGAAGAAAAACTATCACGAATCGACGCCGTTAATTATTCATCAGCAAAAAAACGCGTACATATCGAACACCCTTCGACACAAACACATATTATGGTTGGCATGCCGTCGCATGCCCGCGGCGACAAAGATCACTTTGCACTCTTTCTCGGTAACCATATTTTGGGGGGCAGTGGTTTTGGCTCGCACATTACTAAAGCCATACGTGAAGATCGCGGCCTGGCTTATAGTGCTTATAGTTACATTGCCGCCATGCGCGCCGAAGGACCACTAGTCATTGGACTGCAAACCAGCACTAATCAAACAGATGAAGCCTTGCAGGTTTTGCATGATACCCTAGCCGCCTTTTTGAAAAACGGCCCAAATGAAAAAGAGCTTATTGCCGCAAAGCAAGATATTATTAACGGGTTCCCCTTGCGCATTGCTAGCAACAGTAGCTTGCTGGATTATGTCAGCTTAATCGGATTTTACGGCTTGCCTTTAGACTATCTTGATAGTTTCACTGACAAGATCGATAAAGTGTCAAAGGAAAATGTTCGCAATGCCTTTGCGAAGCGCATCAAATTGGATCAATTATTAACCGTGACCGTTGGCCAATCCAACCCAGAGCAATAAAAAATCAATAAAAGAGCAATAAACTTGTCAACAACGAATACAAGACGCCGCGGCATGCTGCGCATTATTGGCGGCGAATGGCGTTCGCGCATACTGAACTTTGATACCGCTAGCGGTGTTCGCCCGACAACTGATCGTGTCCGCGAAACGCTATTTAACTGGCTTCAACCAGCAACACCTAGCGCCAAGTGTCTGGATTTATTTTCTGGCAGTGGCGCGCTGGGTATTGAGGCCTTATCACGCGGCGCGCACAGCGTGACCTTTGTTGAGCGATCAAACCGCTTATCAGAAGAATTGCGTGATCGCATCAATTTATTAGATGCGCAAGACCGCGGACATGTGATTCAGTCTGATGCTGAATCTTATTTACAACGCAGCGATAAACAGTTTGATATTGTCTTTTTAGACCCTCCATTTTCTACGGACATTATTGATGATGTCTGCGCCACCCTTGAACAGCGTAAGCTGTTAGCTGACAATGCTTACATCTATATAGAAACACCTCGTTCAGGAGAGCCGCCGGTATTACCATCGAACTGGGCCGTCAACCGCGCTAAAATAGCCGGTCAAGTTAGTTATCAACTGGCACAGCGCCACGATTAATAAGAAACACTATGAATAAAATAGCAATTTACCCGGGCACATTTGACCCAATCACCCATGGCCACCGCGACATCGTGATGCGCGCCAGCCAACTGTTTGATCGCGTCATTATCGCTGTATCAGAAAATACGCATAAAAATCCTGCATTTGAATTTGACGAACGAATTGCGCTAGCGAAAGAAGTATTAGCCGAATACAAGCACGCTGAAGTAATAGGCTTTAATAACTTACTCGTCGATTTCGCGCGCGAACAAAATGCCAATACTATTATTCGTGGCTTGCGCGCCGTATCGGATTTGGAATATGAATTTCAACTCGCTAGTATGAACCGCAAATTATCGCCAAACATCGAAACCATTTTTTTGATGCCCGATGAACAATACACTTATTTGTCATCAAGCATCGTACGCCAAGTTGCCGAGCTCAAAGGCGATATTAGTAATTTTGTCCATCCTAGCGTTGCCAAAGCGTTAACCGGCAAACACAGTTAGGCATCAATCATGGCGTTAATCATCACCGATGAGTGCATCAATTGCGACGTCTGCGAACCCGAATGTCCCAACGGTGCCATTTCTGAAGGACCAGAAATTTATGTGATAGAGCCTAAGCTATGTACGGAATGCGTTGGCCATTTCGATACCCCACAATGTGTCGAAGTCTGTCCCGTTGAATGCATTCCTCACGACAGCAATCATGTAGAAAGCCGCGAAGAGCTTATGCACAAATACGAGTTCTTAATGCAAACCCAAGCAAGCAATGGAGCAAATGGTCATTAACATAAATTCTTTTGTACAACTAGCACGCTTTTGTGCCTGCTGTATTCTCGCATTATCTTTTACGTTCTCACTGGCGTATGCCCATCAGGCCGGTGTCGCAACAGCACACCCTCTGGCAACAGAAGCAGCACACCAAATCCTTGCTCAAGGGGGTAACGCCTTTGATGCAGCAGTTGCTGCAACCGCAGCCTTAGCTGTTGTGGAGCCCGCTGGCTCCGGCATAGGTGGCGGTGGTTTTTGGTTGCTCCACCGTGCCGAAGATGGTTTTGAAACGATGCTTGACGGTCGCGAAATGGCGCCTGGTAAAGCACATCGCGACATGTATCTCGATAAGGACGGCAATGTCATACCCAGAGCCTCTATCGACGGCCCATTAGCCGCGGGCATACCAGGTGTACCTGCCGCCTTAGCACACCTAGCAGAAAATTACGGCAATCTCGAATTAGCCAAATCTCTGATCCCTGCAATTCGCTATGCACGTGAAGGCTTCACCATTGACGCACATATGCGTAATCTCATTAAATTTAGACAATCGGCTTTATTAGCTTCTCCTGCAGCTGCCGAAATATTCCTTGTTAATGGCGCGGTCCCACCTCTTGGCCATGAGATTGTCCAAACTGATTTAGCCAATACATTACAGTTGATCGCAGACACCAATGGCAAAGGCTTTTATCAAGGGGAATTCGCTAATAGCTTAGCCAGTGGCGTACAAAGCGCTGGCGGCATTTGGCAAGTTGAAGACCTTATCAACTACAAATTGGTTGAGCGCGAACCCATCCGCGGCGAATATCACGGCATCAAAATTACTTCTGCATCCCCGCCCTCATCTGGCGGG
The DNA here is from genome assembly GCA_013151045.1 of Gammaproteobacteria bacterium. GTDB lineage: Bacteria > Pseudomonadota > Gammaproteobacteria. Next base: position 10,040 of record JAADIY010000028.1, read on the forward strand.
GTTGCTTTAGTCTCAATGTTAAATATATTAGAAGGCTTCGACCTCGACAATATCCCACTCGTGCAGCGTAAACATCTAGTAGTCGAAGCCATGCGTCGCGCTTATCGAGACAGAGCCCAATATTTAGGTGACGCTGACTTTATTGATATTCCCGTTGAACGGCTAACAAATAAAACTTACAGTTCTGGTTTACGTGCCGGCATTCACCAAACCAAAGCGACCCCCAGCAGCTTATTGCCTAGCGCCGTCAATAACACTGGCAATGGTACAGATACTACGCATTTTTCCATTATCGACGGCGATGGCAATCGTGTTGCCGCAACCTTATCGGTCAATTACCCATTCGGTTCAGGCTTTATGGTGCCGGGCACAGGCGTAATACTCAACGACGAAATGGATGACTTCTCAGCAAAACCTGGGATAGCAAACGCATATGGTCTTGCCGGCGCTGAAGCAAACTCAATTCAACCGGGTAAACGACCATTGTCTAGCATGTCACCGACATTTATCGAAGATGAGAAAAATATTGTCATTCTCGGCACTCCCGGCGGCAGTCGAATTATCACTATGCTGCTGCTCGGCATCCTCGAATATGCCAACGGTGGATACGCTGATTCAATTGTTAAACTTAAGCGCTATCATCATCAATATCTACCCGATAAAGTCGTTTATGAGGAAGGCGCGCTAAGTGATGCTGAAATTCTTCAGTTTGAAAAATGGGGGCATAGCGTAGAAAAACACCGCAGCACCTTTGGCAATATGCAAGTTGTCATTATCGACAAAAATAGCGAAACTGTTTCTGCGGCAAGCGATCCACGTCGAGGCGGCCAAGCTTCGGTCAAATAGCAAACCTATTTGATTAAATTAACGAGCAAACCTGTCCTAGCTCTCAAGTTATAAATCGCAATTGGTCTGTTAACCTTAGGTGATGAATCTCGCCTATCGTTTCGCTGATGATACTATATCAATATCTACGGAAGCCTTAAAACCATCATGTATTTGATACCTAGCCGGTCTACACAACTCGCTCGCTTGTTTTCACTCTTGTCTCAAGGGGAGCGCATCGCTCATATCAGTGCAGCCCAACAAAGCCAATTGATGACTCAACATGGCAATACCGCACATGCAAAATTTTTCAAACAACAATCGCGGCAAGAGCGTTTTCACGCTCGTGTTTTTAGTAGCGCAGCATTATGGATAGGCAGCGGAAAAACTAACACTTGCTGCAAGCATCTTAAACTGTTTGAGAAAAGTATAGAAAATGCTTTGCATAGAAGAGACATGACAGAGTCGATATTAGCTGTACAAGTCATATTAGAAAGCATAGGTAAAATCATACTAGAAGGTATTGACGCGCGGATGGAACGACAGCGTTATGGTTTTAAAAAAATTAGAGCCATTATCCTTGCGCAAGAAGCTGAACACCATGAATTTGGTCAAAACCAATTGCTACACTTAACGCAAAACACTAATGCCAAACTATCCGACATGCAACAGCAGTCTCAGCACTATCAAGAGTTAGCTAATAATATATTTGACGAACTCGCGCCACTTTTTGATCACCTTGGTGCCGATATCAATCGTTATAAATCTGAATTAAATAACGAAATTCCCGATCACTTAAAAACACATTGATTAACCAATATGATTAGCATAATCATCCCTGTACTTAACGAACAAAAAGCACTGCCACAAACATTAACCTCTATACTTAAACAAAAACATCTGACCCAACGGCTAAACGAAATCATTATCGTCGACGGTGGCAGCGATGATGATAGCGTGCTTATCGCGCAAGAATTTTCTAACACTCTTCCTATAAAAATCATCTCCGCCAAACAAGGGCGCGCCTCACAAATGAACGCCGGCGCGAAAATATCGCCTGCACCATGGCTACTATTTTTACACGCCGACACACAGTTACCACTTGATGGTCTTGAAAGACTTTATCAGAGCACAAAAAAAACTGGCGTATTGGCCGTTTGTTTTAAACAAACGTTTTCAGGAAATCATTTAGGGCTAAAATTTATTTCTTGGTTGCATAACTTACGCTTTCATCAGACTAAAATTATCTACGGTGATCAAGCAATGATGGTTAAGCGTGATACTTTCTTTAAAGTGGCTGGGTTTCCAGAACAAAAGACTGAAGACGTTTTATTTAGCAGGAAACTATTCGCTCTCTGCACACCTATCATGCTCAATGCTCATGTCGTTACCGATTCGCGAAAATTTGAGCAAATAGGTATGTGGCGTGCGCTAATGCATGTTATTGGTATCCAGTTTCAACTTCGGCACGGCCACACAGTGACACATCAAAAATTTTTTCAAAACTACCGCTGATTTCAATTTGCCTGCTTACAACTAACGTCGCTACGCCTTATCACCTGGTTTTCGTATAAAATAATCTCAAAAAAATATTAAAAAGTCGCATCACTAAAACTGTGCGCTACGCTTACTGGGTGAATCAAAGGATATTTTGTTGCGCTCTTCCGCGGAAAAATAATTGTAAAAATGAGATTTTGCACTATAAGCGTATTCGTACTATTGACGAATATCACCTTTGCGCAAAGTTATAACTACCCACCCAAAAATTCCTATTTTGCTACGGCTATTAGCACACCCAGTGAGCTAAAATATCCGGCCAAATGAAATTAGCTATCCCAATATCAAAAAACTCCAGCTCTATCCTGACAGAAAAGTCTCACCTATATTTTGGCATGGCAATAAACATCGTGTAGGCATGAACACCCAAGGTTGGAAAAAACCTGTGCCATTAATTTTTTTGCTATCTGGTACCGGTTCAAACTTTGAATCAGACAAAACTCATTTTCTACGCAATCTCTTTTATCAATCAGGCTTTCATGTCATCAGCCTATCCTCGCCAACAAGCGATGAATTTGTTACCTCTGCTTCTCGCTCATCGAGGCCTGGTTTTGTCAGCGATGATGCAGAAGCATCTATATCACTTTATGCAGCAGGCCTATGCCAGCGTTGAAAACAAAATTAGCGTCAGTGAGTTCTATATTGCCGGTTTCAGCATAGGTGCTATGCCTGCCGCCTTTCTCGACGAACTCGATTCTCGCCGACAGCAATTTTGCTTTAACAAAATAATGATGATTAATCCGCCTGTACGACTTTATGATTCTGCGCAGCGGATTAACCAGTTTTTGGAACGCAATCTTTCCAATGGAATCGAAAATGTAGGCGTTTTTGCTGAAAGCATTTTTAATCGCTACCCCCCTATTTTTAACCAAAGTTGGTGGCAACGAAATTGACAGTGAGTTTCTGTTTACGCTGGAGAAACGTTTATTACTGACCGCTGAAGAACTAGAAATTATCATTGGCTTAGCCTTTCGTCTGACGGCTAGCAGTATGACCTTCGCTTTGGATACAATGAATCGCTCTGGTTATGTCGTTCACCCAGGTGAGTGATTAACAACTGGCAATACATTAACCGGCCACTTCAAACAATCTCTACATTGGGGCTTTACTGATCACTTCGATCGCATATTGTCCCCCTATGTTCAGCAATCAGATCCCAGTATAACTATTGACTCACTTAAGCAACCACTCAGCTTGGAGTCGATTAAAAACTATTTAGCCTCGACTAAAACCATTGCTGCCATGACAAACTCTGATGACTTCATTATCAATCAAGCAGATTTGAAGTTTCTTACCAATACGCTTAACGGTTTACCCATATGGCGGGCATGGCGGTAATTTTACTTACCGAGATACGTTAAATATTTTTTCAAATTTTTTGGCGCTGAGCCTGCGCCATGAGCGCTAACATCACTGCTAAAGCTCGATCACTATTGACGCTGCCTACACTAGTCTCTTTTTTACTGCTACTGACGGCGTGTGCATCAACACCAAAAGCTGCTGAACTCGAAGGCCCCCGAATTAAGAAGCGAACAGTTTAGCGAAGAATTTAATTTCCTCAATAGCTATGATCCGCTGGAATCATTTAATCGCCACATCTATAAATTCAATGCTAAATTTGATGAATATATTTTTCTTCCTATTCTTCGTACCTACCACTCGTTAACACCGCGCTTTGTCCGCAGCGGTGCTAGAAACTTTTTTGCTAACCTCGGTGAAATACCGGTGCTACTCAACTCAGCCTTACAAATAAAACCACAAAGCACACTCGTTACCGCTAGCAGGTTCATTATTAATGTCACAATTGGTGTCGGCGGGTTGTGGGATCCGGCAAGCAAGCTCGGGCTTAAAAAGCGCAATGAAGACCTCGGCCAAATCTTAGGGCATTACGGCATCGGCCCCTACCGCGTCCTGCCAATACTCGGCCCATCAAGTCTACGAGATAGTACAGCCGATATTACCGACCGCTTAGTCCAATCAGACATCAATTTTATTGGATTAGAGGAAGCTCTCAACGACGAACCCCTGCTATTTGGCCTAGAAGCCGTTAATTAACGCTATCTCAATCCTTTTCGCTATGGCGAATTTAACTCGCCATTTGGATGGCGAGTTAGTTCGTTATTTTTATCTAAAACAAAGAAAAATTCTTATAGATCAATAACTTAATAAGAATTATACAGCCGAAAAGTAATCTCTAAAAATATAAAATACACCTCGATTGACTTGTCTGAAGACCAAGAACAATCTATAATCAGCAGCTAGATTTTATTGGTACTAGTTCTGAGGAATTCACCATGTACAATATATTTCCATTAATTTTGATCCCGGTCTTCATCTTCTTTGGTTTGGCTGTGTTTTTAGCTGGCTCTATGTCTGAAGCCGCAATTAGTTCATCACTCGCTAATAAAGACAAATAAGTAATCCGCGCGGCAATTGACCTTAATTGCCCGTCTGAACTTTTTCTAGTGCTGATAACCTAAGTTTAGGTTATCAGCCTTAAGTATCCCACCTAATGTCTTCTACTGATCATGATCGGCGCCTTATTGCTTTTCTATTAGGCTCAGCATTCTTTTTGTTTATTGGCACAACCCATGGTGTCGTCCAAGTATTGCCTGGCATACGTGACTGGTTAGTATCAGTTGGAACGCCGGTCAGCGGGCCCGGCCATATGATTGATCCACTTGCGCATGCGCATATCAACTTAGTCGGTGGCATGGTGCTGATAAGCATGGCAATGACCTATTATCTATTCCCGCGTATTGCTGGCTGCCAAATTTGGTCTGGTAAATTAATTAGTCATTCTTTTTGGTGGACTGCAGCTGGAGTTGTCGGCTTTTACACAACACTCATGGTATTTGGCATCACTGAAGGCCGCTTGATGCGTGCTGGTGAGCTAGAACAACAAGCCGCCGTGCATACCTACTACGGCATGACCATTAGCGTGCCAGCAACCATTATGGCCATTGGTTTTTGGATGTTTTTTATTAACATCTTCGCAACCGCACGTATTTATTTTAAGAACCGCTAATCACTTCAATATCATGACCTTAGAGTGTGGTTGTCCAGAACATTACCCAAATGAATGGGATGGGCAAGACATCGATCTTAGTGGGCACTGTGTTCACTCTCACTCTATACCCACGTTCTTACATATGCCGATTAACTATGCCGGTCATATGATGCGTCAGGCAGCTTCAGTTAATGCCTTAGAACTAAAAGAACGCTGGCCAGGTTTTACCCTAACGAGGACGGGCATGCTTGGTGGAGAAATTTTACGTCTTATCGAAGACACAGATTCGCCTTCAAGACTAGTCAAATATCTACCTATCAACTTCGACGTTCGCTGTGTCATTCATCAAGGCACCATGAAGACATTACGTGACAGTGCACGTGTGGTACAACAAGCTTTATTTGATGAAGGCAAATTACCCAAAGAAATGTACCTGTGCCATCTTACTTGCCCACGCTGTGCAGAGGAAAGAGGGGGTGACAAAATCTTATTATTACGTCGTTGGCAAGCCAGTACAACTTTGCAGACGCGTCTAAATAATCGAAAATAATTTATTGCTCTTGAGGCCAAGGCAATTCAAAGTGCAATACTGTCTCTTCTGCACCCCGTTTAAGTTTGACATAAAGATACTCGTCGCCTTCTTCAATTTTTACTGCGCGACGAAACACACCGATATGACCATCTTGAACCGATTGCACCCATTTAGCCGACTCATTTGAACGCAGCCAAACAATTAGGCTCGAAGCAGGAGCACCTTTTTTCTTAGTCGATTTCAGCCAAATTTCATTAAAACCAACCTTAACTGGATAAGGGTGCGTCTCTATCTTAAATATGATGTCATTCCATAACTGCGCGGGAACACGTGCCTGGTCCCCTTTACTGCATGCAACCATAGATAATGATAATAAAAGAATAGCGATAAGCTGACGCATATTACTTATTGTTCCTTTGAGTGTTTCATTAAATATTCGATCACTTCATTAATTTCTAGTTCGGTAAGAACTGGCATCGCTTGTTGCGAGCGGTGCACTTGCATACGCAATACTACTGCACGCCAATCTTTAGCAGCTTTGGTTTCCGGCTTGGGTGCAACATGACAACTACCACAATATTCCACTAATGCAATTTGATTTTCAGAACCTGATGAAAGAGCCCTGTTTTCAATAGTATCCTCTTCAACACTACAACTCGCGCTAAGCATCAATACTATAAAGAAAACTAATCTATTTACCTTTGCTCTGGTCACCATCGCTATCTTTGCTTACTTTTGAGCTCTCATCAGCATCAGTCTTACTAGAGTTCATACCAAACATACTGATCATGGCATAGATAAAACCACCTGAGATAGCGATATATACCAAAGCTAATCCAAAACCCCAATTAAACCATTCTCTTTCGAAACCTTCACGATCACCCCAGAATGGAAAGCTTAAGAATATCGCGAACAACAATACAGCAATAATCACCGCTACAAACCATTTTGGTATAGCAACTTGAGACTCGGAAACCTTATCAACCATTTCCCAGTCTTCTAAACCACGCTTAGCCAAACGCTCCTCTTCTGAAGCGTAGCCATAAAAATCATCTGATTTCTTACCCCACTCTTGCTCAATCGACTCTAAAGGCACCTGTTTGCCCGCTGATTCATCTGGTTCAGCAGACTCGACATTGCTCTCTTGCTTATTAGTAACCATTATTTTTCCACCGCTACGTGATGAACCCGAAAACTACGTCGCCAGCCATCTGTTGATTCTACTTTAACTAAAAATGGATATAAACCAGGTTCTAAATCATGACTGATATTGAATTTGACATATTTTCTCTCAGCCGTATCAAATGACGCTATCGTTGACTGAAAACGGTATGCATCTTCATCCAAGCCCTCTATAGAGACTGAAACCTCAGCGGGCTGATAAAGCTTATGTGAAAGCGAAACACGAAATTCATTTTCATTTCGCCCTTGCGCTGTCTGTGTATCATAAACCGAGAACCGGTAAGGCTCATAGTTGACCATGCCCCAACTAAACATACCAACACCTAGTGTTACCAATGGAAGGATCCAAAAGAAACGTGACCGTAGCGCCATCATCGCATTGCGTGGTTGTTCTTTTTTAACCTGACGTTCTCCCATCGCAAAACTCAACAAACTAGCCCCCATTTTACGTGACCCGCGAATGCTCTCACATGCTGTAATGCATTCGCCACAATTAATACATGCATCATAAGTCTGCGTCTTTCGTGGGTCTATCTCAACAAAGCAAGACGTCTGACAAAAATTACAGCGCGCGCACTCATCAGCAGCCGATGTATCGTGAACAATATGTAATGTCTCTTTGGTCTTAAATGAATGCTGCCATACTTTATATACGCACATAAAACGACAAAAAAAATGTCGTAGGTAGGCAACATCAACAAATATAATTAATACACAAATACCATAAATATAATATTCCGAACCGTTCATTCCATCAGCTGATTGAAATGTAACAAAATCAAAAAGAGTATCTAGTGGATAAAAATAAAGCATCGGGATAAAACCAGCCACCATAGAGAAACCTAGCAATATCGCACCCAAACCCAACCAGTTTACGATTTTATTTTTACCTGACGATACTTTCATTGGCGCACCATCAAGCATCACCTCTGAATTCTTACCAAGCAGACGCCGATGCCAATAGTTAGCCCATTCAGACATAGTATTTTGTGGGCAAGACCATCCGCAAAATGCCGTCCCTAAAGCTGAATACGTAATAATTAAAGCGCTCGACACCATCAACCAAAAACCCATGATAATGAAAAAGTCACCAAAATCAATTTGCCGATCTAGCACCACAAAGGCACCCGCTAAGATATCGATACGGAAAAAGCCTAAAACAGGAATCAATATTGCCACCAACACAGTAATTGCTTGCAACAGTCTCCTGCGTCGGTGTATTTTTTGTCCTGGGCTATTACTATTGACAGCAATAATTGGGATATCAGAAAGAGAAGATGACTGACTCATAACTGTTGCACTCGCTCATTAAGCAATAAATTGGTAATAGGTCGCGCCTGATAAAGTGGACTAACACTTTTTAACTTGGCAATATATTTTTTAATAGCCTCATCATCATTATTTTTCTGAGCGATACCTAACAGAGCTTCTAAGGTTAATAGGTGATCAGGCTTAATCAATAAAATTTTCTCTAAGCTAGCTTGTTTAACTTTTGGCGTAATACCCACACGAGACAAAGATGCCAACATCTTGTCTGCAAGAGTTCCGCTAATCCATTGATCCTTCGGGTTGCCTCTGTAAGCAAATTGTAGGAAACGCTGCGCTCGGGCCTCATCACCACTTAGTTGAGCCAACCAACTACGCATCGATGCATCGGCAGCAATATAGGCTCGCTCAAAAAGCTCTGCTTCATTCTTATTCACCTGCAAATGTTGAGCTGCGAGTTCTGCGCTAGGCCTTTGTTTGATTAACCACTCTAGCACTTCTTGAAAATTTATTTCCCCAGCGTAGCGTACGCGAGGGAGGTGATATTCTATCTGTGGCCGCCATTCATCTTCAATTAATTTGGCGGGGCTTTTAATACGACCAATATAACGACCTAACCAAGTCCATACACCCTCACCTCCTGTTTGTTTCGCATTAGATTCTAGCACTTTGATATTTTTCAATAGTCGACCAGCATCAACGGTAACACCAGGGCTACCCACCATCGCCAACCTAAAACCATCAACAAATAATGCGGCACCAGGGAAGCTATGCTCAAACGTGTTCAATACAATTTGCAAAGCAGTTAAATCAAATTGATTAAGAGCCAACCATTGCACATAAAGACCATCTTGATTTAAGCGTGATTTAACACGATCAAATTGTTGTTGCGATAACAAACGACTACGACCAACTAAATCGGGATGGAATAGATCCCCGACAATGACATCGTAATATTCATTAGAACGCATTAAATAACGGCGCGCGTCATCATTAATAATAGTAATCTTATTACTAATATCTCTATTGCTTTGAGCAAACCATTTATCAGCAGACTCTATTGCGCCTTTTGATATTTCAACAGCAGTAATATCCACATCAAAGTCTAAGGCTGCTGATGCTGAAATTCCAGTGCCCAAACCAAGAAACAATACTTTTTCTGCATCGGGGTTTAATAACAAGGGTAAGCGTGCTTGGTTCTTCTGAGCGACAACTGCCGTGGGCTCAGTTGAAGCGTCCATACGTTGCAGGTCTGATAACAGTAAACGCTGCCCCCGCTGCGTTTCGACAACATGGGTAGTCGCTATTGCATCTTCGTGTAGCGACAATACAGATTGGCTATTGGCATGAGCGACAGGAAGCAGCTCTGTAACCGTTGGCAGGTCCGGCAAGAAAAAAAGAGTGCTTGCGAGTATGGGTGATACTAGCCAAAATAACCTCGCTTTACACCAGCGCATACCGGCAACAAATAAGATGATTGCTGCTATTAATATAGTTAGCGGGGTACCGACTGTAGGCATTAATACAAATCCTGCCAACAAAGCACCAAAGCCAGCACCAATGGCATTAACACCGTAGAACCAAGCGCCTGCACTACTGGGGTCTTCATAACCTCGAACGAGTAAAGGCAACCATGCGCCTAAGCAAAAGGTCACGACAACCGTCACCATAGCTAAAGCAACACCCTGCTTTATTAGCGCGTTGATTAAAGAGCTGTACTCAATTGTTTCGGCCCATGCCGATACGGATGCCAAGCTAATCAAAGAAATTATCGCTGCTAACGCTGCCGTGACAGGCAACAGATTCAACCAGAGTCGTCTCGCCCCCCATTGTGATAAAACACTGCCACATGCTGTGCCGGCCAGGAATATCGCTATTATTATAGCTAGTACATATTCGGTACGAAGTAAGGCCATACCGTAGAGTCTAGCCCATGCGACTTGTAGCATCAGTGCGGCTGCACCGATCAAGGCATAGCTTAGTAAATCTAAGACAGCCGGTTTTACTGAAAAGTTCCTACTAACACTCTGCTTTAGGGGTGATTTTATGGCGATCAAAAAAAATAAAAGGCCTGTTATCGCACCTAATAGTGCAATGGTATATAAACTATTCGCCCAACCTAATACTGGCAACAACAATACCGGCACTAACGCACCAAATGCTGCGCCCAAGGTATTGGCCGCATAGAGATGGGAAACCGTAAGCTGTGTGTCTTTTATCGCGGCAAGAACAAGTGGAAAGCCTAAGCCCATCGCCGTCGCTGGCAATAACATAAAAAATAGTGCCGCAACGAGCTCAATGCTATGCCATGCTGACAACTGGATATCACTAGTCGCCGTGATTAAAAATTCTGACCAATATTGATTTATCGAAGGTAGCCCTACAGCATAAAGCGCTACCAATATTTCAATTAAGGCTAGGACCATCAAAGGTCTCGCTAGGTGTAATAAATACCGTTTACCAAGAATACTACCTAGGCCTAGACCAAACATGAAAGCGCTAACTGTAATGACGACGCCAAAGTTACTGACGCCAAACTGTAGACTTAACATGCGCATCCATAGCACTTCGTAGGCTAGTGCTACGAGGCCAGAAATACCGTAGAGGATGAGCAATAGAAAGATGAGAGGTGTTTTATCTGACCTTATCATGGTCATCAACCATGCCTAAAACGGAAAAAACCAGACTACCGCAGCTACGCCATGAGCTAGCGCTAAAGTAACTGTTAAACCCGCACTAATCATATGCCACATAAAAACTTGCTTACCATAAATCGCCATACTGATACCTAATATGGCAGTGGTCAGCACTAACACTAATAACGTACTTCCCATAATAAAGAGAATGGTATGCTTTTCTTCTGTACTAATCGCGCGCGGTCCAAGATCAATTTCTTTATCCGTAAATTCAGTGATCACATCCATAGCATTATCAGCTGACGCCGCGGTATCCGCTGATGCAAAAACAATATTACTCAACAGCAATGTGACAAGAACAATCGCAACAAGATAATAAGAGCGCAATAACATAATATTTATTCTGATTCTGATTCAGCTACTGTTTTATTTTTTTGCTTATAACGCTGCAGCGCAAAATACCAATACAGTATAGCCATGACAACAAACGGCGCCAGCACCAAAAAACAAAGGAAAATAAAAATTGCCCACGGCGTTTCTATAGTGACATGAAAAAAACTGTAGCTATCAAGACCCGCTTGTGCGGATAACGGCAACAGCAATAAAAGATATACATAAATAGTTCTAAAATAAAACATAACTAACCTTTTTCATCGGCAATATTTTTACTACAACGAAACCCGTAAAAATCAGACGCATAATGTGGAAAGGAATAATTTCGGTGATAAGCGGACGTTGCAAACGGATCGCTTTTAAATGATCCACCGCGCATCACAACATAAGTTGCTTCAACTTCAACTAAGTCGACCACTTTCAAAGATTTATCTAATGTTGTTGTCGCTCTACCTACTTTCGGTATAAACAACTCAGCCTGCGCATCAGCACCTTGATATGCTACAAACTCATCTGCTGTCCATTCACTAACATTACCTGCCATATCATGAACACCATATGGGCTTTTACCCGTCGGATAACGAGTGACATCGGTTGCCGAACCAACACTATAGTAGGTATTAAGATTGTCAGCGTCCATCAAATTACCCCATGGCCAACGACGACCATCTTCACCCCGTGCAGCTTTTTCCCATTCCGCCTCTCGCGGTAAGCGTGCATCGACCCACTGACAATATCCTGCTGCGTCATACCAGGAAACCATGGTAACCGGTGCCAATAAATCCCCCGGCCTCATTCGCCCACCACTCCAGTGTAATGGCGGTCTATGTTTAGTATCCGCAACGAAACGCGCATATTCTGCATTAGTTACCGGATACTTTCTAATCTCATAGGCGTCAGTGCTAGCTCTATGTGCTGGCTTGTCTTGATCATTCGCTAGATGGCGATCAGTGCCCATTATAAACTCGCCTGCTGGAATTTCTATCCAAGCACCGAGCTCTGACCACATATCGGGGGTTAATAACTCTTCCGCCTGCTCAATACTATAAGTAGTTTGAACAGTTTTTAATGCCTCGTTATGTTGATGCCGAATAATATCCTCACCCGCAGCTCGAATTCGAGACTCCATTTCAGAGATATCGTAAGTTGCACTCGCACGCATTTGATCGATACGACTGCCACCTAGCTGGACAAGATGATAAAACGCGAAAACAATTGCAGCGGCAGCACACGTCACCAGTGTTGCTGCTAAAAAAACCTTTCGCTTCGCGCGCTCCATGCCATCAATTTGAGGAGTTTGTGTAAACTTTTTGGCCATACAATCTAGCGGCCCAATTTAGACGGTGCTTTTTCGTCCTTGTGACCAGTGTGACGTGGCATACGACCGTAAGTTTTTTTCACCCACAATTCACCTAGTATTCCACCGACAGCTGATGCTTCAATTGCGACAATAATGATGAAACCCATATAACCTATCGGCAGCAAACGCATATCTTCTGGCATCACACTTACCCCAGTAGAGGTGCTAAAATATTGAAACAGATAAACCATTAGCGCAGGAAAATAACAAAGAACCTTGCCACCGAGACCATAAATTAACGATACGGTAACACCGCCAATAAATGGCGTTAACACCAAACCGATAAATAAACTTGGGTGAAAATAAGAAGTTAAATCTTGAAACAACTCAAGACGCACGCCAAACAGCAGATTGAGTGTATACATTACAACTGCACCAGATAAGATCGCAAATAAGGCCCACTTTAGCGCCTCTAGCTTATTGCTGATCTTTATCATCTGATTCAGGCCACTTATTACCGGTTAATTTTTTATATTCCAGTTTCTTAAGGTCTTCTAAATACCAATCTTCCACTTTTAGGCTAGCCATATACGCAGCTAGGGTCCTTCTATCTTCTTCAGGGAGATGCGCGTAAGACGGCATACTCCATTCCGCTTTCAAACGCCCTTTCAATATCTGCTGAGGGTCTTCAGAAGAAAAATAATCAAATAACCAATCTTCTGACCGTAATGATCCAATTCCATCTAATATTGGAGCCGGAACCGTAGCCATAATATTTTTAATTGTCCAAAGCGAATGACACTTCTTACAATTTTGTTCTTTGTAAATGACATCACTCGCTATAGTCAGCTCTTTTGTAGCAGTACTATAAAATGGAATCGACTTCTCTTGATCTGGTGTCTGAGAAAAACCTATATAATTACGCACCATTAGGCCAACTATGAGAAGCCCCATACCACCTAATATCAACTTTTCCCCGGTACGCATGCAGCTCTACCCTTATGCGCTTTCTTGAGCTTGGCGCGCTTTAGCTTTTTCAGCTAACAACTCTGCACGGCGCGATTCTTGCGCAGCATTAACTTCTTGAAACTTGGCAAACTCTTCTGGGCTCATTTTATCTTTGTCATTTTCGTCAAAGACCAAGTATTTTATATCTTCATCAAACTGCTCATTCTTATACGCCCAGCGTATACCGATTATCGCTGCGATAATAATTCCGCCTGCTGCGACCATCCACAAATATATTGTCCAACCATCAGGTAGGGATTGCATAAATTCAGTCATCGTACTCTCCTAAATAAGCTGTCCAAACAGTAATTGTGCTGCACCATAAATTACCGCACAAATCAGCCCAAAAATCAGCCAAGCAAATAATACCACTTCGCCCTTACGCATGCCTTTTTCGCCCTTACGCTTGCCATCTTTATAAGCGTCGCGTGCAAATTTATAAACCACCACTGTAAATAAAATAATAATACCGGCCATCATAAAGAAAAAGATGCCGATGCTATATTCCTGTGATTTAAGTCCCTCGATGGTGAACTGATCCAGCTCTTCATCTGAGAGAATTATGGCGTTGTTATCGGTATTATTCATTCTGGTCTACGAACACTAACACAGATATAGACCATGCTAGGTAGGGAAAGGTTTAACATTTTTGAGAAAAAATGCCGCTCAAGAGAGCGGCATTTTATTTCCATAAATACGCCGTATGGCGATTTACTTCATTGCTTATCTGACTTATCGAAATTATCAATCATAAAGCTGTAAATGTAAGGTGCTACAAATACAACCAAAATAGGTATAAGCAGTATTAATGGTGGATTATCTAATTCAATCATTTTATTTCACCTATATTGGATCAGCTTAGTGGCCAATTGAATGGTCTGGTTCCCAATCTGAAGGGGGCAAACGCTTCACTGTAATCATAACAGCAATACAAAAGTAAATAACGTAGAAAATATCGATGGTATAGCCAATATCCCACGAAGGTTGAACCCGAATTTTCACACCATCATCACGGTATTCGCCTTCAAAGTTAGCTAACGCTACATCTTTACCAACAATCGTGTAGTAGTCCATATCAGCATTTTCGCGCTGTAATTCAACAATTTGATCTTTGACAAGACGCAAATCATTCATTGTTAAAGGATGACGATCCTGATGGCCTGCCCAATCAGAGCCTTGAGACTTAACTGTGTCAACAATATAAGCCATCTTATCTTCATCGTTATCAAGTGCTGCAACTTCTGGAGTATCCATCAGAGCAATATACTCTTCATAGATAATAGCCATAGGGCGTTGACCCCACAAAGGTGCTGTTACCAAAAACGCTGTAATAATTGTCAGCATCAACAACCACACCACTGCCTGTGGCAAGCGATTATTGTCTTCCATAATGCCACCCAGACTCTCGTGCTCCCAAACATGTCTTGCATGCTCGTTCTGATCGCTGGTTGCTAACGTATATAGTGGTTTATCGTATTTCCAAGCCATTTGGCTATCCTCCAAGGAAAACTAAATTACTTCAAACTCAAGACATAATCCATCAAGTAACGGATTTCGCTGTTAGGCGCATAATCAGGTACCAATGGTGGATAAAGACTCTTGCCTGCAGCGTACTCTTTATAATCAGCACGCCATTGATCAAAGTCAATCTCGTTACCGTTAGCATCAACTTCGCCCCATAAATAATCGAAGCGAGGCATAATTGAATGCGGCTGAACTAATCTTGGATTGAAAAAATGCATCATCATCCATTCTTTCGATGAGTTACGCGAACCAACATGCAATAAATCAGGAGCCTTACGATCAGAACCAAACGCGGTTGGAGCCTCACCATTAAAATCACCTAGACGCGGCGGCAAACCAAAATATTGCCAATCCTGAGTTTGCTCAGGAAGCAGCGTATGACACCTCGCAGCCTTCACGTACGAACATCGTTTTACCGCTACCAACGTGACGCTTATCAGTATCCGCGGCTGAGGCTAATACTGCCGCAGCAGTCCAATCACGAGTCGCGCTAGCATTTTCAATATAGGGGAAGGTTTCACCTTCGTAATCACCACGCGACACCAAGAATACTGCGCCTTCATCTGAAGTCGCAACACCAACTTGACCATCATCAGCACTTAATGCTGCGACCTCAGTACCAAGGATACCCGGATTACGAACCGCACTAGGAAACGGGGTTCCCGGCACATAGACATAAGCGTCAACCGGATCAATATCAGCACCTGTGACAGGATCTTTCTTGATAGTAACAGTTAAAGGCTTACCTTTCCCTTGTAGGAACGGATCCTCGTAGGAAAAACCTGAGTTATGGCCATAAGACAAACCTTTAACCAAACCTGTTTCAGTCACGCCAACACTATAAATAGTTAAGCTAGGCATATATAAGGTGATCATCATTGAACCACCTAATGCGATACCAAACATGCGGGTACCAATTTTATACTCTCTAAAAGCCATTCTTCTTTACTCCGCTAAAGGTTAACGCTATTCGTTTTTTGTTATGAACTACGAATAACGATTAACGTTCGTATGCGATCTCATGTGGCAAACGACCTACTGGCACTGGCGTACCTGCACGTGCTGTCATCCACATGTTATAGAGCCAAACAACGTTACCAGTAAATACCATCGTACCGCCGACCCAACGAGCAATCATATAAGGATGCTCTGCAATAACCACGTCGATATAAGGCACTTCGTAGATCTTCGCCGCACCCTGAATCAAACCAGCAATAGTGATTGAGATCCAGTAGGTTGCAAAACCAATCAATAAGAACCAGAAGTGGAAATTAGCTAGCGCCAATGAGTACAGCTTACGACGCAAGATCGTTTGTAGGCCGTAGTACACAGCAGCAGCTTCTAGGAAAGTAGAGAAACCTAGCAAGGCCAAATGAGCATGAGCCACAATCCAACCAGTACCATGTACATACCAGTTAATGGCACGCGTTTGCTGGAAACCACCCTGCATATTTAGCGGGATAGCTAACATAACACCCGTAATGGTAAAACGAATTTCGATGTTATCAACAAAGTAATGCCATTTACCGGTCATGGTAAGGAGCAGGTTAGATACAAACGCAATCGCTGGCACCAAAATCAACACACCCTCAACAGAGGCGAAAGATTTTAGCCACTCAGGCAATGGTGATGACATCAAATGATGCGCTGCTGGTGTTGAGTAAAATACAACCACTGACCAGAAATGCAAGTGACCAATACGATGAGAGTACAGTGGATTACCGGTAATCTTCGGCACCGTATAATAGGCAATCGCCGCTGCCACCGGGGTAATCCACAAGCCAAGAATGTTATGGGCGTGCCACCAGGTCAAATAGGCTTCTGTCAAACCGGTCAGAGAAAAGTACTCCGGCAGGTTACCGACCAGCACCACAATCATCAACATGAATATGGCCGAACCAAAAAACCAGTTGGTGGTGTAAATACCCTGCGTCTTACGATGAACGATGGTCATCCAGACATTGATCCCCAATGGCAACAGCACTGCGAACAGGATAATCAGATCAATAGGCCATGGAAAGTCAGTGTACTCACGTCCGGAAGTAATACCGGCCCACATCAGGCACAAGGCAACAGAGAGACCAGCGTTCCAGTTAAAACAGGTCCAGATACCAAGCTTTTCAGACCAAAGTTTGGTATTACCCAAAGCAGGCGTGATGTACATAAAGGCCATGGCAAAGGCCATTGAGATCCAGCCGAAGATAACGGCCATGACGTGAACTTGGCGCATATGACCAAAGGCAAACATATAGCTACCGGTTACAAAATCCGGGAAAGCGAGTTTTGCAGCATTAAAAGAACCCAAGGCAGTCCCAATAATAAACCAGATGATGGACGAAAACCCAAAAAAGACAGCCGCTGAACCTGCGGGTATATCTTCGTTCTTCGCAAAAAGATACTTGAACATGGGAACTGTGCTCCGTTTAAGACGTAAAACTTAATATTAAAATTATAAAATGCTTTTTTTGAATACGACCACATTACGCAGTCATAACTCGAACCTTTTTTAGTGCTTACCCGGCATCATCAGATACCAAGCGAACCACATACTTGAGAAGGCCAAAACAATACAAAATACAGTTGCGACAATAGTTATCATCGTTATCTCCCCTCTTTCATTTAGGCTGCTGCGCGAGCTTGAGCTTCTAACGCACCGTGGCGTGAAGCAGAAACCATCATGATAGCCATGAATGCAACACCAAACACGAGCATACACCACGTCATGAAACCCATAAAGGTAGTGGGGTCATAGACTTGACCACCCCAACCGCCCCAATCGTCAAAACGACCGCGGCCCAGCGCACACATCAATGCAGCGCCAAATACGCTACCGTTGCCCATTCCTGTAGTAACACCAGCAACCAAGCTCACCCAAAAAGTCTTTGAATATGGCAACAAATTGTCCATACAAGCTCCTCATTATGCGCACCTTAAGCAGCAGGGCCGCGTAGCGCGATCTAATATTAAATTACAAGCAGCGGACACTGAAACAGCCCGCCTCGCAAAAAAGTCGGGGAATATTCACATAATGGCCGTTTTGAGTCAAGCCCTGAAAACACTTGAACAGCAAATGAATAAAGTGTTTTGTTACAAAAAAATCGTTTAAAATACAGCTAATTCAATTAATTAGTGACCGACAATGTCTTATCAAACCTGGATATCACGAAAAGAAATTTTTATCTACCTTATCGCTATTTTCACCGGCTTATTCATCTGCGGATATTCGATTCACATGCTGATAGGTGGGCTAGTAAGCGGAACGACAGAGCGCATCATCATCGGCGCTGTATGCAGCCTAATGTTTATCGTTATTGGACTTATGGCCTATGACGTTAAGAAACAGCGCCAAGAACAGGCCTGAGATACCCTAGAAACGATTATTTATAAATACGCAGGCTCGCCATTGCATCGTCATAAACCGTGGCAGACTCAAACTGACCGCGGTGAAACACATACTGACGTTTTTTACCTGACATATCCAAACCAGTAAGCCCAAACGACTTTCCGGCGTAGTCAGAAAAAAAGCGCACCTCTTTAACCAGAGACACGTGATCGTTGCTACGCAGCCTGAGCGTGACATGCTGCTTACTCACACTTAGCGCAACGGGCGCACTAGGCAGCAGCATCAAGCGTCCAGACAATATTCGATTAGCACCGATAAAACCCATAAAACAGGCAAGAAACATTAGCAAATAAGCTAAGGGTTGATTGCCTTGGTACCATAACACTAAGGCATAGGCACCAAGCAGTATCACTACTGGCAGATAAAGCAGTGCATCCCAAGCCGCGCCACGACGATCGGGCGCCAAACTATAATCTTGTTTCGCCACTACTTAACCTGCTTCAGGGTTTAGCTTCGCAGCCAGTGTCTCAGATATGATGGCATCCATTTCACCGTACAACATACGGCCTGGTCGCTTAAACTTCACCTGCTTATCCGCGCCAATAACGAATGTCCAAGGATCACCTTGAACGCCAAAGGCGGTGAACGCTTCTGGGTTTTGATACTGATCCATATGCAAAAACAACACATCGTCTTCATATTTATTCAATATCGCTTTAAGCATCTGTAATTGTTTATCACATACTGTGCAATGCCCTGGGGTAGCAAACTCTAGCAATATTGTTTTATTCTGCGCCAAGGCCTCATCAATCGACAATTGATACATACGCGCATCTGGCTGGCGGTACGTCGTGATACGACTAAAATCACCACTAACATCTGCTAATGTCTTGGTCTTCAATGACGGCGCATACTCACCTACACGTAACTGGCCTTCAGGCGTAATGTCACACGCACTCAGCATCATTGTTAACGCTGCAGCCGTCAGCAAACTCGCATATGATTTCATTTCACTAACCTCAAGTTAAGCATTCAGCAATTAAGCGCTGCTAGGAACATCTTTTTCCCAACCAACACAGCTGCGAAAAACGTTATAACCCCAGATACAATTTGCCAATAGCACCATAGAACCAAAAATTCCCATAGCCGCGAGCCAGGGCTTAATAACCGCTTCCACCTCACTAGGAGGCAAACTCACGCTAGCAGTTCCACCCAATATGCCGGCAATGGTAAATAAACTCACCATACCGATCAAACCAATATTGTGTATCCAGAAATGCACTTTAACCAGCTTCAAACTATAAATCGGTCGTTTCACCAAACGCGGCACAAAATAATAGACCGCAGCAAAAATCGCCATTTCCACCCAACCCAATAAATTAACATGGGTATGAGCACGCACTATCAACTGACCATGAGCACGGTGATCGACAAAGTGGCGTAGCTCGGCGATGCCGCCCATCAAAGCACCCCAAGAAAAGCCAATGATGCTATAAATGATACAAGCGTAGAGAAACAATAAGGTATAGCGTGTGTACTCTACGTCGTCCTCCCAAGGAGCATTGTTCGAAACACTCATTGCTCAGCATCCGGACCTTGGCCAACACCACCTGTAGGCGCAGAGGTATCACCACTAAAATCTTTGGTACGGATATCTTGATACTTATCCTTCCAGCTTTCGGGCGCCCAAATGCTCAACATACTGTCGATGAAAACCGATTCCCCTTTAGGCGGAATAGGTGAAGTCGAAGCACCCTGCTGAGAACGCAGCTCTGATAAGAACGTTGCAACGGCATAGAGCTTATCTTCGCCAAGCTCAGCAACATAAGCCGCTTCTTTACCTAAACCATGATCAATCGTCGCCGCATGATAAGTTTCTTTATAAATTGGCTCGGGATCGCTTAAAAAGCTCCCCAGCCATTCATGACTACGGCGCGAACCAATCCAATACCATCAAGCGTTGTTTGACCGCCCATACTCGTGCCCGACAAAAAAGCACGATGACAAGAACTACATCCATTACCCTTAAAAATTCGATGGCCTAAGTTACCATTTTCAGATAGGTCAAAACTCGTTAGATTCGAAAAAATCTGTTTCTTAGTAGTCAATCGATAACCTTCAAGCGCCACATAGCCTACTAATGCAACCACTATAAAAATCCCGGCGATGCCAAATAATACTTTTTCGCCACGCTTTAGACTAGATTTTGCCGCCATGACAACCTCAACAAATAAAACAGATAAAAGAAAAGGGTGGACAAGCCACCCTTTACCAAGTTCAAGCTTGCACCAAACTAATGGCGCAACATCAACATGCCAGCTTAGTGCTTATAGGGCACATGACGCGCAGGTAAGCGCGAGTTACCCAAGCTATATGGAGAAGCTTCTTTGGTTGATAAATAAGCAGCAACATTATTAATGTCTTCATCAGACATATTTTTAGCCACATTACGCATGACTGCTTGTGGATCGTTCGCACGCGAACCATCACGCCATTTCTTCATCTGCGCAACAAGGTAAGTATATTTTTGCTGGCCAATCATTGGGAACATTGGCTCCACACCACGACCGTTATAGTCATGGCAAGAACGGCATGCTGCAACGCTTTTTTCGCCGATACCGTGATTAACAATCGACTTACCAAGATATGTTTCACCCACCTCAACACCATTCGCTCTCAAAGTGTTCAAATCAGAAACAGACTTATCAACAGTTTCACGATCATGCTGCCATTCAGCAATATAAGCAGAGACATCCAAACGCTCTTGAGCTGTTAAGCCCTTAGCATTTGAGTTCATGATGTACATAGTCGTGTCTTCACGCTTGTCATCTGCATAGTCTTGCAGCTGCTTAGCGATAAACTGGAAAATTTGGCCCGCTAAACGAGGAGTACCTAAATCGTCGCTACCCATACCATCAGGCATATGGCAACCGGAACATGCTGGAACGCCAGTGTCTTCCTTGCCGTTGTTATAAATATTTTCACCATTTGCCAAATCAACGGTAAGACCGCCAGCGGACGCAGAACTTACTGCAAACGCAAAAGCAAAAAGCGAACCCACTGCAAACTTAGTTGAGTAACGCATTACAACACCCTCCAAAAAAACTGTGTCGAGGCCGTGACCGACCTTTTATTAACTTCATGACTACCGCATTCAACGAACATTTCGCTGCAGCAATCTATAATTCAAATTTGGGAAGCTTCAAGCCTACCAAATAACGGTTCGCTTAAGAGCTTTTCTTCAGCAAAAACCAAGCAAATCCCCAAGCTAGTGGGAACCAAATCGCGTAAAGTATGACTACGTCTGCAGTCTCTAGCATGGCTAACCTCTGATTATCTTAATGATTCATAAAATGAATAAAACGGGCGACTGTATACCATGAAAACAGCACTCAGCGCAAGCTCAGTTATGCCATTATAGCGTCAATATTGGCACTGTTTTTAACCCAAACCACCCTTCTAATAGATTGATTTTTAACGAAAATTAAGCTGTCAATGAAAAACAAAAACAGCACAGCAAAAAATTTTAGCCCAACTGCATTAGATGACCACAGACAGAGTTTCCGGTATGCTCCGCAGCCATCTCCAACGGCGGCAATTCTAAGCCATGATTAATGACAAAATCAAACAGCGCGGACTCATTCTAATCACCCTACTGGTTTGGGGTGGGCTCATTCTGTGGTTCAAATTGGTGCAATTTAGCCCTTACGGTATTGAAGAAGGGGCCTCGCGTGCGCTGTTACTCATGTGGTCATTGGCTGAACGCGTTAACACAACTGCGGTTTTATTAACGCATGACTTTCGCACACTAATTTTTGTTCCGCTAGCACTGTATTGGAGTGGCAGCCTAGTCGCAGCCAAAGTGTTCACTCTACTCGCATTTTTTGCCGGCACGCTGTTTTTTTACCGCTGGGCAGTGAAACACCTTGACGGCGAAGTCGCTTTAATTGCAAGTGGACTACTGCTGATAGCGCCATTAAGTTTGCAACAAATTGATGCCATGGGCGCAGGCGTCTACTTGCTGCTTACATTCGGCCTAGGCAGCTGGCTCGACCAACGTATTCGCGACCAAGAAAAGTTGCTATCAGCTTGGTACTTCATCCATATGGTCGTTATTGCAGCGATCATCAGCATGCACCCTATCGGCTTAGGCTATGCTTTAGGCATATTGTGGAGCTGGCAACGCAAGCCTATCAACAACAAATTACAGAAGCAGATATTGATCGGTGTTGGCGTTAGCGCAATCATCATCGGCTTACTGCAAGCGGGCTGGATACACATCGAATGGTTTAATAACCCCATCACAACACTAGGTAGCGCAATATTCAAAATTGACGATGCCAATAGTGGTGCAGCTTGGTTTGCTGGCGCGCTGGTACTTACTCTGTTCGCCATTGCCGCCATTCGCTCACGTCAATTTATAGTCGGTAACAGCCTAGCAAGCAGCCTCCTACTCGCCAGCCTGATTGGTCTGCTGTGTGCTGACAAAGTCTGGGCGCTACTACTGCTCACATTGCTGCTATACCTTGGCACACAGCAGCTTATCCACGCGCAAAAATTTGGCATGCGCGGATTCATGGCGCAACGAGGCCTAGCATTAATGCTGCTCTTTATTATTGCTTTTGTCTTCATGCAAGGTGATAAAGCGCACTACAACACCTTGGCGCGCGGTGATTTTGGTGAAAATGATCGTCTTATTGCAACGCTGGTCGCCTCGATCAAAGACGATAAACAAAAACTCCAAATTAGCAGTCAATGGCCTGGGCGCACTATGCTAGCGATCAAACAAGCTACTTTACCGCTACCACCGGTTAGTGACGACGATGCGTATTTTATCGAGATTACCAAAGGCTTTACCCACATTATTTTTGATCATACCGACCCTAAAAACACCGCCTTAGCACGACAAATTGCTCGCTTAAGCGGCAACATGTCGACCTTAACGCGGGAACCTGGTGGGGTGATTATCGAAGTCCAAGCAAAGGATAAGACGCCCTAGCGTTTATCTGCCTCTTAGCTGCTATGGCGTTAAAGCGCGGCTAGCGCTGACACTGACCACAATAAACCGTCGCACGCTGACCTAAACGTACCAACTTGAGTGTTGCACCGCAAGACTGACAAGGCTGTCCGTCACGACCGTAGACTTTGTGCTCAAAAGCAAAATAACCTGGCTTACCATCGCTGTTAACAAAATCACGTAATGTCGAGCCACCACTCTCGATTGCCGCCTGTAACACACGTTTTATTTCAACCGCCAAAACGTCATAACGCTTTAATGAAATGCGCCCTGCTGCACGCAGAGGATGAATGCCTGCCATAAATAACGCTTCATTGGCATAAATATTACCAACCCCTGCCACAACACCCCTATCCATAATTACATTCTTCACCTCACAGCCGTATTGCGACCGCGCGAACGATGGTGCAAATGATACCCATCAAACTCGTCTGATAAAGGTTCTGGACCGATTTTTTTAAGCAAAGCATGCTCAGGTTCATCACTGCGTAACCACAACACACTGCCAAAACGCCGCGGATCGTGCAGCCTTAAACAACCACCGTTTTTTAATAACACATCAACATGATCATGTTTATTCGGCGATTTCGTTTCATTCAGATAACGTAAACTCCCTGACATGCCAAGATGAATCATCATCGACCCGACGGTACTTTGCAGGAGCAAATATTTTCCTCGACGCACAACCTCGTCAATAGTTTGCCCAGCAAACTCAAGCTCCAAACTTTTAGGCACACCATAGCGAAGCTTATAATTACGCACAACAACCTCAGCCACACGCTGACCTTGAATATGTGGCGCAATACCACGTCGTGTCGTCTCAACTTCAGGCAACTCTGGCATACATCGGCTCTTTTAATAAAAACAGTAATCAATCAGCAACTGTAGCTACACTGATATACGGCGGCGGCGCCACCAAATAATGATCCCACTCAGCATTAATAAAGCGGGTATGACTATCAAAAAACCAATAGCAATTAACTGAGATTGAAACAGTGTCAGCGTTAACTCTCTATCACCGCGTTCAATGACAGGAATAGCAATCAGATTATCATCTGCACTTAACCAATTTATCAAACGCAAACCGAGACTAAGATTGCCTGCATTACCAACATATTGATTGGAAATAAAATCGCCATCACCCAGCACAATAATACGTTGCGCCTTATCTTGATAACTATCAGCGCTAACTTGACGCCGAATAGACAAAGCAACAGAGACAGGACCCGGCACATCATCGTCACCTAATCTAACATTGCCGGAGAGATCGCCACGCTCAAGCCAACTTTGCTCACCGCTTTGCAATACCGTCTCATGCTGCCAATCTTTACTCTCGTCATTAGCCATCACCGCAGTGATTTGCGGAAACAGGGTCGTCGCTTCAAATTTTTGCCACAAGGGGTGGTTCGGATAATTGGCAATAATAGAAAAAGTTGGATTATCAATACCTACCAAACGTGCTAAAGGATCAACCACCGTTGCCTTATCAACTGTGATGGCCAGGTGATCTGCCAAAGGCGTTAAACCGACCTCCTCATCAGGATCTGTTAGCCACAATAAATTACCGCCGCCATCGATATACCTCAGCAAGTGATCTATCTCACCGGGCAACCAATTAAGTTGTGAACTGGCTATGATCAAGGTCGCCACATTATTCGGCACCCCGCCGCTCTCAGAGAGGTTAACGTTAGCAATGTTAAATCCCTGCGTCTTGAGCTCATCAACCCAGGTTGATAAGTCATGGTTTGCTTTGCCCTCAGATTTGCGCTCACCATGCCCCACAACGAAAGCCAGCCATCGCTCGCCTTGGCGTAACAAACGTTGCAGACCGCTACTAAATGCTTGCTCACGTAAGCTTTTAATATGCTCGGTTGCGCCACTATCAGAACCGGTCATGGTCAAAACCATTTCACCATCAACTTCAATATTAAGATCACGTATCAGTTGTGGCTCTGCACCAGGGTCGACAAATGACAAGTCAATATCTGCTTTGTAACGACGGTAGCGGTCAACCAATTGCATAATTGCTTTACGCACTAGCGGACTGCTTTCACGTGCGTAGGCGGTGACCGTTAACGATGGTTTCACTTCGGCGAGCACGGCAATACTCTTCTCTGATAAAGTATTGCGCTCTGTTTGCGTCCAATCAAATTGCTTATTTGCTTGCAATAGCAACCAATACGCGGCGAATGCCAGCAGCATGACAATTAGAAAAAATAGAATAGAATTAATACGCCGGATGACTTGATTGTTAGTGCTAGCCATCAACCCTCTCCCTATGTAAATGACGTATCGTCAAGATAAGAAAAGCGCTAGCGATCAATAAAAAATAACTCACGCTAGCAATGTCGACCAAACCACTGAGCAAAGACTGATAGTGAAAACTCATTGAAAAATGATTAAGCGAACTCTCTTCACCACTCAGGCTAGCGCCACTATCAACAATCCATAACAACAATACCAAAGCAAACGTCGCTATTGCCGCAATCGCCGAATGCACGGTTAGTGACGACATATATAGGCCTATTGCAGCAATAGCTGCAATTAATAAAAAGATCGCCATTAATGCCGCGACAATGTGTCCTAAATCAAGCTGCGTGCCCAAACCAAGCGATACCGCCATCAAACACACCAGCAGCCAAGTGACAGCAAAAAAAACGAGCACTGAAAAATATTTTCCTAACACAATCGCGCGAATTGAAATCGGCGAACTCGATAATAATACCCATGTATGTAAACGCTTTTCATCGCTTAACAAACGCATGGTAATTAATGGAATAACGGCCATTAACATCGTTGGCACGTTGCCCAAGGTTTTTAATACAACCAGTACCGTTGCACCGGGTGATTCCGTAGCTAAGGCCAACTCATCTTGTTGCGCGATGAATGCATCAATATTTAACAAAAAGATATACGCTAGTAACAGTTGCACTAGCGCCAACACCACCCACGCCAAGGGTGATAAAAATAAGTTACGTAACTCATGGCGCAGTACATGCAATATCACCGTCTCACCTCATCCGTAGTGATATCTACAAATACCTGTTCAAGATCCATTTGCTGCGGACTCAACTCATATAGACCCAAGCCCTGCGATACCGCATATTCGGCCACTCGCTCAGCTGGATGATTGCTCTCATCAATATCGATAAGAAAACGCAAATCGCCAATTTCTTTAATCGCCAACACCCCGGGTATCGCTAGCAATGCTGCATGATCTGGCGGTTGGCGAAGCGATAGCAGTAAATTCTTAGCCGCCATCTTTGCCGACAGCGCGGCAATGTCATCGGCGAATACGATGCGGCCGTGATTGAGAATTTGCACGCGATCACACACAGCCTCTACTTCAGGCAAGATATGTGTAGATAAAATGACGCCGTGGTCTTGCGCCAACTCGCGAATTAATGTGCGAATTGCTCGAACCTGCACTGGATCAAGGCCAACAGTCGGTTCATCCAATACAATTAACGCTGGCAAATGCACTATCGCTTGCGCAATACCCACACGCTGCTGATAACCCTTGGATAATTGGCCTATAATGCGGCGTCCGACCTCACTTAAACCACAACGCTGTTTTGTTTCGTTAATGCGCTGGCTTCGTTGCGCCTTGGCTATGCCACGTAAACCAGCACAATAATCCAGATACTCATCTACCGTTAAATCACGGTATAGCGGCGGCTGTTCTGGCAAATAACCGAGCTGACGTTTCGCATTGATAGGGTCTTTGACAACATCATAGCCGGCAACAGTGATTGCTCCACGCGTCGGTGCTAATACACCACATAGCATATTCATCGTCGTCGATTTGCCCGCACCATTAGCACCCAAAAACCCGAGTACTTCACCTTTTTTTAGATAAAAACTGACCTCATGTACCGCTATTAACTCACCATAATGCTTGCCAACAGCATCAACACTAACCAATATTTGCTTATCCAATGTTGGCACCAAACATGACAGCTATAACCTTTACCGTTATCATTATTGTTTTAAAAATGATCATTAACTGTAGAAACTAACATTGCCAGGGCAAAACATCCATATCATTGGCATCGACAGCGGCGGCACCTTTACCGATTTCATCTATTACAATGGTAAAACATTATGCAGCTGCAAGGTACTCTCAACGCCACAGTCACCAGAACTGGCCATTATCAAAGGTTTAGAACAGCTTAATGCGCCATTAGATCAATGCACAATCGTTCACGGCTCAACGGTAGCAACCAATGCCGTACTCGAAGGCAAAGGCGCGCGCACTGCCTTCATTACTAATCGTGGCTTTGCTGACATGCTCACTATTGGCCGCCAGACACGCAGTGAACTCTATGCACTAGAGCCAAAATCACCACCTATACCCGTCGCACCAGAGCTGTGTTTTGAAATTGATGTGCGTATTGATAGTCATGGCTCTATCATCACTAATTTGGATCAAGCAAAGCTGTCAACACTTAAGCAACAAGTTAACGATGCGCAAGTTGAATCCGTAGCAATAAATCTATTATTTTCATTTGTCGACAGTCGCCACGAACAGCTCATCGCCAACGCGCTACCCGATAATATTTTTGTCTCATGTTCGTCTACTGTATTAGCTGAATACAAAGAATATGAGCGCGGTATCAGTACCTGGCTCAACGCTTTTGTTGGACCTGTGATAAAACGCTATTTAACACGGCTTGGTGAACACCTACCAACGAGCAAAATTAGCATTATGCAAAGCACTGGCGGCACTGCTGCCATTGATCATTGTGCTGATCACGGCGCTAAACTATTACTGTCTGGCCCTGCCGGTGGCCTTGCCGCAGCACGACATATTGCCAAGCAGTGTGGCATCACGCAGTTATTAAGCTTAGATATGGGCGGCACATCAACCGATGTGGCGTTAATTGACCATGACTTACAACTAACAACCGAAGGGCGTATTGGCGACTATCCTGTCGCCATTGCCATGGTCGATATTCACACCATCGGTGCTGGCGGCGGCTCTATCGCCTGGATAGACGATGGCGGCCTGCTACAAGTCGGCCCACAGTCCGCTGGCGCGACACCAGGGCCTGCGTGCTACGGCAATAATAGTCAGTTAGCAACGATTACCGATGCCAACCTCATTCTGGGTAAATTACCGCGCTCAACCAAACTCGCTGGCGAATTAAGCTTAGATTATTCTGCTGCACAAAGCGCAATCAGTACGCTTGCTGAAAAATTGAGATTGAGTATCGCAGAGACCGCATCAGGGATTATCGCTATCGCTGAAGAAAATATGGCTAATGCACTGCGACGAATATCGATCCAACGCGGCCACGATACACGCCTCTTTGCACTTAGCTCCTTTGGCGGGTCCGGTGGGCTACACGTTTGCGCCATCGCCGATATGCTTGGCATTCAACACGCCATCATCCCGCGATATGCTGGTGTTCTCTCTGCCTTCGGCATGCTGATAGCACCACGTAAACAACTCTTATCTAGAACCATCATAGGCACTGGCATTGCGACTGACGGCGACATCAATAGTGCATTTCAAGACCTGAGCGATCAAGCCACCCTTGATTTAGTCGCGCAAGAGCTAGACGTTCACGACATAAGTCATCAGCTATCCGTCGATATGCGCTATCAAGGACAGTCATTTACGCTCAATGTCCCTTGGCATAGCTTGCTACAATCCGCTCTACTTTTTGCAGAAAAACATTTACAACGTTATGGCCACACACTTGATCATCCAGTGGAATTAGTCACCATACGTCTTAGCGCAAGCGGCCCCGAACCACTCATCAATGCCATGCCCTCAGGCATCAACGCTTCTGCCGCAACACCCACCACAAGCGAAGACAACACTCCCATCTACCAACGACACGATATTGCACCTGACGCTATAGTCACCGGGCCAGCTATTATTTGTGAGGAAATCACGACAAGCTATATCGCAGAAAACTGGCAAGCTCAAATTGATCAATACCATAATTTGCGCCTTGAACGACTTGCTCTAAATTAAGGATGGCGGCGTTTAGTTTGCCGCTCTAGCATCTGGCAATTTAAGTGGTACTAGACTACTCGAACCTATAGCACTGCCCAAACTTGTTGCTGATGCTGTCGCAGCAAAGTTAAAACTTGCGATAAAACCGTCTAACTCTATTTGGTCACCCTCATTGACCACCAAGGCCAATAGCTCATCTACGCTGCCAAACGCGCCACAGGCTTCACCGGCATCACAAACCCTACCGTCATTGTCATGATCACTAGTCGTAATGATAAAGTATCGACCTGGCTCTACACTATCAAATCTAAACTGGTAGCCACCCGCATCAACATCTAAGCTAACAACTTGCTCTATGACTAATGTGCTATCTGCGTTGATAGAGACCAACAAAACATGTTGCCGGCCTACGTCTGCCGTTGCCGATTGACCAGTTTGTAGCACTTGCAAACTAACAGGGAGATCAACATTGCCTGCGTTAGAAGTTAAAGAAATTATTGCTGAATAACTACCCGGCTCAGCAATTAGAGCATGATTACGATCAACTGTTACGGTATAAACACCTTCACCGCTACCGCCCGGGGCACTGATACTTAACCATCCTCCCGAATTTTCGCTAGGTGTATCAACACTTAAATTGCCACCGCCGACATTAATCACATCAAATCGCAATTGATCAGCATTTAAGCCAAAGCTCAGTCCACTAGGCGCTGCTGATAATAACGGCGTGGTCAGCGACATACCCTGCGCCGCCAATACAGCACGGTTAGCATTGATCAACCCATTACCAAAACGGTCATCGCGGCCCACTGCACCTAGATCATCACTTAACTGCCCAGCGCTTAATAAGGCATCAAACTGATTTGGCGTTAAGCTTGGCGCAACAGATTTCATCAAAGCCGCCACAGCAGAAACATGAGGCGTTGCCATTGACGTTCCGATTAAATAACCAAAGGTATTCGTTATCGTTCCTGATTCGTTATTACCGACTGTGCTAAATACACCATCTATAATACCGTCACCATCATCGTCACTCGCCTCACCACCCGGCGCCGCAACATCGATCGTATTACCAAAATTGGAATAACTAGCCAGGTCTCTAGTCAGGCCTACCGCGCTGACAGAGACAACGCCATTATTTGCCGCGGGAAATGTCGGCGCTGCGCTTGCGCCATTACCCGCAGCAGCAACCACTATTGCGCCTTGCGCTCTTGCATCATCAGTACAGTCTTGTAAAAACTGTGAAAATGTTGAGCCACCCAAACTCATATTAATGACATCGGCACTATTCGCTGGCAAAGTATTAGACACATTAGGTAAGCGAACTGCGAAACGTAAACCTTCACATATATCAACGAGCGACCCTCCGCCAACACCTAACACTCTAACGGGCATTGCTTGTATATTTGAGAAAAATGCGGCGCCAGCAACCCCCTCATTATTATTACTCACCGCTGCTACAGTGCCGAGCACATGGCTACCATGAAAAGTGCTTGGTCTGTTAGGGTTGTCGCCAGGATCACTGGGATCAGCATCAATACCATCATCATCTCGGGCACTGTCTTGATTCGATATAAAATCAAAACCAGGCAATAAATTAGCGCTAAGATCAGGATGATCAAGGAGAACACCTGTATCTAACACGGCGACAATAGCGCCACTACCACCCACCGCCTGATCAAGCGCTGATGGCAGACTTATTAATGAATAGTGCCATTGACGATTAAAGAAGGGGTCATTCGGTATCGCAAAATGCGTATAATTGTAGTTAGGCTCTGCCAAAACAACAGCATCATGATTTTGCATCGCCGCTATCATTGCTAATGTCATGGCGCTGTCATACATCGATTCATCGATATGCGTAGCATCCATAGCAGAAATCGACATCGCCTCAGCGGCTTTAGCCATATCATCGATCACTACGCGTGCGTAGTTATCATGCGCCATTGTCGCCATAGTCATGCCCATACTGCCCATTTCACTCGACA
Organism: Gammaproteobacteria bacterium; assembly: GCA_013151045.1. Lineage (GTDB taxonomy): Bacteria > Pseudomonadota > Gammaproteobacteria. The sequence continues at coordinate 41,589 of JAADIY010000028.1, forward strand.
TCGCTGAATACGACTTCTTGCTTGTATCAAGCTGAATAAGCATCTCAGATGCTGCAAAATCACTTTTCAAACGCAAACTGCTTGATGACAATATTACTGAGCAAGGCAATGATGTCACTGACAAAGTATAGTTGGCTGCGCCTTGCAGAATATTGGCACGAACAAAATGTTTGCCCGCACTATTATTTTCAACGCACTCGACTCCTCCTACAGACAGTGACTGATCGACTATCATTTGATTTTCATCAAATAAAGTGAGGTCGATATTTGTCATAACGGCAAGAGATGCTTGAACGAGATTAATGCTTTGACCTGGCTGCAAATCGATCTCATAAAAGTCCTGATCATCACCTGCACTAAACGAGCGGCCAAATCGACCTTGCCCCGCTTGGTTTAAATAACCACCCAGCGTCGTCAAATTACTCATTAACTGCGCATTTACGAAATCATCATTACTAGAAAAAAATGCGGAAGGGTCATTAACATCGCTATCGCTGGCAGAATTAATCGCTGCTAAAATGACTCCACTAACACTACTATTTTGAATAACTACTGGCGCTGAGATGCTTTGACTACTACTGCCACCACCGCCGCCACAAGCAAATAGCGATGCACTTATTGCCGCAAGCAATAAAAACTTTAGTTTCGTTTGTATAAAAAGGCGCACCAATCTTCCTTAAGTCATTATTTGCGATGATTACAAGTTCATCGCCATCAAAAATATAACGCCACTAGCCATCGAAACAGTGGAGCTGTGCTCTTCTTTATAACACTTAATACTTAAAAAGTTATAACAACCATTATTTACTTTTAAATTATTAAAAATCGCTTAGCGAAAAAATCGTTGTCTATGGTGTGCACCGCAGAGGACGCTTAAGCTGACAAACACTTGACGGCGGCATCATCGACATTACTCAACAATACAGAAGGCCGAAACCTGCCATCTACGATTAGTCTTGACGTAGTTGAAGATGCTCACCGCCAATTCACAACTGAGACACGTGAATTCCAATCTAATGGCGCACCACCTGCTTTCCCTACCCTACAATCAGGTTCTGTAAAGAATTTTGGCTAGCTAACTCTCTCGAAGCCACGTATCGACTTGCTCGTTTAACGAAGACGAAATAGCCCTATTAGAACTCGTTGCCGCACAAGGCACCGGCGCAACTAGTGCCTATCCCACCACTACATGGTGAAACCGATGGCTTCATCGACTTGTCGCGCAGTGACAATGGCGAATACCTCTATCCACTACTAGGATTAAGCGGCAGTCTTAACGTTTACAAAACCAGCGATAATGATGCCCTTGAACTAATTCAAGAAGTACGCGGCAATCTGCCCGAACAAGATACGCAAGGCATTGCCGCTTTTTAAGTTCTATTTATACTGGAGACAGTACGGATCACCACAAGCGTCCCGTACCTAATTTAATCGCTACAGCAAAAAGGCGGTAGCCAACCCAAGAAAAACTAGAAAACCGATAATATCGGTGACCGTAGTCAGCAATACGCTACCACCCAAAGCGGGGTCACTACCGACTCGACGCATGAGCAAAGGTATAGCAACTCCGGCAAAGGCTGCGACAATGAGATTGATAACCAAAGCAATAGCGATGATTATGCCGATTTGATAATCATCAAACCAAAACAGCACAATTACAGTAACAACCGCTGCCCAGAGCAAACCATTAAGCACACCAACTGCCATTTCCTTGCGCAATAATCGCCAGGAGTTAGTCGAACCCACTTGGTCTAGTGCTAGCCCCCTAATGACTAAGGTCAAAGTCTGGCTACCAGCAATACCACCCATACTGGCAACAATTGGCATTAATACCGCCAGCGCGACTATTTTTTCGATGGTGCCATCGAACACGGCAATCACCGCTGATGCAGCAAAAGCTGTAACAAGATTGGCGCCAAGCCACACTGCGCGGCGACCAGCACTTGTCCATATTGGCGAAAACAAATCTTCTTCTTCGTGCAGACCGGCCATACTCGTTAACGATTGACCACCTTGCTCACGAATGACATCAACGATATCATCAATAGTGATGCGACCTAATAGTCGATTGTGATCATCAACAACTGGCGCCGACAAAATATCATGGCGCGCAAAAAGGTTGGCAATATCGCTTTCTGGCATGGCAACATTAATAGCATCAAAATCACTAATCATCGCCTCAGCAACCGTGGTGTCAGCACGCAGTGTGACAATATCGGCAATGCGCAATACACCTAAATAAGTGTCATCGCGATCGACAACAAAAAGCTTATCAGTAGACTCTGGTAATTCGCCACGTAAACGCAAATAACGTAACACGACATCAAGACTGACATCTGGACGCACGGTAATGGCGTCCGTATTCATCAAACCGCCAGCAGTGTCTTCTGGGTAAGACATTACCTGTTCAACACGCTCGCGGTCTTGTCGATCCATGGTCTCAAGAATCTCGCGACTATCTTGATCAGACAAACTTTGTAAGATGTCTGCAATATCGTCAGTGTCGAGACCTTCTGTCGCCGATATTAGCTGAGGCAAACCCATTCGACGTATCAGACTGGTGCGCACATCATCATGCAAATGTGACAACACCGCACCACGTATATCAGCCGCTGGCCACTGCCAAACAATTTCTCTATCGCCACTCGGCAAACTTTCTATGACATGGGCAATTTCAGCAGGATGCAAATCAGCCAGCACTGCGCGCGCTTGATCATGAGCATCATTTTGCAGATAGCCCATAAACTCTTGTAGTTGTTCTTTAAATTCCTGTTTTTCGCCTGACATCAGTCATCGTGCCACAAATCGGATAAATCTTTCTGAGTGTAGGCAATATTTGTGAAGAAAAAAACCCTAATCCGAAAATGATTCCTAGCAACGATGCTCGGAAACGATTAAAGGTAACGTCACATTAAATGACACAAACAAGCCGATTAACAATCATGCTAGCTAGATATCTTGATTGATACGGTCTAATAATTCTTCTATTTCATTACTGGTGCCCGCACGATGCACACTATGCATGAGTGCTGAAAGCTCAGAGACCGAGCTATTGACGATAACACGACGCACATCCAAGCAAGCACGTGGATTCATGCTAAATATACGCAAACCCATACCTAACAATAAGCGCACATAACGCACATCACCGGCCATTTCGCCACACATGGTTACCGGTATTCCTGCGCTAAAGCCAGCCTTAATAGTCATGCCAATAAGCTTGAGTACAGCAGGATGTGCGGGTTTATAGAGGTGGTTAACGTCTTCGTCGAGGCGATCAGCGGCTAGGGTATATTGAATCAGGTCATTGGTACCAATCGACAAAAAATCAAGGTGGCGGGCAAAGGCATCGGCATCTAAGGCTGCTGCGGGCACCTCTATCATTCCACCTATAGGAATATCGTCGTCGAAAGGAACATTTGCTTGCCTTAATTCTCGTTTAACATCTTCGATAAATTGCATCGCCTGATGAAATTCTTCAACGTTGGTCAACATCGGCAACATGATACGAAGCTTACCGTATACCGACGCGCGCATAATCGCTCGTAACTGTGGGTAGAATAAAGACGGATCTTGCAAACACAAACGTATTGCCCGCAAACCTAAGGCTGGATTCGTTGCAATAGCACCGCCACGGCCGACACCATCTACTTGCTTATCGGCACCAAGATCAAGTGTTCTTATTGTTACTGGCGTTCCTTTCGCGCATTCAACAATACGCCGATAGGCCTGATACTGCGCTTCTTCAGTAGGTACGCCATTATTCATCATGAACAACATTTCGGTACGATAAAGGCCAATACCATCACTGCCCGCCGCATGCATTAAGTCTATATCTTCACTAGTCTCGACATTAGCTAATAACTCAATATTGACACCATCTAATGTCACGGCTGAACGATCTTTTAAAGCATCCAGACGAGCTCGCTGCCTTAAAGAAATTTGTTGACGTCTTTCAATGTGTTGTAACAAAGCCTCGTCACAGTCCGCCAAAACCATGCCGCGCTCACTATCTAAGGCCACCGTTTCGTTATGGTAGATATAACGACGCAAACGATGCACACCCACTACCGCAGGGATACCTAAACTTCGCGCCAAAATTGCAGTATGTGAGTTAACACCGCCGTGCTCACTAACGAACCCAGCCACACCCTGAGATTTAAATAATATAATTTCAGCGGGTGTCACATCTTCGGCAATGACGACTCGACCAGCTAATGATACTTCTTCACTCTCCAAGCACTTCGCTTGCGGATCACTTAATAATCTTTGTACGCGATTCACAACATGATCAACATCATCGCGGCGAGTGCGTAGATAAGGATCATCCATCTCTTCAAATACTGTCACCAATGCATCGCGTTGATACTTTAGAGACCATTCGGCATTCCATTGGTGTTCGCGAATATAATCTATCGGCACCTTAGATAAGGCGCTGTCTTCTAACATGAGCAAATGCGTTTCTATAAAAGCTGAAATTTCTGAAGGCGCTGATGCAGGAATATGCTCTCTTACCGTATCAAGCTGTTTCTTCGCACTGGCAAGCGCAAGCTCATAACGCGCCACTTCATCTTCGATATATTGCTGAGGAATATTGTACTCCACCACTTCTGGCTGAATACTATGAAATATATGCGCACGGCCAATGACCAAACCACGGGTAACACCTATTCCTGTTAAAGCCGTTGTCATTGTAGGCTCAAACTAAAATAGTTTGCCCACGACAACATCATAATAAGCCTTCTTCAAAACCTGACCCAAAAAACTCAACCAAGCTCTCCAATGCTTGCTCTTCATCTTCACCATCTGCCACTAATTCAAGTATGGTTCCCTTACTCGCAGCAAGCATCATGACGCCCATAATACTCTTACCATTAACACAATGAGAATCGCGCACAAGTTGAATTGTACATTGAAAACTCGAAGCTAACTTCACTAGCTTAGCCGCAGCACGCGCATGCAACCCTAATTTGTTGACCACCAATACTTCCTTATTTTGCATGACCATCTTCCTTAATATTCGGCGGATAAGAGAACACACCATCACGCCCACCCGCTATCGCTTTAGCAGCGACTTTTTGCAAATCATCTTTAGGATAATTGAATACCCTTATCAACATAGGCAAATTAACGCCAAACACCACTGAAACTTTGTTTGGCTCGTAAAGCTGGGTAGCAATATTACTCGGCGTGCTGCCATAAAGATCACTTAACACCAAGACACCCGAGCCTTGATCTAATTCGCCAATTTTTATTTTTATCTCATCAATTAATTGCAAAGGCACTGTATCGTGTTTAACAGAGACTTCTTCTATGCTGCCCGCGTAGTCACCACAAATAGACCTTGCCGCGGCGAGCAAACCACTACCGACATACTCATGGTTAATTAACAATACGCCGACGCTCACATTAACTCCCTATGCCTAAGCAATAAACTAGGGTAATCTTGTTTTAGGCTTTGTGCTATTTGCTCTACCAAGTAAACAGATCGATGCTGACCACCAGTACAACCAATCGCAACAGTTAAATAGCTGCGATTTTCCATCTCATAACGTGGCAACCATGTTGTCAAATATTGCTTAATATCATTAAGCATAGCGACGACGTCATCTTGTCTTGATAAAAATAGCTGCACATCTTCATCTTGACCAGTTTGGCTACGCAATTGCGGATCCCAATGTGGGTTAGGCAAGCATCGTACGTCAAAGACAAAATTGGCATCAACTGGCACACCATTTTTAAAACCAAAGGATGTCAATAAAATGGACAAACCATCGCTGCTTTTTTTGCCCATTCTCTGCGCCAGCAATTCACGTAACTGATGAACGTTTGAATGCGTGGTATCGATACGCAGGCCGGCAAATTCCGAGATCAACGCGAGCAGTGATGCCTCTTCATCAATCGCCTCGGCCAGCGAAGTGTTTTCATTAGTTAAGGGGTGTTTGCGACGCGTCTCACTAAAGCGTTTAATCAGCGTTTCTTTTTTTGCATCAAGAAACAAAATTTCAACAGGCACCCCAAGCTCACGGATTCTTTCTAATACATTTGAAAAATCACGAATATCTTGCACCATATTACGCGCATCAATAGCCACTGCACTTAATCGATTATTTGCACCCTTACTCGCACGCAACATCTGTTTTGCAAAATCGGGCAGCAATCCAGCTGGCAAATTATCAATACAATAATACCCAAGATCCTCGAAAGTACCCAGCGCTACACTTTTTCCTGAACCGGAAAGACCACTGACAATAATAAGTTTCATTCTTTATCTTGTATGTTAAGTTCTGCACCATACTTACCAACAAAGTCATCTGCAGCGTTATAACCTCTGTAAACTAAAACATGATTTCTAACCGCCGCTTCCACTAAAACAGCAAGGTTACGACCCGCGGCAACAGGCAATATTATTTGCTCCATTTCAATGTTCAAAATATCGATGGTCTGATGACTACCATGCAAACGATCCACATTAGCTAACCGCTCATCATCAAAATTTTCAATATGAATCACTAAACGTAGCTGCTTAGTTTTTTTAACAGCACTATCACCAAACATAGCGCGAATATTAAGCACACCCAAACCACGCACTTCAATAAAATCTCGCAACGGTGGCGGACAACTACCCTTGATCATATTGAGGCCTGACCTCATGAATAATGGCGCATCATCTGCAACTAGGCGATGCCCTCTGCTAACCAACTCAAGCGCCAGTTCACTTTTCCCTATACCGCTGGGCCCGGTCAACAATACACCGATGCCTAAAACTTCCATGAATACGCCGTGCATGACCACATGCTCAGAAACCAACTGGGTTAAATAATAACGCAGGTGATCAACAACTCTATGACTACCTGCGCTAGACCTAAATAATGGTGTTTGAGTATTCCGTGCTCGCATCTCCAATACATCGGGGCAATCGATACCTTCTGCTAAAATAATCGCTGCCGGCTGAATCGAAAAGAGTCTCGCCATGGTGTCAGAATAAGAATTTTTGCCTAAACTCTCGAGAAACTCTACCTCACTTGCACCAATCACTTGCACGCGGTTAGGTTTGATAACATTTAAAAAGCCAACCAATGGCAGCACATTGTCATCATCCATAACGGCATCTTGAAGAATGGCATGGTCAGCACCCTCCTCACCAGTCACCCAAGACAACATTAACGTTTTTTTATGCTGCCTAAAAAGTGTACCGACTGTGATCGGGCTGGTCATATTTATTCTATGACTGCAGAATCATCTTTCTTGGTTTGAGACAAAAGCTCATAAAGCTCTTCACTGCTAGAGGCGAGCCGTAAACGTTCACGCATTGCCGGGTTACTAAACATTTTAGCTAATTGCGCTAAGAGTTGAAGATGATCGTCATTCGAATCTTTCGGTACGAGCAAGGCAAACATATAAGCAACCGGCTCGTTATCAATAGCATCAAAATCAACGCCTTTTTCAAGGCGCATAAATGCTGACACAGCATGATCTAATTTACCCAAACGGCCATGGGGTATTGCTACGCCATGGCCTATACCGGTACTACCCAGCCGCTCACGCGCAACAAGGCTATCAAACACCTCAGTGGCTACCAGCTTATCTTCATTGCTAGCAACAAGACTACTGAGCCGTTCTAACGCGCACTTTTTACTGGTCGCCTGCGCATTAGAAACGATGCGCTCTGGCGAAATGGTATCAGCAATATGGATCACTGTTTGGACTCCAACCTACTCTATTTTAGTTAATGTGGATGATGGTTCGACTGCTTTTCTTTGAATTTTATCACCTGACGATCTAATTTATCGATCAAACCATCAATTGCAGCATACATATCTTCTTCAGTAGAATCTGCATGAAGATTGCCGCCACTGACATGAACGGTTGCCTCAGCTTTTTGTCCCGGCTTCTCCACCGTAAGTGTGACATGAACACTCCCTACTTGATCAAAGTGCCTCTCAAGACGCTCAAATTTGGTGTTCACGTAGTCTTTCAAAGCCGGGGTAATATCGACATGATGTCCGCTTAGGGTTAATTTCATAGTATCTCCTTCACTGGCTTTTCGTTTTTATACCCACCTTAGGCCAAGCGCTTACGCTCGTTCGAAGGCGGGATCATCATCGCTTCACGGTACTTAGCGATAGTGCGACGCGCCACATTAATACCTTGATCTTCCAATAAGTTGGCTATCTTGCTGTCGCTCAACGGTTTGGTTACGTTTTCAGCTGCAACAAGTTTTTTGATTAAGGCACGTATTGCCGTCGCGGAACATTCACCACCACTAGTGGTGCTGACATGACTAGAAAAAAAATATTTAAGCTCAAACACACCGCGCGGTGTGCGCATGTATTTTCGTGTGGTCACACGCGAAATCGTCGATTCATGCATTTCAACCGCTTCGGCAATATCATGCAACACCAACGGCTTCATCGCTTCTTCACCATACTCGAGAAAACCGCGTTGATGCTCAACAATACAACTCGCCACTTTTAACAAAGTCTCATGGCGACTTTGCAAACTTTTAATAAACCAGCGCGCTTCCTTCATTTGATTTTTCAGGTAAGTCGTATCATCATTACGGCCACCATCTTTAGCCATACGCGCATAGTGCTGATTAATAGAAACCTTAGGTAGAGAATCGGTGTTTAATTCAACCTTCCACTTGCCCTTATCTTTTTTCACCATAACATCAGGCACGATATATTCGGACTGACTTTCATTGATGGTGGCGCCAGGGCGCGGATTTAATTGCTGAATTAGCTCTACAACCAGCTGTAGGTCTTCACGCGATAATTTCATTTTTCGCGTTAGCTGCGCAAAATCACGGCTACCCAATAGATGTATATACTCTTCTAATAGCAGCTTAGCCTCGGCATACCATTCAACCGTTTTATCGTATTGGTTAAACTGAACCAACAAGGTCTCTTGTAAATTTCTACCGGCAACGCCAAGCGGATCAAAATGCTGAACACGGCGTAATACGGCCTCAACCTCATCCAACTCAACGTCTGCAAAGCCCTCGATAACGCTTTTTTGCAAATCTTCTAAGCTCGTTTGCAAATAACCATCTTCACCGAGGCTATCAATAATTGCTTCAGCAATGGCTACATCAGAGTCACTGAACGGCGTCATCATCATTTGCCACTTCAGATGCTCCTGCAATGAAGGTTCAGCACTATCAGCCTGCTCAAAATCACGTTCTGGCGTAGCAGGCGCAGACATCGCTGTTGGCGCATAGTCATAGACGTCATCCCAAGCACTATCAACGGGAAGATCATCAGGAATACTGTCGTTGTTTTGTAGATTAATATCGGCATCAGTAGCGTCTTGAGTTGCCGGAGTATTCTCTACAACATTTTCCTGCGTACTGGTACCTGAATCAGCGTCCGCACGCTCGTTCTGCGCAGCCTCTTCGGCCATTTCGAGCAATGGGTTTGTATCAAGTGCTTCTTGAACTTCTGCTTGTAATTCAAGTGCTGACAACTGTAACAAGCGTATCGCCTGTTGCAGCTGCGGCGTCATCGTAAGATGTTGCCCCAGGCGGAGCTGAAGACTTTGTTTCATTAACGTTTACTACACACGGAGGTAATGCACCTTTCGCTCTGTTTTGACTCTATTCTAGCGCAAATAACATGCCAGCACAGTGTTTTCATATTTTAAATTCTTTCCCTAAATACACTTGTCTAACTTGCTCATTTGCCAGCACATCATCGGGTGCACCCGCAGCGATAACCGAGCCACTATTAACAATATAGGCACGCTGGCAAATTGATAAAGTTTCTCTCACATTGTGATCAGTAATCAGCACGCCAATATTACGTTCGCTTAAGTTCCTTATTATTCTTTGTATATCGACCACTGAAATCGGATCAACACCCGCAAATGGCTCATCGAGCAAAATAAACCCTGGATCACTGGCCAAGGCGCGAGCAATTTCGAGTCTCCGCCGCTCACCGCCAGACAGCGACATACCCAAAGACTGAGCCAAATGTGCCAGACTAAATTCATCCAACAATTGTTGCAAACGCTGATCACGTGCGTCATCAGATAATTGATTTTGGGTTTCAAGCACGGCGTAAATATTGTCAGCAACACTCAACTTACGAAACACAGATGCTTCCTGCGCCAGATAACCCAAGCCTAGTTTTGCCCGTGCATGAATAGGCAGACGCGTCACATCAGTGTCATCGATCAAAATTCTCCCCGCGTCTGCTGCAACAAGACCAACAATCATATAAAAACATGTTGTCTTGCCCGCCCCATTGGGACCCAGTAAGCCGACCACTTCACCGCGTGCCAGCTCAATGGAAACGTCATGAACAACCTGTCGTGAACGATAACTTTTAGCAAGCCCTAATGCGCGTAGTGTACCCATCAAATATTCACTCACTCATCATCCGCATATCGCTCAATGATTACTGAGCAGGCTCACTTTTATTAAGCGTCTCAGGCCGAATAATAATCTTGATACGCTCGCTACCATCTTCAGCACGCCTAGCCTTAACTTTCTCATTAACGGTGTCATAACGTAGATAATTACCGGTGAAAATATCACCATCACGCGTCAATTTAGCTTCTTTGCGCAAGGTTAATATGCCATCAACTACGCTATAGTGAATATGCTTAGCATCACCAAAGACTGGGCTCTGGTTTAATTCAAGTTGCTGTTGAAACTTAGCCGGCATACCAACAGAAGTGAGTGAACTAAATTTACGATCTTTTGTTTTGATCGTGACTTCATCACCACGAATTTCCATAGTCCCTTGCTTGATCAACACATCACCGCGATAGATACCAATTCCACTTACCTCATCAAGATCAGCCGTATCTGCTTCGACATACACTTCCTGCTGTCTATCACTTTGCAAAGCATAGGCAGGCACTATCAATATCAAACATAGCGATGCCGCACTAAGTGCTCTATTAAGAACCAGGTACAGCATAATGTCCTCGCACACGATTTTTTAGAAATAAACGGTTCTTGGCAAAATGCGCACGCATGCCAACAGACTCAGTCACGCCACTGTCAGCAATAATCAAGGCATACTCATCTGTGACAGCGGTATCCGTCAATAGATCAACATCAACATTACTAGTATCAATGTTGATACCTTCATAGGCATCGTTGCGTTCTCGTACGGCAACCACCTTATCCAATAACTGTAGCGTATTACCGTCGGCAGACAACCATCCGCGCTCTGCATCAACCTGCCATGGCGGTGTCTCTGCGTTATAAATCACCAAATGCGGCTTATCTACCGTTGCTGTTTGGTCATCAGCATAGTGCAATAATTTTGGCGCACGCATACTTTGCCGTAGCTGACCATTTACATCCATGGCAACGGCATCGAATTCTTCAATGGTAAAATCAGGGATATGCGGAACAGCAACGGCTTTTACAATAATGGGGGCGGGATCACGTGCTTGACCACGCAGCCAAAGGCTAGCCAATGCCAGCAATAGCACGACTATAAAAATTAACACATTGCCTCGATTAATAAAGCGCGTCATAGCTCTAGCTTAACCCTTATCAGCATCTCATACCAAATAAGACTGCAGCATAGATTCAAGCTTACCTTGAGCATGCAGCAACATTTCACAAGCTTCCCGCGCTGCGCCCTCACCACCATTCTTTGCTGTTGCCCAATGCGCCCGCTCCAACACCAGAGAATGCGCGTCAGCAGTAGCAATGGCTAAACCAACTTGGTTCATCACTGGCAAATCAACGACATCATCACCCATATAGGCAACTTGATCTGCTGATAAACTCAACTGTTCTAGCAATGACTTATAAGCGGGACGCTTATCACGCTGACCTTGATGAACCAAGGAGATCCCTAAATTCTCCATGCGGTATTTAACGGTATTAGATTGACGACCGGTAATAATGGCCATCTCAACACCACCGTCACGCAACATCTTAATACCGTGACCATCACGCGAATGAAATGCCTTTGACTCAACTCCGTTATCATCAAAATATAAACGACCATCCGTCAGCACACCATCTACATCAAAAATGAGTAATCGAATTTTTTCCGCGCGTCGTGCAACTTCATCAGAAAGCATCAATGTAACCGTCTCCATTAAACAAAAAAGAGCAATGAAAGATTTTACTTTTGGAGCAAGGCGCATCGAAGCAATGCTGCACCAGAAGCAAAAGATTCATTTTTACTCCTTAAACGACACCGGCTTTCAACAGATCATGCATATTAAAAGCACCCACAACATTATTGTCTACATCAACAACCGGGAAAGAATTAACTTTATACTCTTCCATTATGCGTAAGGCTTCAGCCGCCAGAATCGTTGCTGGAACAGTTTTACACTTAGCCGTCATCACGTCTTTAACATTAGCATCGCGCATGTCGGTCTCGCCATCAAATAAGCGCCTAAGATCACCATCCGTAATCAAGCCAGCAACTTTATTGTTGTCATCAACAATAATCGTCATACCCAAGCCTTTTTTGGTCATCTCTAACAGGGCTTCATGAAAGCTGGCTTCTTCGCTAGTTGTGGGTATAGCACTACCGACACGCATGACATCAGCAACGTGTAAAAGTAAACGACGCCCCAAACGTCCACCAGGATGTGAGCGGGCAAAATCATCAGCGGTAAAACCACGCGCCTCGAGCAAGGCTACTGCCAGCGCATCACCCATCACCAATGTTGCTGTCGTACTCGATGTTGGCGCCAAGCCAAGTGGGCAAGCTTCTTCTTCTATCCCTATATTAAGTTGTACGTCTGCCGATTCTGCAATGGTTGAGGTTTGCTTACCCGTCATCGCAATCAATGGCACATGCAAGCGCTTGATGATTGGCAGTATTGTAATAATCTCGTCGGTTTCACCGGAATTTGAAATTGCCAACACGACATCGTTAGCGGTAATCATCCCTAGATCACCGTGACTTGCCTCACCGGGGTGGACAAAAAATGCCGGAGAACCGGTGCTCGCTAACGTTGCGGCGATCTTGTTACCAATATGACCCGACTTTCCCATACCCAAAACAATAATACGGCCCTTGCAATCTAGCATCAGCTCACATGCGCGAACAAAATCATCATCTATACGCGCTTTCAATAAGGCGATTGAGCGTATTTCCGTTTCAATAACGGCACTCGCCAACTGCTTAAGCTTCGTTTTATCCATTTATTTTCATTTATTTGTTAGGCCGACGGTACTGACAAAGATTGGTAGTAAATGAATACCATATAGGCAATGAAGCTGAGAAACAATATCGCTCCTTCCCAGCGCATAATATAACCGGCTTTACGAAAGCCCATTGCCATAAGGAATAACGCCACTGTCAATGACAAAGCAATCACCGCATCACGGTAAAGCACTTCTGGCGCAAAGGGCCCTGGCGCAAATAAAGCAGGCATTGCCAAAACCAGTAAAAAATTAAAAATATTCGACCCGACAATATTACCAATCGCCAAATCATGTTCGCCTTTTAGCGCACCCGTCACCGACGCTGCCAATTCAGGCAAGCTAGTTCCAATCGCCACAATAGACAAACCAATAATCAAATCACTAACGCCCATCGCATGGGCAATATTAACCGCACCCCAAACTAATAATTTGGCACTCGCCACCAATATAACCAAACCAATTATCAGCCACATCAGCGCTTTGGCTATCGAGCCCTGTTCTTTTAGTTCCTCATCAAATTCACTTTTAATTGGATCGTCTACACCGACACCTCGTGACAAACGTATCAATATAGTCATAACAACAAACATTGCTATCAGCAGTAATATCCCGTCTATTTGACTCAGCACGCCGTCAAACATTAACGCCATCACTGCAACATTAATAATCAACAATATAGGCAGTTCACGTCGCAAGGTTTCAGATCGAATAGCCAGCGGGGTGACTAACGCCGTCACTCCAAGTACTAAAGCAATATTGGCAATATTTGACCCGTATACATTACCAATCGCCAAGCCAGGGTTGCCCTGCAGGGCTGCCGACAACGAGACCAAAGCTTCAGGAGCAGAGGTGCCTATGCTAACTATCGTTAGTCCGATCAATATCGGCGGCACTTTAAAATGTACCGCAGTTTGTGCAGCGCCAAAAATAAAGCGGTCAGCACTCCAAACCAAAAATACTAAGCCGGTAATTACGGCCAAAATAGACATCATCATTACACTCATGATTGTCTAAACCCAAAATCCAAAAAAATACCCACAAATATAACCAACCCAAACCAATTATTATTTAAAAATGCTTGAAAGCAACGCGCCTTCTCCCTAGTACGTACCAACCATTGCTGGTATATAGCCAACGCTGCGGCGACAAGTATACCGATATAATAAAGCATACCCGCATCTATTAACTGCCCAACCAAAAACAATAGCAATATCACCAAGCCATGCAATACAAATACAATAAACCGATCATAAGTACCAAACAGTATCGCCGTTGACTTAACGCCTATTCGCAAATCATCGTCACGATCAACCATGGCATAAAACGTATCGTAAGCAACTGCCCAGGCCAAGGTCGCAACAAATAGCATCCAGGCTATCAAAGAAATTTCACCTGCTATGGCTGCAAACGCCATTGGTATTGCCCAAGCAAATGCAGCGCCGAGCACGACTTGTGGAATTTGAATATATCGCTTGGTAAACGGATAAATAATCGCTAATAACAAAGCCACTACAGACAATGCAATCGTAAAACCGTCCAAGGTCAACACTAACAAAAATGCGGCGACCACCAATACCGCAAATAGTATCAATGCCTCTTTACTGCTTACTGTGCCACTGACCAAAGGTCTTGCTTGTGTCCGCGCCACACGACCATCAAAATCCCTATCTGCATAGTCATTAATAATGCAGCCAGCAGAACGCATCAACAGCACACCCAAAACAAAAACAAATAATATATGCCACGAAGGTGCGCCTTCAGCAGCAATCCACAAGCCCCATAACGTCGGCCACAGCAGTAGCAAAATACCAATCGGTTTATCGAGCCGCATTAACTGTGCGTAACTAACCCAACGATTAATCATTCTTATAAATTTCTTATCGCCGGCAAGAATATCTCGCTGACCAGTAAAGGTTCATCTGCATAAAAAAAGATACTACGACGCCCCCAAACATCCTGCTTATTAGTTTTTGCTTTAGTTTTAACTTTTACGCTATCAAATAAAGCATTCTTAGCATCCATGCAAGTGACTTGCAGATCACTACGCAAAACAGAATGATCACGAAACAGCAAATCGCCTAATGGCTTGCGGCCTAAACGAGCCAAGCGCAAACCTGCACCACGTAGTGTCGTACCAGGAATAATAGTGCGCGCAAAAATCAACGGCGTCGCATCACAACACAACACAACTTCACGGCGCAGTGCCGTCTCGGTATCTGACATCATTAACAAACGACGTTCATTCAACTGTGGCCGCACCCGACCATGCTGGATTATTTCTAGGTGAAAACGGCCTTTACAGCGTGATATGACTTTTTGAGTAAGCGAGCCTTTGGTTAGCAACCATTCCTGCAGATCAGCGGGGATTACGTCGACACGACCTAAATCAAACCAGTGTGGCTCATGTTTATGACTACCCCAACGTACTCGCCTATTAAATATCTGCACAGCTGACCTTCAAACCTTATTCAATTTATACCGTGGCAAAATCTTGCGCTCTGCCCAGCCAACGCTGCAATAATTGCGCAACGATTTCTGGACTATTCGACAACAAATCATCTGCAACCACACGAATATCATCCAGCATCGCCTCGCCCTCATCAAGCCGTGCGATACGCAATCGCATATCACCTGTTTGACGAACACCCAATAGCTCACCCGGACCACGCAGTTCGAGATCCTTATGCGCTATAGCAAAACCATCATTAGTCTCGCGCATAATCGACAAACGCGAACGCGCATTTTGCGAAAGCCTGCCATGATACATCAACAAACAGTGGCTTTTCTTATCACCACGGCCCACTCTGCCACGTAACTGATGCAATTGAGACAGACCTAAACGCTCAGCATTTTCAATCACCATTAAGCTGGCATTAGGCACATCTACGCCAACCTCTATCACCGTCGTTGCCACCAAGACGTCAATCTGCCCTGATTTAAATGCAGCCATCTGCTCTGCTTTTTCATCACCCTTCATACGGCCGTGCACCAAACCCACCCGAGCACTCGATAATTGCTCAGTCAACTCTTCTGCAGTATCTGTAGCGGCCTGACTAACGATTACTTCCGATTCATCAATTAAGGTGCATACCCAATAAACCTGACGCCCTTCTAAACATGCATGACGTATGCGTTCAACCACCTCATTGCGGCGCTGACCTGAAATCACAGTTGTAGTAATCACCTGGCGGCCTGGCGGCAACTCATCAATAACTGATAAATCTAGATCGGCATAAAACGTCATCGCCAACGATCTCGGTATTGGCGTCGCTGTCATAATCAGTTGATGTGGTCGTGATTGATCACGCTCACCCTTGCGCTGTAGTGCTAAGCGTTGCGGCACTCCAAAACGATGCTGCTCATCAATTATGATTAGTCCTAATTTTTTATATTCGACCTCATCTTGAAACACCGCATGCGTGCCAACCAAAATACTGATATCACCGTTAACCAGAGCTGCTAATAATTTATTACGCTGCGCACCTTTTACCCGCCCGTGAAGCCAAGCGACTGTAATACCCAGCGGTTCAAACCAGTTAATCAAACAACGGTAGTGCTGCTCAGACAAAATTTCTGTTGGCACCATCAATACACATTGTTCGTTTGCTGCTACAGCATTAGCAATCGCGGCGGCGGCAACAACTGTCTTACCCGAACCGACGTCACCTTGCAGCAGACGCTGCATCGGTAAAACCGATGAGCAATCATTAGCAATTTCATTAATTACCCGTTGCTGCGCTGCGGTTAATGAAAAAGGCAATGCGGCAACCATATCTTGATAAAGTTTTGACTTCGGCTTTATCTGTGGTGCTTGATACCCTTCACGTACTTTTCGTCGTTGACGTAAACTCAAATGATGTGCAAGTAACTCTTCAAAAACGAGTCGTTGCAACATCGGGTGATCACCTTCAATCAACTTAGCCAAATTGGCATCGGCAGGCGGGCGATGAATATAGTTAATTGCCTCAATCATGGAGACAGAAGTAAATTGAAAATGCTGACTCACTGCTTCCGGCAACAGTTCGAGCAAACCACCATCATTATTTAGAGTGTTCAGCGCAGCCGTACTTATCTGGCGCAATAGATGTTGACCGACACCTTCAGTCGCGGGATAGACCGCGGTTAAACCGGCTTCGCTTTGCAAGGTCCCCGGCTCGGAAATCAATTGATATTCGGGATGCACCATTTCAATATGACCAGGCTTCCCTGCCCGCGCATTACCATAGCAACGCAACCAATGTGCACGCTGTAATAATTGCTGCTGCTTCTTACTGAAATGAAAAAACCGTAATACGGCAGTCGCGCTATCGTCTTCAATCGTGCATAGCAAAGCACGACGTCGACCAAAGGCAATGCGAATATCAATAACCTGCCCTTCTATTTGGGCATCAACCCCGTGAATAAGCTGAGCAATGGGAGTAATACGAGTGCGGTCTTCATAACGCAAAGGCAGATGGAATAACACATCCGTCAGCGTCTTAATATCAAGTTTAGCTAAGGCTTCAGCTTTTTTCGGACCGACCCCCGATAGCGTGCTCACCGCAGCATTCAAGCCACTCACTGCGGCATATTCCCTTTAGCTTTCGTTACGAATGTGCAATACCGCATCCATTTCAACGCCAGCGTCTTTAGGCAATGCCGCAACACCAATCGCCGCGCGAGCAGGATAAGGCTGATGAAAATAACGCGCCATCACTTCATTGACGACGGGAAAATTTGCCAAGTCAGTTAAAAACACATTGAGCTTAACAACGTCAACAAGGTCGCCGCCAGCAGCTTGAGCAACCGCTTTGAGGTTTTCAAACACTTGCGTAATCTGCGCCTCGATATCGCCATCCACCATTTCCATGGTTTCAGGTATCAACGGTATTTGCCCAGACATATAAACATCATCACCGACACGAACCGCTTGCGAGTAGGTACCAATAGCGGCTGGCGCCTTATCTGTAGCGATAATTTGGCGTTCCATAATTCTCTCCTAAAAAGGCCTTACAATAGCTATTATTTTTATTTTCTTAAGCGGTGACTATCAGCAATAGTTTGCTTCACACCAAACTAAGCGTGCTTATCACGCTGTATTTTTGCCACCGACTCAACTCTCTTAACTTTACGCATAATCTTAGCAAGATGACTGCGATCTTCTACATCGACTGTCACATGTAGCACACTATATTTTCCATCGCGGTCTTCAACAGCAATATTATCAATATTAGCGCCCATATCAGAAAATACCGCTGCCACCTTGGCTAACACACCGCGACGATTACGTGCATGGATCGCCACTTCTACTGGAAACACCGAACCGGCCTCATGCTGCCATTGCACGTCTAATAACTTTTCTGGTGACTTACTTGCGGCGACCGCATTTTTACAAGCCCCTTGATGAACGACGATACCGCGGCCTGAGGTTAATATTGCACATATCCTATCACCAGGTATGGGGCGACAACATTTACCGTAATTGACCACCATACCTTCGGTGCCTTTAATTGACAGCGGTGCACCCGCTGAACGTTCTCGTTTCAACCAGTTCGGCACATAGCGGCGCCATCGTTTTGTTTGCTTGCCACCGATTATTAACTGATCACGTATACGTTTTGCCACCAAAGCAGGCGGCCGGTTTCCTAAGCCAACTTCAGCATAGAGAGATTCCAACGATTCTAAATTAAAATCTGTTAGCAACGCCGCCATCTCGCCGTCTTCTATATCTTCGACTTTGATAGAGAAGACATCCAACGTTTTGGTTAACAAACGACGGCCCAATGCCACCGATTCATCTCCACGTAAATTCTTCAAATAATGACGTATCTTGCTACGTGCTTTCGCAGTTACAACAAAATTAAGCCAAGCTGCATTCGGGTGAGCGCTCGGCGCAGTAATGATTTCTACTGTCTGGCCATTAACGAGAGGCGTACTCAAAGGCATTAAGCGACGATCAAGTTTGGCGGCAACACACATTGCGCCGACATCACTGTGCACGGAATAAGCGAAATCCACCGCTGTAGAACCACGCGGCAAACGCATGATTTTGCCTTTAGGACTAAAAACATAAACTTCATCGGGAAACAGATCAATCTTAACGTTTTCTAAAAACTCAACCGAATCGCCGGCTTGTTGCTGCATTTCTAGCAAGCCACTCATCCATTCATGAATATTGGCTGTTGTACCGCTCGATTTTAAATCAGACGTTTTATATATCCAATGCGCAGCAACACCTGCTTCAGCAACTTTATTCATGTCATGCGTGCGAATCTGCATTTCTACTGGCACCCCGTACGGACCAAACAATATCGTATGCAAGGACTGATAACCGTTGGCTTTTGGAATCGCAATATAATCTTTAAATCGGCCATTCACTGGCTTATATAAATGATGCATAACACCCAAAGCGCGGTAACAACTATCAACCGTGTCGACCATGACTCGAAAAGCATAGACATCAAACACTTCAGAAAACGATAAATGTTTCTCTTTCATTTTTTGATAAATGCTATAGAGATGTTTCTCGCGACCTTCGACTTTGGCTTGCAAACCTTCTTGCCATAAGCGTTGTTCTAGTGAGATATCTATTTTTTCAATGACTTCTTTTCGGTTGCCACGCGCGCGCTTAATCGCCGCATCCAGAATACGATAACGCTGAGGATATAAGGCTTGAAAACCGAGATCTTGCAGCTCGACACGAAATTCATTCATCCCTAAACGATTAGCCATCGGCGCATAAATTTCTAAGGTTTCTTTGGCAATACGCCGGCGCTTATGACTGGCCAAAGCACCGAGTGTGCGCATATTGTGCAAACGATCAGCTAACTTAATAATGATGACACGAATATCGCGCACCATTGCTAGCATCATTTTACGAAAATTTTCTGCTTCAGCTTCGAGCTTATTTTCAAATTCAATCTGGGTAAGCTTAGTCACGCCATCAACTAGCTCGGCAATCTCATTACCAAACTCAGCTTCAATTTCTTCTTTTTCTACCGATGTGTCTTCAATGACATCGTGCAAAATAGCAGCAGTAATAGTGCAGTGATCCAGACGCATTTTGGCAAGAATGCGGGCAACCGCTAATGGGTGGTGAATATAAGGCTCGCCCGATGCACGGTGTTGGTCACGATGAACGCGCGCGCCAAACTGGTAGGCGCGATAAACCACCGCAACCTGTTCTTCAGGAAGATACTCTTTTAGTAAGGCTTGTAAAGCATCGAGAAGGTGGCCACCGTCTGGCGTTTCCACCAAAACCGATGACGTCGGAATAGATGATGTTTTAGAGACTCTTGGAGAACTTGCCTCTATGGCCTTAGTCGCTCCGCTCTCCATCCTGATCGATCTCAATCACCGTATTTAAGGGGTGATTATTGTAGCGCGCCGTCCAAATCTGCCTCGCTAATTTCAACTGCTAGCTCAGGCTCGACCGGCTTAGCGACCTCAGTCAAAATAGAAGCATTGGTCAAACCCTCTGCGATTTCACGTAAAGCAACCACGGTAGGTTTATCGTTTTCCCAAGCGATCTTAGGGTCTTGGCCCATCTCAAACTGACGAGCGCGCTTAGTGGCAACCAACACAAGCTCAAAACGGTTGTCGACGTTCTCAAGGCAGTCTTCTACGGTAACGCGGGCCATAATATCTCCTAAACACCAAATTCTAATCGGCGAATTATACCATAGTTAAGTATTACGCCTAGTAAAACGCCTTAAAAGCGCTAATCCAAGCCAAACAGCCGGCCATATTGCTCAAGCTGCTTGTCGCGGTGTAAATCCGTGACATGAAAAATCGTCTTCATATCCGTAATTGCCGCATCAAAGTCATCGTTCATCACGATATAATCGAAGTTTTTACACTGCGCGATATCCGTCAAGGCATCGCGCAAACGTCGCTCAATACTCTCATCACTGTCCTGATTACGGCGACGTAAACGCTGCTCTAATACCTCCAAAGACGGCGGCAATATAAAGATACTGACGGCGTTTGGCTTATTAAGCTTAACTTGAGCGGCACCCTGCCAGTCAATCTCAAGCATGACATTACCGGCATTCCTCAGCCCATCTTCTACAAATTTCCGCGAAGTTCCGTAAAAATTGTCGAAAACACTGGCATTCTCCAAAAACCCACCGCCAGCCTCAATTTCTTTAAATTCTTCTTTCGAGACAAAATGGTAATCGACACCATCAACCTCACCCGGACGCATTTTGCGTGTAGTGTGAGAAATCGAAACATTCAGGTTAGGACGGCTATCGATAAGCGCCTTCACCAAAGAAGTCTTACCCGCACCTGACGGAGCTGATACGACAAATAAAGTCCCCGTCGTTTCACTGGGCGTTGCTGCGCTCATTCGAGCCCTCCAAAATAGGTATTATTCAATATTCTGCACTTGTTCGCGCATTTGCTCTATTAGCACCTTCATATCAACGGTCAGCTGCGTTACCGCGCTATCGACCGATTTTGAAGATAAAGTATTGGTCTCACGATTCAACTCTTGCATGAGAAAATCGAGTCGACGACCAATACTCTTATCGCTATCGAGCGTATTACGCACTTCTTGAATATGCATGGTCAAACGATCTAATTCTTCTGCAACATCCATTTTTTGCGCAGCGAACAGCAATTCTTGCTCAACACGAGCAGGGTCTACCTCAACATCTAATTCTTCAATACGAGCAATCAATCGATTACGCCAATGTTCACGTACTTGCGGCAGCTTTTCAGCAACATCAGCTGCTGCGGCTTCCAAAGCATCACAGCGTGACAAAATGACAACTTTTAAACTTGCACCTTCACGCAAACGTGAATCGACCAACTGACTCAGCGCCTCATCCAAAGCTTCCAGCGCAGCCACTTTCAAGGATTCAGGGTCATCGGTATCACTTGCCAGCACACCGCCCCAGTTCAACACATCCAAGGCATTGGCCTGTGACAAACCATGAATTTCTTGCTGCACCGCATCCATCGCCTCACCCAGCTGCGCCAATACTGCTGTATCAACACGCAATGATGCTGAACCATCGGTCGCTCGTTCAAACTTGAGATTGCAATCGACTTTACCCCTGCTCAGCTTAGCGCTAACACGCTCGCGCAATACTGGCTCAACCGCATTCCAATCACGCGGTAGGCGCGGGCTAATTTCAAGGTAACGGTGATTAACCGTCTTAATCTCCCAAGCCAGCTCAGTATCGCCAAAACGACGCCTAACACTAGCAAAACCGGTCATACTTCGTATCATCTTTATCCTCAATAGCTATGCTGACACTTGCACTGATATTTACATTGGCTACCATCCGCTAACATCAGCGTAATACCAATCGGACAGCGCCGTGCACGAACGTTATAATCCGTCGCTTTTAGCGAATCAATCAGGTTAAATTATGAGCACCACTACCCGACCAAGCGGCCGAGCCCCCGATCAACTGCGCACCGTCAAACTTACGCGCAACTATACCAAGCATGCAGAAGGTTCTGTACTAGTAGAGTTCGGCGACACTAAAGTTATTTGCACCGCTTCGGTTGAAACACGGGTTCCTGGCTTTTTAAAAGGAACTGGCCAAGGTTGGGTTACCGCTGAATACGGCATGCTGCCACGTTCAACCGGCTCACGTATGCGGCGCGAAGCCAACGCTGGCAAACAAGGTGGCCGCACCTTAGAAATCCAACGTTTAATTGGTCGCTCCTTACGCGCGGCCATTGACCTCAATGCGCTGGGCGAAAACAGTATCAGCATCGATTGTGATGTGATCCAAGCCGATGGCGGCACACGTACCGCATCCATCACTGGCGCCTATGTCGCACTCATCGATGCTGTGACATCTATGAAACTAAAGAAAAACCCGATTCACGGTAGCGTTGCTTCCGTATCCGTCGGCATCTATCAAGGTACACCTGTGCTTGATCTCGATTACGCCGAAGACTCAAACGCCGAAACCGATATGAACGTCGTCATGAACGAAGCCGGCGCCTTTATCGAAGTACAAGGCACCGCCGAAGGTCATGCTTTTCGCAAAGACGAACTCGACGCCATGCTCGCACTAGCAGAAAAAGGCATCGCCGAATTAGTCATACTGCAACAAGAGACCCTGGCCAACTAACTGGGCCCGACTAACCATGGCAGAAAAACGATTGGTGTTGGCCAGCAATAACAAAAAGAAGATTGCCGAAATACAAAGCATTCTCACCAGCACCGATGCCGATATTAAAATTGTCACACAAGCCAGCGTCGGCGTTGAAGAAGTACCAGAAGACGGGCTCAGTTTTGTCGAAAACGCATTAATCAAAGCACGTAATGCCAGTAAAGTCTCAGGCCTACCGGCCATCGCCGATGATTCTGGCCTAGAAGTCGACGCTCTCAACAGCGCACCTGGTATTTATTCGGCACGCTATGCTGGCGAAAATGCCAGTGATAATGACAACAATCAAAAACTATTAGCAGCACTTAGCAATAAAGCAAGTGAAGAACGCACCGCACGTTTTTATTGCGCCATCGTTTATCTACGTCACGAGCTAGACCCCACACCATTGATTTGTAGCGCCGCATGGGAAGGTCATATTCTCAAAACAGCGCAGGGCGAAAACGGCTTTGGTTACGACACACTGTTTTATGTGCCGACACACGATTGCAGCTCAGCACAACTCGCACCCGAGACCAAATCACAAATCAGTCATCGTGGCCAAGCATTGCGCTTATTTGCCGAGCGCTATCAGGCGCTACAACCATAAGGTGTATCAATTCACCGCACCACCACCGCTAGCTTTATATATCCATCTACCATGGTGCGTAAAAAAGTGTCCCTATTGTGATTTCAATTCACACGGCCTCAAAGACGACCTACCCGAACAACAATACATCGATGCCCTATTCGGCGATCTCGAAAACGAACTGCCTTTAGTCTGGGGCAGATCGATATCAAGCATCTTCCTCGGCGGCGGCACACCCAGTTTATTTAGCGCGAAATCTATAGATCAATTGCTCGCCGGCATACGCGCGCGCTTACCACTACGCGGCGATTGCGAAATCACCATGGAAGCCAATCCCGGCACAGTCGAACAAGAACGTTTTGCCACCTATCGACAATCAGGCATAAACCGATTATCCATAGGCATACAAAGTTTTAATGATGCACACCTACAAGCACTAGGGCGCATACACGATAGCGATCAGGCCAAGCGCGCCATCGACACTGCAAAACAAGCCGGCTTCGAACGCATCAATCTAGACTTAATGTATGGCCTACCCAATCAAACGATTGAACAAGCACTCGATGATTTAAACACAGCCATCAGCTTCGAGTCCGAGCACCTTTCGCATTACCAACTAACCATTGAACCCGATACCGCATTTGCCAAACAACCGCCAAGCTTACCGACCGACGATGATCGCTGGACAATGCAAGACCAATGTCAGCAACAACTCGCCGACGCCGGCTATGAACAATATGAAGTGTCTGCCTATGCGCAAAATAACAACGGACATAAAAAACGCAGCCGCCACAATATGAATTATTGGACACACGGTGATTACCTTGGCATCGGTGCAGGCGCCCACGGCAAAATTACCATCGGCCCCGAACAACGTATCGAACGACGCTCAAAACTGCGTAACCCACTACGTTATATAGAAGCTGCGAAAACCAACACCTTTATTGAAGAAAGCCATGATGTTGACGCCGATAATACTATTTTCGAATTTATGCTCAATGGCCTACGCTTAGTCGACGGCATTAGTCTAGAAACCTTCAGCCTACATACCGGCCTCGACAACAGTCTAATTAAAGATAAAATGGAACTAGCACAGGAACGCGGCTTGTTAGAAAACAATGCAACACATTTACAACCTAGCGAACAAGGGCGACGTTTTTTAAACGACTTAACCGAATTGTTTTTACCTCAATCTTCATCTCAACAATAGGCACAAGAAAAAATGAGTACACACCCCATTATCATCAGCGGCAATCTAAACGATTCCACTCTAGAAACAATCAAACAAAAAATTGGTGGTGTAATACAAGAACAGAAAGACTTGCTTATTATAAATGTCGATACTTCGATACCGAAGCAAAAGCTAATCGAACTACGCAACACGTTAAGCGAAGAATACCAAATTGATATCAACCAACTCCCTGAGACATTCGACCCAAGCAAAATAGGGCTGGTGCTCAGCGATATGGACTCCACTTTTATCGCCATAGAGTGCATCGATGAAATCGCTGACTTCGCCAACATCAAACCACAAATTTCCGAAATCACCGAATTAGCCATGCACGGCGAAATCGATTTCGAAACCTCACTTAAAAAACGCGTCGGCCTACTCGCCAACCTCGACACCAGCGCACTCGAACGTGTTTACAAAGAACGCCTAAAACTCAACCCAGGTGCCGCAGACCTAGTCAAAGGCCTACACGAAAATTCGATCCCCTTCGCATTAGTCTCCGGTGGCTTCACCTACTTCACCGAGAAACTCAAAGCCGAATACCAACTCGACTTCATTAAAGCCAACACTTTAGAAGTCATCGACAACAAACTCAGTGGCAAAGTATTAGGCGAAATCGTCGACGCACAAACCAAAGCCCATTATTTAGAAGAACTCTGCCAAACTCTCGGCATACAAACTAACCAAGTTATTTGCATGGGTGATGGTGCGAACGACTTATTGATGATGGAGAAAGCAGGCTTAAGTGTTGGCTATTGCGCGAAGCCGATTGTTCAGGAAAAGGCCGATATTGTAATTAATCATTCCGGATTAAACGTATTATTGGATCTAGCAATAGCACCCTAAGCCTTATTGATTCCTTTTAAGTAGAAGTGTCTGCCCTAGCGCCCTAAAGACATCTCATTAAGTCCATATTATAAAAAACTCGTATATAGTCTTCTAAATTAGCCGACACTTTACTGTGTTAAGGTATTTATTTTTAATAGCCACACTGGCATATTTAGTATCTTGGTTTTCTGTATTAGCGATTGCTTATCAATTGCTATAAAACATTCTCTGAATATCTGATCCCTTAATTATGATTATCGTGAATTTAAAGGGATAAGTTCTTTTGAATACTTGAGTGTAGGACGCTATGCGAAGTCAACTTCTCAAGGAACTGGAGGATACTCTAACCAAGTATTTCGAGTTAGGTTTGGTATTGGACTGAATTTTATTTTTCTAGTTTTTCTTTATTATTGTTTTCCGCCTTCTTGGCGAGTTATTTTTTTTACGCAAAAAGTAACCAAAAGTCTTACTCCCACACAGAAGCCGCTGAAAAGGTCGCGAAAAACCAAAGAGTACTAAAGTTCTAATACCCTAAAAATCAATCAATCCATCCAATTGAAGAACACATCGAATATGCGAAATGGGTTTTCCCCAAGATTTGTTTCAATTTGCGTTTCAAATGTTAACTTTCTTTTTGCTACAGCTTCGGGAAGAACATAAAAACCTGCATTTTTTAATGCATTCAAAATATGAGTTTCACCATTCTCCACCAAAATACGCGGCAACTTATATAGACTGGCCGGATGGAGAAAGCCACTCGAACCGGAACTACCTTTCTTCGTTTTTTTTGTGGCTCCATATATAGCCAGCGGCGCTGAATATGATAACCAAAGACTTACACCGCTAATTTCTTGCCCAACCTGCTTCTTTGTTACAATCGTTGATCCATTACTTGGGTAAATAAATAAATCAAGATATGACACCCAACCACTACCATATGAATCTATCAACTCTACTGTTAGTGATTGTCTCTCCTTAAGATAATTGGCAACCTCATATAGTCTAGCTCTTCCTGTCGGAGCAAACTTTTCTCTCCATGGTGGCTTATCACCAATCGACTTACCATCTATTACTCGACGTAAGTTTTGTTCTGTAATAAGTTGTTCAATCAAGTCCGTCATACTTTCTACTTTTGTATATTAAAATTTCTACTGGCAAAGAATATTAACACCTCAAAGCATTCTCGAGTTTTTTGGTTTCGCGACCCTCTCAGCAGCCTCTATATCCTATTCAATATGCGATTAGAGTGAGGGCTGTCTGAACGAATAAAATGAGTGAGTTCCGCAGCTCCGCATATTGAATAGGATATAGAGGTTACGCCTGGAAGGCGGCTGCTGTGTGTGGGAGCTGGGGTTTTGGTTACTTTTGACCCCAAAAGTAACTCGTCCAAAAAGGACGAAAAACAATGCAAAAAATATCACACTAAACCAGCAATTAACACTCGCTCCCCCTCAACCCACTTAACCCCAACCCTCTCACCCCCCTCAACCAAGCCAAGCACCGGCGCAGCCTCCTCCCCACATAAACCCCGCCAAAACCAACTCATTCCCCTCAGCACCATGACTCCACAATAAATCCAAACGCGCTATATCAACGACATACTCATCGTCATGAATATCAGACTGCGAAGTTAAGTAATCTGGAAAGGACCGAGAGATATCAATAATATTGGGTGAGGTAAGAGCCTAACCTAACAATGATTCACAACCAAAAAATCGAAAAATCTTTTCACCTAGCTTGCTAAGTTGCTGCCCTGCTTGGATACAGCGGCGCCAAGCCAGCGTGTTTTTTATTATTTTTGGTTTTATTCATGCGCTCTACCACTTTTACTAACTCCTCACCCTGCCATGCAGAATTAGCACTATTACCATAGAGACAATCATTGAGATGATTGATTTGCGTATGCAGGTCTTCATCATCTAATTGCAGCGCTTTATCACTGATTGTTCCCTTAGCTAACTCAGGAAAACGTATGGACAACCATTGCTCTAGCGCTTGCTTTGCCAATCGAGCGTCATTGGCTAAACACTGATTTTTAAGCTGGTGATAAGCATGTCGTAGTGTTGGATTGTCTACTGGCTTTTGTAGTGATTTCGATGGTTGCTGGCTCTGATTGCGTGTTGACCATAGATACACCAAGGTTAGCGCCCAGGCGAAGGTCGAAAACAATGCTAAATATTGCCACCATGATTGCACACCATTAGTATCGCTTTGTATTGGTGCATTAGTATTATTTAAAGCGGCTTGCTCATTGCCAAAAGAGAAACCATCTACTAAACTCGTAATATCCAGCGCCGGTAATATTATTAATGTCTTTTCTGGTAACACGGCTGTTTGAAAGCGTTTGTTTTGAGTATCCCACCACTTGATAGATAACTTGGGAACGATATAGCTCCCTTCTTGCGTGGGAATGAACGCTAAGGTCTCGGTACGCTGACCGATCACGCCCTGGTCTGTTGTTTCATTTTTGAGTTCTGGTTTTTCTGGATAAATATTAAGGCCATCAATATCGGCCATGCTAATTTCTGGCAACCGTGCTGACGATAGACCTTCTGCCGTGAGCTGTATTTTTCTTAATAAAGGCTCACCCACTCGCACACTACTTGGATCCGCACCCCAGCTTTCGCTAAGGGTCAAACGTTTAGCTGGCAACCAATCTGCTATGATTTGCCCTTGAGGGATAGGCTTGACGACAATCCTCTGCTCATCAGAAGCAATGCGTATTTGTTGACTACGTTGACCAAAGCGATCTATACCAAAACCAAAGCGACTGCCGCCACCGACGACCGCATGCAGTTCTTGTTGCGGTATGACTAACTCACCTTCTTTATTGGCAAAGATGGCATAGCGACGCTCCACTACATTGTAGCGACGGCCATCGATACTGCGTTGATATCGTTGCTCAGGTATTTCTTCAACCTCTACACCCGTCAGCTCTAAAGGCTGTAAGCTTGCGTTAGATAAGTCCGTTGCGTACAAAACACGTAACGTATAGAGCAATTGCTCACCAACAATAATTTCTTTTTTATCAACATCAACCTCTAAAAGCACATTACGGTCTTGGCTTATATTGTCTATTTGCTTTGGCTCTGTCACAAAAACTGTTTTAGCGAGAGAAACTTTCCCCTTCAGTTCAAATGCTGGAATCAGCAGACTGCCTACTCGCCGTGGTTTTAACTGTAGAGTAAGCGTGGTACTAGATTTCGATTCGCCATTCGTGATGTTAAAACTACTTTGCGTTGAGCGACTGGTGATTTCAAAATCTTTACGTAATTGCATCAAATCAATATCGGACAAGTCTTGTCGACTATCGCTTTGTATTTGCAACGTTAATGTTTCATTTTGTGCCAGCGAACTACGATCTACTTTTGCTGTTAAAGCAAATGTCGCATTACTCAATATCATCAAAACTATAAAAGCTACACTTCGTATCACCATATTTGGCCATCTTCCTCAGCTTCTACTACAGTGCCTTCGCGCTGCTTAAGCTGTCTTTCGTATTGGAATTTTCTTCGTAACAAGCCTGCCGGATCATCAGGGATTTGTCGCAACCATTGTTGCAAAGCTTGGCTTTGCTCTGCACTTAATTGTTCTGCCTCACTTAGCTGCGATGGTGGCGGCTCTGCGCTTTGCTCGTTCTCTTCTGCTGATTCGCTTTCGTTTTCTGATTGCGCTAATGATTCTTGCTCTTCACTATTTTCTTCATCGCTTTGGCCGGCTTGGTTTTTCTCGCTTTCTTCAGACTTTTGCTCTGATGATTCACCTTGTTCTTCGCCTTCTTGGTTTTGATCTGAAGAACTATCAGAGTTGGAACCCTCTTGCTGTGAGCCTTGCGACTGCTCAGATTCAGAGCCCTCTTTTTGTTCGTCGCTATCTTCGCCTTCGCCCTCTTGGCTTTGCTGCTGTTTTAGCATTTGTTCAATGATCGACTTTGAGGTTTTAGCATCTTTCATATTTGGATTCAGTTCTATTGCACTATCATAAGCGGCAATTGCGTCTTCTAGCTGACCATCATGCGCTAGCGCGTGGCCTCGGTTGTAATGCGCATCAGCTTCGTTTATACCCTCGAAGTTTTTTACAGCCTCTTTGTATTGCTCTGCAGAAAAATTTGCCGCGCCTTGCCATTGTCGGTTTTGAAATTTCGCTGCGGCTTGATCAACATCGCCGTTTTCAAGCAATTGTTTAGCCTGCTGGTCTTTTGTTAACCATAAGTCTTGCCATGTCGCTGCCCATGCTGACGGCTCATCGGCAGCATAACTGTCGTGCGGCGCTATCAGTACTGCAACACAAGCAATGCTTAATACCCAGCCACGGCGGAATGAAAATAACACGATAGGAATTAACAACAACGCTAACCATGCACCTTGGTCTTGCCAACGCTCTACCGTACGCTGACTACTATTATCATTGCTTAACTCGTCTTTATTATTAAATAAAGAACCTGACAGCGCATATTCTATATCGCTGTTATCGGAACGTAGATCGGTATAACGGCCACCTTGCTCTGCGACAAATCGTTGCAATTCATTGCGATTTAATTTTGCGGTAATAAGATTACCTTTATTGTCTTTAATAAACTTGCCATCGGGCAATTTTATTAAGCCTCCTCGCTCACTGCCTATCCCTAGAACCACGAGATCTATTGCATAGCGATTCAATAATGATTCAATGTGCGAGCGGTCTTTATTAAGTAGCTCATCGGTGAGCCATACCACCGTTGCATTAGCACCACCTGATGGCATTAACAATTCTGACGCCATATCAAATGCAGCGCCGGCATTGCTACCTATACTTGGCATCACCTCCGGCGCTAAAGCGGGCACGAGTGCAGCAATCGTTCTACTGTCATCGGTTAATGGTGAAACAATATGCGCATCACCTGAGTAGGCAATTAATGCAGTCTGACCTTCTTTACGCTGCGCTAGCAATTCGAGCAACTTATAACGTGCACGCAATAAACGTGATGGCGTGACATCGGTTGCGTGCATCGACAATGTCATGTCGACGATAACTATCATGATGTCTGCTTTTTTCTCTACCGCTTGTGGCAAGCGTTGCCAACTTGGCCCTGACAAGGCAAGACAAGAGACTAACCATGCAATAGCCAATATATAAATGGGCCAACGTTTTTTCACCGTCGCTGAATTATCTAATAAGTGCGTAAGCAGATCAGGGTCTATGACATCAGCCCAACGTTTATTAGTAAATTTTGCTGTCACTAACCCTATGCAAATAAGCAGTAGCGGAATTATTGCTAGCAACCATAAAGGCCGAATAAAATGAAAATCGGTGAGCGCTGCTGTTATTGATTCAATCATTAACGTGCTCTACCTAATATAACTAATGCAACACTTAGCAATAATGCCAATGCCATCGGCCAGTAAAATAATGGGTCTCGGGGTCGGAAGGTTTCAGCGTCTTGATCGACAGGTTCGATTTTATCGAGCTCGGCATAAATTCTCTCTAACTCTTCAACATTTTTTGCTCGATAGTATTTACCGCCAGTCAGTGATGCGATTTCTTGCAAAGTATCTTCATCTAAGTCACGCGAAGGATTGACGACGCTAGAACCAAAAAATGAACGAACCACTTGTTCTCCAGCACCAATGCCAATGGTGTAGAGCGTAATACCTTGCTCAGCAGCCAGCCTTGCCGCTTCTAAGGGTTCGACTTTGCCGGCGTTATTTGCTCCATCAGTTAACAACACCACAATACGGCTTTCTGCGGGTCGTTCGGTCATACGCTTAATCGCTAAACCAATAGCGTCACCTATCGCGGTTTTGGTGCCAGCAAAACCTAACTGTGCTTCATCTAATAATTGTTTTACCGTTGCCAAATCAAATGTTAGTGGCACTTGTAAATAAGCGTTGTCAGCAAACAGTATTAAGCCCAGGCGATCGCTTTGTCTACGCTCAGCAAACTCGCCGACGACGGCTTTAACCGCATCGACACGGCGTACGGATCGCCCATTAATCTGCATATCGGTTTCATCCATACTCCCTGATATATCTACCGCTAACATTAGGTCTCGCGCCACGCTTGGCAATTGTAGAGGTTGTCCGACATAGTTTGGTCGACTCGATGCAATAATGAGCAACAGCCAAACTAAACTGAGCAACAATAACGACAATAGCGAACGAGATTTTGCAACGACACTGTCATCATGCAATTGCGTGACGTCTTGGAAAAAGGGCACGCACAGCGCGCTGTCTTGGCTTTGTATTGCCGGCATCAAAAAATAAACCGCCAATGGCAATGGCAGCAATAAAAACACCCAAGGCCATTCGATTTCAATCATGATGCTAGACGCAGCCCTTTAAACCATTTCAATAATAGCGGATGCAGAGCATTCACCTGTTGCGTAGCTTTATCCAATTGCTCTGACTTCTCTAATTGTTTGCTATAAATACTGAGCAATATCGCTGCGCTATCTCGATTAATACCGGATTGCGGTGATAACTCTGCTAAGCCGCTGATCCACTGCTCACCCGATAAGGTGTGTAAACTTTTATTTGGATATTGCTGCATCACAAATTTTTTCAGTAGTCGGTTCACTGCCAACAAATAACTTTGCGTGTCATGATCAGATTGATAAGACGACCAATATTGGCTCAACTCAAGCAAGGCTGCTTTACGTAATTGATTTTTACGCTTTTTCTTTAAGAAAAAACGAACGACCAATACACTTAAAACAATAATGAATAAAGCTAATAACCACCAGCCAATTGCCGGTGGCCAAAGCGATATAGGCTCTGGCATATGCAAAGGTGGCAATTGATCAAGTGGGTTTGCGCTTTGATTCTCTGGCATGGCACTTAAACTTTAAGCGGGCTTCGTTTGCGTTTTCCATAATACTGCTCTAACAACTTTTGCGCATCATCTTGTGTACTGACATTGATGCTAGGTATGCCATATTGAACAAAACTTTGCTTTAAATTTTGATGACGCTCGTTCGCTTTATCGGCAAACTCTTGTCGCAGCCGCTTGCTTGCTAGATTAATGGAAAAACGCTTCTGACCATCCGTCAGCACGGAACCACCCGTTACGGGCAGTTGATGCTCCATTGGATCAGAAATAATAATCGCGGTCACATCGTTATGACGTTTGAGTTGATATAACTGTTTTACCCCGTCTTCATTAAAGCCGTGAAAGTCGCTAACTATAAATACCGCACTGCCATGTCTTGCAACTTGACGTAGCTCAAATGCAATATCATTAATTTGATTATTGGGCTCAGTAGCAGACAAATGACTGGTTTCGCTGTTAACAAGCCGGTTATTAAAATCGTCAATTTGGTGAAGCAATTGCAAAATGGCATTTTGACTACGCTTGGGCCGAATCTCTTCATGCGCGTGATCGTTAAACACTAAACCACCAATACGATCACTTTGTTTTAATGCTGCCCACGATAGTAGCGATGCGATTTCTGCCGCCTGCACCGATTTAAAACATCGCTGACTGCCAAATGCCATTGACCGGCGTTGATCTATGGCGACAAAAACTGGTCGCTCTCTTTCTTCGCGAAATAATTTGGTATGTGCAGTACCTGTGCGTGCTGTTACACGCCAATCGATCGAACGTGTGTCATCACCTGCTTGATAATGACGGACTTCTTCAAAGTCGAGACCTCGGCCTCTAAAATGCGATTTAACTGAACCTGCCAGCGCACTTTGCGCACGCGTCTTAGCAAATAGGTTTAAGCGGGCCGCACCAAAGCGCAGGCCTATTAAGTTTGCGAGCTCAGTTTTAGCGCCTTTTGCCATAATATAAAGCTAGGCAACCGGCACCTTAGACAACAAGCGATCGATGACTGCACTAGTATCGATGCCATTCGCTTCAGCTTGAAAACTGGTGATGATACGGTGGCGCAATACGTCGTGTGCAACTGATTGCACATCGTCAGGTGCTACGAAGTCATTACCGCGTAGCCAGGCATGCGCTCTAGCACAGCGATCAAGTGACAAGGTCGCGCGTGGGCTGCCACCATAATCGAGCCAAGTTGCTAGCTCTTCGTCATAGACTTCCGGTTGGCGTGTCGCCATGACCAGTTGCACCATATATTCTTCAACTGCGTCTGCCATATGCAATTGCAGTACTTGTTGACGAGCTGATTTCACTGTTTCTTCGGTTAGTGGGTCAAAGATATCTGGCTTTGTATTAGTTTGATCATCGTTGGCTTCCTCTCGAACCAAGCGGAGAATATCGCGCTCGGTTTCTGCATTGGGGTAATCAACTAACACGTGCATTAAAAATCGATCAAGTTGCGCTTCGGGCAATGGATACGTACCTTCTTGCTCAATCGGGTTTTGTGTTGCCATGACCATGAATAATTCTGGCAAATTGTATGTCGTCTTACCGACACTGACTTGTCGCTCGGCCATCGCTTCGAGCAAGGCCGATTGAACTTTTGCTGGCGCGCGATTAATTTCGTCGGCCAATACTAAATTATGGAAGATGGGGCCTGACTGAAATTCGAAACTACTAGTTTGCGGTCTAAAAATATCGGTGCCTGTAACATCACCTGGCAATAAATCTGGGGTAAACTGAATACGCTGAAAACTGCCGTGAATGCCTTCGGCAAGACTGCGAATAGCCCTGGTCTTGGCTAATCCAGGAGGGCCTTCTACTAGTAAATGACCATCGGCTAATAATGCCATTAATAAGCGATCAACCAGATAGGGCTGGCCTACAATGCGGCCACCCAGCCAGTCGCGCAATTCAGAAAAACGAGCAAACTCTGACATAAAAACGCGTTCCCTTTAGTTCTTTCTAACGAAAATAAGATCCCATATACCATGACCTAGCCGTAGACCACGGCGCTCAAACTTTGTCTCGACACGATTACCAGCATCAGGATTAAAATTACCTTTACCTGCTAAATTCTCTAATCTCTCATTGTCTTCTGCAACTTCTAACATATGCTCGGCGTAATTTTCCCAATCGGTCGCCATATGGAACAAGCCACCTGGCTTGATGCGTTGGACAATCATATCAACAAACGCTGGCTGTACGATGCGACGTTTATGATGGCGCTTTTTATGCCATGGGTCGGGAAAAAAAAGGTAAACACCATCTAGTGAGTCGTGACCTATAATATTTGTCATTACTTCTACCGCGTCGGCAGTGATTACTCGAATATTATCTAAACCCAGCTCTTTGACCTGACAAAGCAAACTACCAACACCCGGCTGGTGAACTTCTATACCTATAAAGTTATGCTCGGGCCGTTGCTGCGCCATCTCGGCGAGTGACTGCCCCATACCAAAGCCAATTTCGACAATGGTTGGCGCTTCGCGTTCAAATAACTGCTGATAATCGAGCAGCTTATTATTAGGCTCAATGCCAAAACGTGCCCAGTGAGTTTCTAGTGCACGCGCTTGACCATCAGTAAGTCGACCACTGCGACGTACATAACTGCGGATGGAGCGATGCTTTTTCGCATCACCCGATGCGGGGACTGTCATGAGTATTACGGTAATAAAATGAGGGGATATTTTTAAAAGAAAGTTCCATCTATCGGTGACGATGCATTCGCATAGAGTTTGCGCGGCATGCGGCCTGCTAGATACGCTTCGCGACCGGCTTCAACGCCTTTTTTCATCGCTGACGCCATTAAGATAGGATCTTGTGCAGCGGCGATTGCCGTATTCATCAACACACCATCACAACCCAGCTCCATCGCTATAGCCGAATCGGAAGCGGTACCCACGCCAGCATCAACCAAAATAGGCACAGTGGCATTTTCTAGTATCATGCGAATATTATAGGGGTTTCTTATGCCCAAACCTGAACCAATAGGCGCTGCCAATGGCATCACCGCAACACAGCCCAGCTCTTCTAAACGCTTGGCGATGATTGGGTCATCGTTGGTGTAAACCATCACTTTAAAGCCATCTTTAACGAGGATATCTGCGGCTGCCAAAGTCCCTGTCACATCAGGAAACAAGGTCTTCTCATCACCTAGCACTTCGAGTTTTACTAGGTCATGGCCATCTAATAACTCACGCGCCAAACGGCATGTGCGCACAGCATCTTCTACGGTATAACAGCCTGCGGTATTGGGCAGTATCGTATATTTATCAGGGCTAATAATATCGAGTAAATTCGGTTCATCTGGGTTTTGGCCGATATTGCTGCGACGAATCGCAACCGTCACTATTTCAGCGCCACTGGCTTCGATTGCCGCTTTATTTTCTGCGAAATCCTTGTATTTGCCCGTACCGACTAATAACCGCGATTGATAAGAAACGCCTGCTATAACAAGCTCATCGCCTGTATCACGCTGTTTACCCCGGGGATTACCTTGGGAATTCTTAAGATTTACTACCGCTGACATAAATGCCTCTTTATTAACTTATCCACCACCGATGGCCTGAACAACTTCGACGCGATCACCTGCGCTAAGCACATGCTCACCATAGCCGCTACGTGGAACAATTTCGAGATTAACCTCGACTGCCACACGGCGACCGACCATCTCTAATTGCGCCAACAAATCAGCAATCGTGGCGCTTGGCGCAAACTGGCGCTGCTTGCCATTTAATTCAATGGTTATCGCTTCAGACATCGGTGTATTTTAGCATAAGCCAACCATTATCCAACTTGAGTTGGGCCGAAAGGTATAATCATTTTACGCAACACTGCAGTGCGGGTGTAGTTCAATGGTAGAACATCAGCTTCCCAAGCTGAATACGTGGGTTCGATTCCCATCACCCGCTCCATATAGCATCCCTATATTTCAGCTCTCTAGCGCAACACAATAATAATCTCAATTTTCAAATATTGTTGTTTGCATCAAACCTGGCGAAGCTCAAGATATTTAGCCCAGATACCGACATATAAAGGTCATGTATAAGCTGAAATATTATTATATACCTCGTGAGTGCACACCATACCGTCGGAACTCCAGCAGATATGCCGCGCATCGCCAGGAAAATGGTTTTAGCCTCATTGAGCTAATGGTCATGATTGCGATTATTAGGCTGTTAGCAAGCGTTGCGCGCCCTTCATATCAAAATTATGTAGACCGTACAGACCTCGCAACCCCGCGCGTGGATATTGATAGCATAGAGCAGGAAATTCTTCCTGCTCTAACATCAGTGCCTGTCGCGCGCTCCAATAATCTTGCAGAACTTAGCATGAATAACTTACGCGCTCCTGGAAACAGCCGCACGAATATTTCATACATTGCTGATGACAACGGCAAAAAATAAAATAATTAAGAGTCTATGAAAACACAATCAAAAATTGGTGTACGCCTATTCCTGCTTTTTCTACTAACCGCTGTAGTGCCGGTAGTCAGCACTATTATCTACTTCAATAACGAACTTAAACAAACAACACTTAGACAAACTGAAAAACAATTAGCCAGTAACGCCAAACACTTCAGCGAAACCATTTTTAATAAACTCAAGAATAGCCAATCACTACTAAAACAATTTGAACGAGAACTTACCGAATATGGAAAAAATTATATCGATGCAAAAACTGCCAATGAAGTATTTACCGCTATTGGCATGTTTAGCGATAACGGCACATTAAAAGTTTTTATTGGCGATGGATCCCTATTATCACAAGTTCCTCTAGATAGAATAGAATCAAAATTAATCTCTTTTACAACACAAGATGCACATACGCATATCGCTATCTCTAGCTACGATAGAGCTAATAGCCGCAACCCACTCATTGGCATCATCAACCCTACTTTTTTATGGTTAAATGAAATTGCCGAACCCGATGTTCGCTATACCGTCTTAGAGAACAAGCTACATCTTGTAACAGTAATACGTGATAAGCACAGCGGCGAACTTATCCTATTCAAAGAAAAAATAGCCACTGATAAAACAGGGAGCTCTCGCAGCAACCAAAACACTGACGAATTTATCTCACAAAGTCTCAACATTAATTTTGAAGCGATTTTCAATACCGAGCCGTGGCATGTCGTGACGACACAAC
Source organism: Gammaproteobacteria bacterium (assembly GCA_013151045.1). Lineage (GTDB taxonomy): Bacteria > Pseudomonadota > Gammaproteobacteria. The sequence goes on from JAADIY010000028.1 coordinate 79,424, forward strand.
ATAAAGATATTTATACCATTGCTTCCGATGAAGCAACGCAAGCTTTAACCATCATCTCGTTTTCAATATTATTGTTAGTAACACTTATTAGCAGTAGGCAGATACGCAATATTGTTTCGCCATTAGCTAAACTTACCGATGCAACACAGCGCATTGCCACCCAAGATTTTCATGAGCCATTACTCATTGAGCGTAACGATGAAATTGGTCAGCTAGCACATTCTTTCAATCAAATGTCGGGGAGATTAGGCAAACAATTCCGTGTTCTTAATGGCTTGACCATTATCGATGAATCAATATTAACAGGCGAAAACATTCGCAATACTAGCGAACTTATTTTAAGGGAGATATGCGCAATCTTCGCTTGCCAACAAAGCATGCTCTGTCTCTTACCAGAAAATCAAAGCGACCCCATACAAACTTTGCGCTACGACTCATCTGTCGCTGGGGTTGCCAAACATAAACTGCTACCACGAAGTATTCTGGAAGATACAGCACTACCATTAGACAAACATTCTATTCACTATAAGTCTGGAACAGACTTTCCTCGCGCCTTTAAAAAACTTTCGGAGATTGATGTTAATCAACTCTTAGTTTCACCTGTTTTTTCTAATAATCGCCTCATTGCCTATATGGCAGCAGGCTTTACTAATAAGAATGACAACATTAAATCAAATATTTCAGCACTTGAAAGCTTTAGTCGGCGCGTCGGCGTCGCAATCCGTTCAACGCAAGACTCACAAAAACTCTATCGTCGTGCGAATTATGATGCACTCACGGGCTTATCAAACCGTGCACACTTCATTGAACAACTCAATACAATCATTAAAAAATCTGATGATGAAATTTCTTGCGCGTTGATGTTTATCGACCTTGACCGATTTAAACACGTCAATGATGTACAAGGCCATGGCGCCGGAGACAAACTGCTCAAACATGTTGCAAACAAACTCAAGGCAACCGTTAATGATGATGCTATTGTCGCTCGCTTTGGCGGAGATGAGTTTCTTATTCTATTACCTGGAATAAGCTCATTAAAGTATGTCGAAATTGTTGCCCAAACAATCATCAATGATCTATCACAACCTATTGCGATAGATTTTCATGAGCATTTCATTGACTCGAGCATTGGCATTGCCATGTATCCTGAACATGGCAAAAGCGCTGAAATACTTATCAAGAATACCGACATTGCTATGTACCTAGCCAAGCAGGCTGGCGGCGCTAGCTATCAAGTATTTAACAATCAAATGAATGCAAATGCAATGAAACGCGTTGCGTTAGAGAGTGCGCTTTACCACGCCATTGAACGCGACGAACTCTATTTAGTTTACCAGCCAAAAATGTGTATTGCAGGCGGCATAGTTTGTGGCGCAGAAGCACTAATACGCTGGCAACATCCCATACATGGTTTAATACCACCGGATCAGTTTGTTGCTATCGCTGAAGAAACTGGACAAATATTACCCATCGGCACATGGGTTATACGATCAGTAATTATGCAAATCGCAACATGGGAAAAACAAGGCTACAAATTTGATCACATAGCTATTAACGCTTCCGTGAGACAAATCAAATCAGAAGGCTTTGTCGAAAAACTAAAGATGTGTTTGGACGAGTATCGCGTCGATCCCAGCAGAGTTGAAATAGAAATCACAGAAACTATGTTTATAGATGATATGGACAACTCTATAAAAGTACTAGAACAACTGCACCAACTTGGTGTCAGCATTGCTATCGATGATTTTGGGACAGGCTATTCTTCGCTAAACTATTTATCTCAGCTACCTTTCGATACCTTGAAAATCGACCAATCGTTTCTAGATAAGGTCCATCATGACCCCAAGGCAGCCTCCTTAACTAGCGCTATTATTGCACTAGCACATTCTTTAGGAAAAAATGTCGTCGCCGAGGGTGTCGAAACTGAGGAACAGCTACGGTTCTTAAGTGATCGCGGCTGCCACTACGCACAAGGTTTCTATTACGCTAAACCTCTGTCAGCAGATGACTTCAAAAAATTTTCGTACAAACAGACGAATGCCGACGAAAGCGCATCAGCTTAAAACTTCATCAGCCCAAAAACTAAATGACACCCAGCAGATATAACAATAAGAAAATCATTGCTGCCGCAGAACACAGCAACATAGCCAATACGAGTAATGCCATAAATGCACGCATAGTCCTAGCCTATCTTATCTTCAAGTTCTTGATGACTAACATCAGCGACAAGATGCAAAGAAGCATTACATTCAGGGCAATGCACCCATACCGGAGGCCACATGTGATGCTCAAGGGGAATATCCACCTCAGCCATATGCACAGGACATTGCCCTAATGCACTCTCAACATGCGTTTTGGAACGCAACTGTTGGACAAACAATATAATGCCGCCGATAAAAAATCCCGGCACAGCAATCAAATGTAAAATAGGGATAGGAATAGTCACCGCAGCAGCAAGCCAACAGTAAACAAGCAACAATATTGCGCGACTGACACGAACACTCTGGCTAAATGCACGGTAATGCAAAACACCTTCACCCCTGCCGTGCTTTTCATTGTCAAAACATAATGCTAGCTCAGCCGCATCGCCTTTAGGCAAAGCCATACTTAGATCCTTATTATTCTCTTATTCATATCCGTATATTATATATGGATTCCACCAAAACTATCGCCAATACAGCTCACATAGCTATAAATATCGGGTGCTATACTTCGTTATTCATTTTATAACTTCATACCATCAAAACGAAGATACGGAGACTCCTTATGAGCACACTGGTCAAGCGCTTGCTTATCACCTTTTTAGCAATCATTGCCTTATTTGTTGTCGCGCTAATCGCCGCTTATTTTCTGATTGATGCAGAATCATTTAAACAAAAACTCATTGCTGAAGTGAATAGCGCAACAGGCCGCGAATTAACCATTAACGGCGATCTCGATATTTCATTATTTCCACAACTCGGACTGAGCGCCAACAATATTAGCCTTAGTAATGCAAAGGGTTTTAGCGAAAAACCCTTTGCCAGCCTTAGCCGTGCCGAATTCGGCATTAAACTTATTCCCGTTTTCAGCAAAGAAATTGAAGCCGATACCATCACCCTACACGGCCTGAAACTCTATCTCGGCGTCAACAAACAAGGCGTTAGCAATTGGGCAGACTTAACAGGCGAAGAATCAACAGATAGCAGTGCTACGCAATCAAGTTCAAACAGCAATGCTTTAAATAGCTTGTCAGCATTTAGCATTGGCGGCATTGATATTAGTGATGCCGAAATTATCTGGGATGATCAGCAAACACCGCAAAAATTCAGCATTAGCAATTTCGATCTAAATAGCGGCGCTATCTTGCCTGGTAAACCTGTGTCACTCACTATGGGCTTTAATCTTGATAGCCAACCCAAACTTATTGACGGCAACATTGAACTCAAAGGAACTGCCAATATAGATCTTGCCAACAAACTTGTTGCTATTAGCGATTTCAGCTTCAATAGCACGCTCAACGGACCAGCATTACCCACACAAGCTATAGAGATCAAACTTAACAGCGATATAAGCTTGGACATCGCCAAAGACACTTTATCACTGCAAAATTTGGCTTTTAACACACTGGATGTCCATGCCAAAGGACAATTGACCGCCAATCAGCTATCCAGCGCACCGCAGTTTAAGGGGCACTTAAATATCGATGAATTCTCTTTAAGAGAGCTGCTAGAGAAACTTGGGGTGACTATCGAAACTGCCGACCCAAACGTGCTAGCTAAAACTAGCCTTAATATAGACTTTACCGGTAGTACTAATAAATTATCACTCACCAGTCTCGGTGCCAAACTCGATGATACACAACTGAATGGTAACCTCATCATTTCAGAATTTAGCAAACCCAATATTACTGCTAAACTTAAACTCGATAAAATCGACTTAGATCGTTACCTACCGCCTTCTGAAGAAGAAAACGCAACAGCAGCCTCAACAACTGCTAGTGCGCCTAGCAGCGGTGGTGACAATGGTACTGCAAGTAGCAATTCAACTAATAGTGACGCTGCCGCTGACAATAGCTGGATGCATCCACTACGCACCTTGCTTGCCAAGGCACAATTTGACGTCGGCTCACTTAAAATTAATCAACTCACACTAACGCAATTGGCGACTACGCTAACCGCCAAAGGCGGTTTGGTCACTTTACATCCACTGACCGCATCACTTTATAACGGTAACTATCAAGGCCACATCCAACTTAACAGTAATCTTGATACACCCATTATCTCTGTCAATGAAACACTTAAAGGTGTTGCAATAGGGCCATTACTGAAAGATTTAACGGGCGACGATAAAATTATTGGTACCGCTAACGCTAAGGCAAAACTGACTATGCGTGGCTCAACGCCAGAGCAAATAAAGAAAACCGCGAATGGCGATATTCAATTTTCATTTATCAATGGTGCCGTAAAAGGCGTCAATCTCTCAAAGATTATTCGTGATGCCAAAGCGAAACTGGCGGGCAAAAGCACAAGCAATGATAACGAGCCACAACAAACTGACTTTGCTGAACTTAGCGGTAGTGCAAACATAAAAAGTGGCCTCTTACAAAACCAAGACTTGTTAATGAAATCACCATTTTTCCGCGTCAACGGTCGCGGTAAAGCAAATCTAATCAATGAATCTGTTGACTACCTTACCGAAGTCTCCATCGTCGAAACATCTAAAGGCCAAGGTGGCAAAGGTCTTGCTGATCTCAAAGGCTTAACTATCCCAGTAAAAATTAGTGGTACGTTTACTAACCCCAAATTTAAACCTGATTTAAAATCCCTAATTAGCGATAGCGCCAAGCAAAAAGCGAAAGAAAAAATCGACAAACAAAAAGGCAGATTCAAAGGGAAATTGCTCGACAAGCTCGGAGTAAAAAGTGGTGCTGCCGCAAGCGGTGATAGCTCTACCACTGAATCAACTGCGCCAGAAGAAAAACTCGAAGATAAACTGAAGAATAAATTCAAAGGTTTATTCTAGATGCTAAATGTCTGAAACAACATTTAGCGGCCGCCTGCTAACTTGGTTCGATAAGCACGGCCGCAAAGACTTGCCTTGGCAAAATCAATCTCCTTACCGAACATGGGTTTCGGAGATAATGCTCCAGCAAACACAAGTCAAAACCGTCATTCCCTACTATCTACGTTTCATAAAACGGTTTCCAACTGTTGAGAAACTTGCATCAGCAACGACTAATGAAGTCTTGCACCATTGGAGTGGCCTAGGTTACTACGCTAGAGGCAGAAACCTCCATAAAGCCTCACAAACTATTTGCCAACAATACGATGGCGAATTACCCAACACCATTGACGAATTAATAGACTTACCGGGCATCGGCCGCTCGACTGCGGGCGCCGTCTTATCTTTGTCTAAAAACCAACGTCAACCCATATTAGATGGCAATGTAAAACGCGTACTCGCACGTTGCTTCGCTATTCCTGGTTGGCCAGGAAAACGTGATGTTGAACAACGTCTATGGCAAGTCTCAGAACAGGAAACTCCGGCTCAACGCGTTGCTGATTATACCCAAGCCGTTATGGACCTTGGCGCCACTGTGTGTACACGCAGCAACCCTTCTTGTCATTCTTGCCCCATGACAAACACCTGTCTTGCCCATAAAACCAATGAGATGACGCTTTATCCTGGTAAAAAACCCAAAAAGAATTTGCCCGAAAAACACACAGTGATGTTGTTACTTCGCAATGAAAAATCAGAAATTCTGCTACAGCAACGCCCACCCAGCGGTATCTGGGGTGGGCTTTGGTGTTTTCCGCAATGTGAAATTGACCATGACATTCAATCTTGGTGCAAAAAACATCTGGGCTTTAGCATTAACAACACTGTTACCGGCAATAGTTTCAGCCATACCTTTTCTCACTATCGATTACACATCACCCCTGTCTATGCTAAAAGTGGCGAAACCACCCATAGCGTCATGGAGACAGCACCCCAGCTTTGGTACAATCGACAGCAACCGCAATCACTCGGGCTTGCTGCCCCTGTCAGCAAATTGCTGCGTCAACTTGACCAGCCAATATCAGAGAAATCACTATGAGCCGTACCGTTCAATGCGTACATTTAAATAAAGAAGCCGAAGGCCTAAAAACCGCACCTTATCCTGGCGAACTTGGCCAACGTATTTTCAACAATGTCTCGGCCGAAGGCTGGAAAGCATGGCTTGGTCATCAAACCATGCTCATTAACGAAAATCGACTCAGCGCGCTAGACCCCAAGGCTCGCAGCTTTCTTGAGGCAGAAATGAAAAAATTCTTTTTTGGCGATGGTTCAGCCGCGCCAGAAGGCTTTGTACCGCCTGAATCCTAGTTTCTGACTTGACGTAGCGCTCTCAAACACGTTTAATAGCCCGCTTCGCGTTTCCTGGTGACAAGCTAAAAGCACAAATTGACCAGGTAGCGGGGGGACGCGTAGCGACAAAGACAAGCTATGCAGGGGATTGAAAATCTATTATTCATCAAGATTAAAACCCGTACAGTAAGTCATAAGCCTAAAATGGCCAGATAGCTCAGTCGGTAGAGCAGGGGATTGAAAATCCCCGTGTCGGCGGTTCGATTCCGTCTCTGGCCACCATTAAATCAATGGCTTACGTGGTAATGCGCAGAATCTAGAATCTATATAGGCTTGCGTGAATTTTGCGTGAGCTATACGCAATCCAACAATCCTAAATAAGGCCGCATTCTCATAGAAGAAGGATTAAGTGGCACTTATCAACTTCAAGCTCTTTCATTCGCTTCATCAAAGCCGCACCCATACCACCATACTTGGCGCGCCACTTATAGAAAGTCGAATTACCGATACCGTGCTCTCGGCATAAATCAGCAACGAGAATGCCAGCTTCATGTTGTTTTAGAATCGCAATAATTTGTTTATCACTTAAACGAGATGATTGCATAGAAAATCCTCCTGTTAGAATTATAAAAATCTTCTACTTAAAACTCCCATTAATCTTCGGGGGGATTACAATACGGCATATCAAAACGACGATGGGCATGGAGGCATTAAGTTGCCAATCGCCGGATATGGCGGAGAAAAAAATCTGGGTCTATTTGTTAGCCTACAATTTAATTCGATTAATCATGGTAGAGTCGGCATTGTTGTGCGATATAACTCCAAGACGATTGAGTTTTAAACACACCATCCAGCTCTGGCGTACTTATCGACAACAAATGGGTGGCAAAAACGATAACGTAGAAATTACCACGGAGTTTCTATTGTTGGTTGGCCAATTACGACTGGGCAACCGAGTCCGAAAAGCAGAACCTAGGGTGCTAAAAAAGAGACCAAAAACCTATCCAATGATGATCAGGCCGCGCTCGGTTTTAAAACAAGAGATCAGCCAAAGCTGGTGCTGATCATGCCTAAGTAAGCGGCATTACTCCCTGACCGGATTTCATTTTTTTAGATAGCTGATAAGCCATTAATGCCATTAATGCCACACCAACTAACAAGATCACCCAGAGTAAGGCCTCATTTAACTTAGATGGTGATGTTGTCACTGGTTTATCACTTGATGATAGGTCCTCCTTAATCATCGAGCTCGATGTAAGCAGTTCAACGTTTTCTGCTTCATTCTTTAATGATGCAAACTGGGCAGGAAACACGGCCTTTCCTGGTATTGTTGTGCTTCCTGCTAATAGCTTGAACGGTCCTGCACCCTGCGCAATAAATGTGATTCGTGAAGGTGTCCAGCCCAGCTCAAGCACAGGCAGTTGTGATGCAGTAGTGCCTTGTGGCTGACTAAAATGAAATTTCCATTGACTACTTTGTATCGACGAAATACGAATTTCAGGGCTCGTTAAGGTATCAGCATCCGCCTTAATCCTGTACTGAGAAAAACTCGTCAAATAGCGCCATGGGTTAACGGGGGCCGTTCTAGGTACATGCGAGGTATGCACCTTATTTTTTATTAATGTCTTTATCTTTTTATACGCATTGCTTCGTGCAGGGGCTGCCTGTATATCAGTATCAGGATTCAGGTGTGGTTTTGAGTAAATCTCTCCCTGGTAAAAGACAATGTTATTCGCGGGAGTGAATCGTATATGCGTAATCGGTCGCCGATCAGGCAGGGACATTTGCCAGGTGTTTTTTTCCTCAAGCATCTGTAGAGAACTCACACTAAACCATCTCAAGGGAACGGGCTTATAACTCGAACGTTCATACTCCCCTTCAACACGAGTGATATGAGCCGAAAAGTCTTCAACATTACTCAGAGTTGCCAGCCTCAGGTATTTACCATGACTGGCCGTTGTGATTTTCAAAGCATTGCTACGTAATTTGTCATCAACACCAGGAAGATATAACAAGTTGTATGGGCTTCTTAAAGTTGTCCAATGCTGCAAATCATCGCTGGATTCAACAATTACCGTAGCACTAACAGGAAAGCCGCTAGACTTTATATCAATAGTGACCTTCTTCAGCAAGTCATCCGATTCTTGCTGTTCCAATATTATGGAAGAATAATATGAATTTTTAGTAAACCACTGAGTATCTGTTTCATTGCCTGAAGATATCCCTGTCAGGCTGGCAATACGCCGGATCTGATCACCTGTTTTATATGAACTTGCTTCAGGTTCACGGTAGAAGCTGAAATTTTTCTTGTTTATAGAAACATTCCTCTTGCTGGTCGGCGCATCCATCCTGAACGGAACAGCCTGGCCTTCTACATTTACGACCACAAGATCACTGTGACCGTTATACTTCAGACATTTATAGACATCTTCTGTCAGAGTAAAAGAGCGAATAGACTGCTGCCCTTCTGTAACAGGAAATGAACAACTAAAGTCTGTCGCCACCTCTGCAAAACTGATTGTAGGGAAGAACACAGCGACCACAGATAACCATGCTCTCAGTATATATTTCATATCATGCCTCACTTGCTTTGATATTTTTTCTTGGTGGCAGTGGCGAAAAGTAACCGACTAGCATCAGCAATATTCCTACCCCGGTAAATGAAACAATGCGTTCCACCGTATCTTGTGCAGAAAAATCAATCGCAAACAGTTTCACCACCACTATGCCAAGAAGCGTGGCACCAAATACCCACAGTGAGCGCTTGTGTTTTCGACTAGCATACAAGGTAGTGAACAGGCCAGATAAGGCCCAGAATATCGACAAGGCTGTTTGCGATATGTCTGCACTCAGGATAGCCGGCATTCCCCATGGAATGTGCTCCCAATGATGTACCGCCCTTAATAGCTCTACATTCATCCACAGGAATATAAATGCCAACACACCGTAAACCACCTCTTTCTTTTCCAGAACACCTTTATAAATCGCACTGATTTCATTCGACCATAACAAGACCCCCATAATAATTATGGCCTGAATGATACCGATAGGATTGAATAAGGGCACCCAGCTAAGCGGTGAACTATTTGCGGATGAGAACAACTGCATGATTGACCAGATGACAGGCACTAACACCAGTACCGGCAGTGCGATCTGCTGATAAGATTTGTGGACGGTAAACGGCCATGAAATAGGCTTCATGATCAACATTATCATCATCATGGCCATTATTGGTAACCAGGCAAGGTGCCAAGCACTATTGAAGACAACATAATCTTGAATATGCCATGAAACTTCCCAGGTAAGTAACAACACTGGCAGAATGATGGCAAGACTATGCAATAGCGCCGGTGCAGGCTGTTTCTGATTATCGTATTGCTTGTAGCTCCAGAACAAACCGACAAAGGCCAACGGCCAGAGCAGGATGCCAAGTTCACTGCGAACCTGAAGGTTCACATTATAGTCTTGCAGATAAAAAAGATGTCCCGCCTCACCCAGCATGCTGATAGCCGTTACCAGCCACATGATTGGCAGCAGAGCCATTGAGGTGTGATACATCTCTTGCCAAGAGTAACGTCGCCACAAAACGCAACATAAAATACTCAGCAGTGACGCACCAAGCAATAATGACCACGGCCCTAACCAGAGCAACAAGGCAAAGATCAGCGCAGCACCAGCATAGTGCATATTGCTTGTACTGTATTTACCAATACGCGGATTTTGACGCATCAAGTAAAAGTAAACTGCAAACCCGAACGGCCATAGCACATAGCCAGGTGGAAATGACCACTTTACGGTTGAAGATATACTGGACAGATCAATCAGGTTTCCATCTACACTGATGGCGCCCACACTGCATAACACCAGCACCGGCAGGTGGCCAAGGGCCAGTGTTTTTAACTGAGGCCATGACCACCTCTCACCGATAAAATTAAACGCAACCGCCAGCAATGAATAACCCAACAACAATTGCCACAGCCCATCCCAGAACAACAAACCAATAATAATGACGGCAACCGCAACATGTACTTGCAACAGTAGCTTTTGAGGAATTGTTGGCAGTGACTGCTTGAGACCGTAAAAATATATCATCAGACTGATAGGCCATACCAGATAACCATAGTGGCTGGAAAGTTGCGGCTGATAGGCATAGCAAAGTATTGCCGCAATCGCCATGGGCACTACTGAGAGAACACTTACCCACCGTGCCATCTTCCATTTCAGACGCTTACCCGCAACAATAAAACAGAATGTAAAGATACCAGTCAATATCTCAAGCTGGGTTCCATGCACAGAGTATAGAGAAAATTCTTTTATCTGATATTCGAACCCGGCAAAAATAGAAACGATTCCATATGCCAGCAACATAATCGATAAAGGCTTTTCAAGCTCCAGTTTTCCGTTGTAGTCACGTGACAATAACCAGCTGCCGGTGCAGGCCGCTAGCGCAATAATTATACAACCAATAAAGGCACTATTAACAAAGGCATAGTTAAAGAGCATACGAGGTTCAGACAAGGGAAAAATTAATTCCGAGACCAGAATTAAGCTCGCTGCAAAGATCAATACCACTCCAAACAGACGCCGGTACTTTTGCTCCTGCTTAACACTTATCCAGACAATCCCCGCCCCTTCAATGGCCCAGGCCGCGCCAGTTAATATGCCATCGATAGCAAAGGGAATGGAAAGCGTCGCGAATATCACTCCCAGTGATAAACATGATTCACTCAGCAGTCGTAAACGTTCACCATATTTCTTCCAGAGAACATTCGCCAACGCAATGTAGAAGATCGCCAGACTAAATGCACTGATCGCTACGCCATATTCATAATCTTTAACCATGGCGCATTGCAGGCCGAAAGCCAATAATGGAGTACCAAAAATTAGTGAGCTATCAACATAATCCTTATAGAAGTCCATGCGGTTACGCGCATATATCACACCAATAGCCACATACATCAGGAAGAAAATGATCAGGAAAGGCTCTGTTGTGGAAAAGTACTCCGGCTTATAACTCAACACACCCCAAATCGTTGAGATCACAAAGGTAAACAGAAAGCCGAGGAAGTTGAGTATCCGCCATGACTTGAACCAGACGATGGCGAATATGCCAAGGTTGAGAATGGTGTAATAGCTAAACAGGCCGATGTAATTATTGCTTCCACTCGAGGTCAGTATCGGCGCCAAGAAACCCCCTACTATTGCAAACAGAGCGAGGGATTTTGCATCCTGCATAATCGCCAGCATGGCGGTGAAGATGACAATTAAGGCCAGTAGCACAAAGGCCAAGCCTGACGGAATAACATGGTAGAGACTAAAGCTGGCAAATATCGTCAGATATAACAAACTGATACCACCGCCCTGCACAATAATAGAAAAGGTTTCACGAGTCTCACGCTGCCGCCAGCCCCAGTACAACAGAGCAATGGCCACTGCCGCCACCGCAGCAAGACGTAGCTCAATAGGCAGTAGGTTTTCTTCTATGGCATACCTAATTAAGAACGTCATACCCATGAACAAAATGATCACGCCAACACGAACAAAGGTGTTACCGTCAGTGAACCAACTCCACACAGCCTTTATAGCTCTTTCAATAAAACTCGGTTTTGCTGGTGTAGGCGGGATTGGACTGACGAGCTTCTGAGAAGCTGTTGTTGAAGCGGCCCATCCATCCTCTGCTTCAGCTACGGGGGTAGGTACTGGTGATATTGTGATTATAGACTTCTCAACAACAGCTACCTTACGTTCCAGTGCAGCGGTATGCACTACTTCATCAACTTGCTGGGGCTCTTCATCACTGTCACGATTAGCGACAGGCATAGCTTCATCCGTCGCACTGGCCTGAGCATCTGCCACAGAGACTGGCCTGGTTTCCAGCTTGATAAGCCGGGCCTTGATACTGGCAAGCCTATTGTCCTGCTCAAAGACAATTTTCTTCAAGTCACCAATCTTTGTTACCAGCACCCAAACGAGCGCCAATAGCCCAGCAAGCACAATCGCGGTAAGTGGCCTGTCATTCCAAATGAATAACGTTAAAAGGGCTAATACAATAAGTACTACAATAGTCATGGGCTTGTCTCTCATACTTAAAGAACCATCATTTCCAAACTGGCACCTGATGATGTCTATTTTCATTCTTTTATATAGCGGTATTGCTTGTTATTCTTTCCATTGAATTAAAGGGGGAGGTTTAACCTTGTATCTTTCCTTTCAACGATTTATGTTTGTATGGACTTCCCGGTTTTTGCTAGACACTGGTTGATTCCAAAAAATATGCTTCCTCATATTTAGCAAGTGATACGCCGCCTGTATGAGTGTGTCGTTTTATTGGATTGTAAAACATTTCTATAAAACTAAATATCTCAACTTTTGCTTCTTCTCTTGTTGAATAGATCTTCCGTTTTATCACTCGTTTTTTAATCGTCGCAAAAAAGCGGTATTAGGTAGCGCTTACACCTAAACTACACGATTAAAACACTTTACAATTTCTCTATAAACTACGGAGAAATAATCAATGACAACATCTAACACCGTTAAATCCCTCGCTAGAAAACACGCTGAAATTCAAGGTCATATTCAAAAAATAGAATCATCATTAAATGATCGCCAGGGAGAGCGAAGCGGAGACGATGGCAGGTCATTGCGAGATACTCACTCTTTGGGTATCAGGCTTGATTTTGCGCTGGAGGCGTAGGATTTGCGCCGCAAACGCCTACCTTGTGGTAAGAAGAATTTGAGTGCCTGTTTTCTTTCGGGGGGATTACAGTTTCATACCTGATCACTGTATTTTTATGTCGCTTAAGATAATTGCTGATTTGTTCAGGGCTCAATTTTTGTTTTAAAAGAGCAACGATCCATATTTCAACATCGGGTGTCAGCTGACGATGGCATTTAGTCGCCTTAAAATGCTTTCGAAGGCGAGTAAAGTACAGTGCCACTCGTAAGTATAGAGAGTCGCACTTGGCCACATATTACGCTTCATCTCACGCGTGATCGTAGACGGGGACGACCTAACTGCATTGCGATGGCTTTGCGCGATTTACCTTGTCGTACAGCTTGGTGAATATAAAATCTTTCTTCTTTAGCTCAATACTGATATGGTTTCATCGTCCAATTCCTGGATTAAGAATGACTGTTTCGCAACATCATCCTACCCAATTTGGGTGGGCTTAGGGATTTGCACTTACTCTATGAATTCAGGATGGGTTTTAAGAGAACGGCAAGGGGGGGGCGGTGTAAAAAAGTCAGCGCGCCACCACTTTGCATAAGCATAATTAACAATAATAATTGGTTCATTTTTTTATCCTTTTAGTATCTAAATAAGCAGACTATTAATCATCCCTTGGTTAAAATAGCGTAATCACCTCTCCAACATAGCCATTGTCATCTAGCCACATCCACGCCCCCATGATGAAAAGAGAGACCACGAATGCTGCAGCACAAACCAGAAAGGATAGGGTTATTATGGTCGAGGCTCTGCTATACCAGCGCGGGACATGGTCACGGATATCGGTCATTTTGCGCCTTTTACCGCGGTGCGGATGTGTGCAAAGCCCCATAAACATGAAGGTTCTTAACACGCTGATTGGAAAATGCCGGAAAATACATAACTCTGCCGGGGTGAAATGGGGGTGTTTAAAATAGCGCCGGGTTAACTGCCGACTGGTCGTCGTAAGGTGCATGATGAGGCATGCTAGAAAGAGATGAAACATGGCAACCAGCAAAAAAAGAGCTAAAAATATCGAGTGATAAATCGTTATTTGCATAACTGATCAATGCCCGTGGTGCTGACAAGGTCTACTTTTTCTCCATAGCGATTATGGAGATCACTATAACCTGCTTTAACCAATTTACCCCTGCCATACGCCGCCACTGCCGTGCCCACCCCAAGGACAATGGCCAGACCCCAGCCAACCGGGTTGGTGAAGAGAACTAAACCTACCCCCCAGCTGCCAACAACCCCCGCTAGAGTCCCGGCGACGGTTTCCACCAGAATCTCGTTTTTTTCTTGCTGATCGTCGCTATGGACGATGTCCCGACAGGCCATGGCCACCCCAACACCCGCCAGAACAATGCCGCCGCGGGTGCTAACCCTGATAATTTTGTCAGCCTGTTGGCGTGCATATTAATACCATGGGTCGCAGTAATGCCTTTTATGCGATTGATACGCAGTTGTTCATTGACCTTGCCACCGAGAAACAGCTTGTCAAACGGACCCATGCGTTTGGCCAGTTGGTTGAGTATTGTCTTGCGTCGATAGTCGTATTGGCCTTTTGTTATCTTATCGTCTTTGTATGCCTGATAAATGTCGCTGATCTCGCTGATGGTCTGGTCATTACCCTGACCCACGAGATGGCCAAAAGCGTTAAGGCCCGCGCCCGCCGATACGTTGAAGAGACCGTGATTTTCTTGCAACAGGGCCAGTATGTGATAGGCGTCTTGTTGTGCGGGGTCTTGGGGTATGTTGTCTCGTAGACGCGCTGACGTGTGATCGGGCAACGCTTCCTCGCGGGCCGCTGTGGTGATGAGTCTTGGTCTCTTTGTGGTTCCTGTAATTTTGGCATACTCAGCATGAGCTGGCCCGTAAAGCAGATCCGCTTGATTGGGTAGCGCCATGAGACGCAGGGTTGTTCCTGCCCTGATAAAACCAGGGTGAGTGATTGTGCGTTAAAACGCATGACGGAGGCTTCGGCCACAGTGTAGCTGGGATGCTATGGGTGGATATGATAGTGATCAAGAATAATACGACTGAGCGTGTCGCCTGACTTGATGGTATAAATAACAGCGGGCGGATGAAGTCGTTGCGCGCTTTCTTCTACCAGTTCTATCAGGGACTTGATTCGCACGAGCATATCCTTGTCGTTATTTAGCGCTCATCGTGAGCACATAAAAAGGCCACACTCCAAATCAAAAGTGGCTATCTGACCACTAACCATCAGCCGCGCTCATCCGTTTTGGGGGTATTTATCAGATCGTTAGATTAGATTTTGCGTATCTTCGATTTGAACAGGCCCTTCACATAATTTTTCCAGTCATTATCGCTCATGGTTGTCACCTAACTCATTTTTGATTACTTATCACTATATTAGGATGAAACAACACTTTATAAATCATTACAAAAAGGTAATAATCGTCATATCTCGACAGCACTGAGTGTAGAGTTAAGATCATTTAATGATGATTCTATTTTTTGGATATGACCTTGAATTTCAGCGTGTTTTCTAGCGGGGAATTTAACGGTGTTAGATGTTGTCATTGATTGTTTCTCCGTAGTTTATAGAGAAATTGTAAAGTGTTTTAATCGTGTAGTTTAGGCGTAAGTGCTACCTAATACCGGAAAGTTCCTTACTTGCATATTTGAACCAATAAGCCCGAATTATTATAAGCCTATCTAAATACCTAAAAATACGTGCGTGAGTTTTGCGTGAATGAGTCACGCAGAGTCATGCTCTATGATGCAGTTTCGACCGAT
>JAADIY010000057.1 GCA_013151045.1 Gammaproteobacteria bacterium
TCTTTTTGTCGCAAGTTCCACAGCCCTAAAAGATTTCCTTCGGTCACGAGCATGCTTTGCTGGATATCTCGGGAACCCTTGGGACAAGGGCTGCTGGGCGGGAGAAAGACTTTTGCTTACTTTTGGACTCAAAAGTAACTCGCCTAAGAAAGGCAAAAAACAATAATAGAAAATAACAGCCATAAAGAAACTAAGCAAAACCAAACAACACTTCTTTAACCAATGGCACTGTCAATCCCCGCTGCTTAACCATTGAATGCTTATCAAGCTTATCCAATAAGCCAAACAAACTATGCGTATCTCGCTTTGCACGACTAACCAAATAATTTGCCACCTCATCAGACAAACTCAAACCACGCATTTGTGAACGTTGTTGTAATGCAATAGTTTTTTCATCGTCATTTAAAGTGTTCTGCTCAAAAATCAAACTGGCTGCAAGACGAGACTGTAAGTCGGCGAACACATCTAAGTGTTGTGGCGAACCATGACCACTAATCACCATATAGGTATTATTTTCTTTTGCCCGATTAAGCAAATGAAAAAGTGCTTGTTGCCACACCATATCGTCATCAACGGCGTCGATAGCGTCTATACAAACTAAATCACATTGCTCCAAACCTTCACAGATTTTGCTATCAGGCCTATCAAAGTGATCCAATGATATTAAGGCAACCGCTTTTGATTGCGAGACTTGTTGATTGAGTACCGCATGTAATAAATGGGTTTTACCACTGCCCGTCTCGCCCCAAAAATAGAGGGGGTAGTCTGCGTGCAAAGTACTTAGTGCGGCAACAAGCTGCTCATTTGATGCAGACAAATAACTATTAAAATTAAATTCATCACGCAAGTGTAAATCCAGCGCCAATTGCTTAGTCATAGCTCCCCACTTACTCTGACTGACCACGATTTTGCCAGGCCTTTCTACCCCAGACCCAAACATAGCCGACACCACTGAGCAAGGTTGTAACAAACACGATATAAGCCATGGGCTCTATCACTGCCTCTAGCCCACCAAAGACACTCGTTAAGAGCAATATGACAACCAATGCTATTTGGGCGCCCGTATTAATTTTGCTAATAATTGATGGCGCCATATCGACGCGACCGATGAGCACAAAATACGCTAAAGAGCCGATCACAATGATAGCGTCACGTGCAATGACTGCCACAACCAACCAAAGCGGGAAGAGACCAATCCAACCCAAAACTAGGTAGCTAGTGATTAATAATGTTTTATCGGCAAGAGGATCGAGAAATGCGCCTAAAGCACTAGTCCAGCCATTGCGTTTAGCGAGATAACCATCAATGCCATCAGAAACTCCAGCAATAACAAATAATACTAGAGCCAAGCCAAGTTGTTTTTCATATAACAAATAAGCAATAGGTAACACTAACAGTAATCTGAATATACTTATTACGTTAGGTATATCGCGTCGCGTCACGAAACTAGAGCCTGTTAACACTAATTTGAAGCCGACGCCAGAGGCCATTTTTTCTCGGTACAAGGTGCATTGAGCGAAGTGTACTTACCGTACATAAGCGAAATGCAATGCAGTTCCGGGGAAAAATGGCCCTGTCCCTTCGGGTTGCGCGCCAAAAAGGGCCATGCAGCGTTACTCGTCGTTCATTTGGCACCACCAAACCTCACTCCTCGCGCCTAGCCTGGCCGCGCCTAGCCTGGCCCTTTTTGGCGCGCAACGCTGGTTTCAAATTAGTGTTAATAGGCTCTAGGCTATAACTCAAAGTATCGTAGTTAAAAGAAAATTGTGAACTTGTGTTTGACCGTAATACTCTGCCACGATCAATATTGGCTCTAACATCGTCTAAATGCCCTTTATAGTTAACTATAAAGCTAGCATTAGCTCCACGTATTTCATGAACACTAACGCGATCAACAAAGTTCAAAGACTCTATATAGGCCAAAGCTTTAGCATAATCTTCAACACCGCTAATATTAT
This sequence comes from Gammaproteobacteria bacterium, assembly GCA_013151045.1. Lineage (GTDB taxonomy): Bacteria > Pseudomonadota > Gammaproteobacteria. The sequence goes on from JAADIY010000057.1 coordinate 1,959, forward strand.
TGATAGAAAGCGTCACCACTGCACTGCGCGTGTTATCAATACGTGTTGCGTAGACACGACCTAAGCGATCGGCTAAGCCGTCAATACCTGCTGCAATCACTGTCGCTTCGTCATTACCGTCAACATCCCAGACGTCAGTTGAGCCATTTTCATTTATCAGTGACCAATGGCTACGCCAGCCTCCAGCAACCTGAAATAAACGCCCTATTACAGTCGCTTCAGTCGAATAACGGATGGACGCTTGACGAATAACGTCGCGAAAACCACCCCATACTTCAGCAACAGACACTAAAGAGCGATCGCTCAAATCCAACAACGGCAGCAAATAGGGCAATCCACGACGCTGCATTGCTTCTTGAATTAGTTTTTGCGTATCAGGATGGCTATTTGTTCCAATCAACTGTCGGCGGCTTGTTTTTTCAATTGCCAACCAGAGCAATACTTGTGGTCGATCATCCTGCCATAGTGGCAAGCTATTATTGAGCAGTAAATTCCTGACCGCCTCTTCATCAAATTCCACATTGAGATGCTGAGTACCATCGACATCATTGGCATAACCAAACTGGCTAAGATAACGCAACGGTTTTTTAATGGCTTGTTTGGCAGCTGACTCAACTAATATGCTACGGCTGCCACTGACTTTGATCAACACTTGCGCCAAAGCATTTTTTAATCCGCGCTGGCGCTCCGCATCACCTTCGTCGCTGACGATAACATTAGCACTGTAGAGGTTTTCTACATTTTCTGCAAAAACAGGCAACGACAAAAATAATATCGTTAGCAACACTAACAATGTGTGCGGATAAAATAATTTATTCATAGCATGACATTATAGAAGGGGATGATGACCGAGATAAAGACATTGCCATAGACATATTCTATAACTGAGGCAAACGCAGCGTAATCGCCGCACCATTCAAACGACTGCGGCCAATATTAACGCTACCTCGATAAATATTAATAATTTCAGATACCGCAGAAAGACCGATACCTTGCCCCGGCGTCGATTGATCGACGCGTGCGCCACGTTTAAGCACTTGATCTGCCATATCTTCGGGAATACCTGGGCCATCGTCTTCTATCACAATCGCAACCTCGCCAGGTGCAGAGGTATTAATGGTGACTTCAACACGACTCTTACACCATTTAAAGGCGTTATCTAATAAATTACCTAGCAATTCATAAAGATCACTATCATCCATGCGGATCTTAATTTTCTGCGAATCAAGCAACCGTGTCGCGACTTGCTTGTCGGCATAGACTTTTTCTAGTGCTAATAATATTTTTGAAGCGATTTTTGATACAACAATCGGCGCAGATATCGATTCGCCACCCGAGGTCGCTGCACGGCGCAACTGGTAATCAACGATACTGCTCATACGCTCCACCTGCTCATCGAGCGCTTGCGCTGTCTTAACGTCAATCGCACTATTGCTTTCCACCGTGCTACGCATTAATGCCAGCGGGGTTTTCAAACTGTGTGCAAGATTATCTAAGGTATTACGATAACGAACTAAGCGCTCATAGTTACCGTGTATTAAACCATTAATATTTTCGGTTAGACCCAATAGCTCTTTTGGATACTTACCGCTTAAGCTTGCTTTGTCACCACTTTTTATTGCATCAAGGTCTTTTTCTGCACGCCGTAACGGCACCAAACTCCAATGCAAGACACTACCCTGTACTGCTAATAAAATTAGCGATACCGTACCGAGCCATCCCCACAATATGCGACGAAAATCCGCGATACTTTCATCAGTAGTAGCCGATGCCTCAGCAATACTAAACGTATAGCTCGTGTCTTGTTCAAAATCAGTGCCCCAACTCACACCAATGCTATAGGCGTAAACATCTTCACCGCTATCATGATCTTGCATTACTATGCGTTCAAAACTGGTATTACCGCTAGACAGTCCTGAGCGAAAAGGGATATCACGCCCTGCCATAGAGGTTGAATACCAACCATACTGACCATCGTTGCTGACAAATCGCGCATACAAACCTGAATTGGTATAGTTGAAACGCTCTTCTGGTAAAACGTCAATTAAGCGCGCCACACCTTCTTTGCTTTGTTCAGACAAAGCGATAAGCACACCGGCATAACCTTGCAAACGGTCATGCATGCTGTCTTTGGCATTATTACTAAACGCGCGCTCAAGCGTTACGCCAGTAACGCCGAAGAACAACACCAACACAATGGTCAGCGATATGAGTAAGCGCGCTTTAAGCGATGACATCGGGGCCTACTAACCCTAATCGCTATTGCGGTCTAAGGTAAAACGATAGCCCTGGCCTCGTAATGTATCGATAGGCTTAATTGTATTTTCCGGGTCGAGCTTACGACGCAAACGCCCAATAAAGACTTCAATAACGTTACTATCCCGATCAAAATCTTGGTCGTAAATATGTTCGGTAAGCTCGCTTTTCGACACCACCGCACCACTATTAAGCATAAGGTATTCTAAGGTTTTATATTCATAAGCAGTCAAATCAATATCATCATCATTCACTGTCACTTGGCGCGACCGTGTATCAAGCGCTATTGGGCCACAAACCAAGACGGGCTGTGACCAACCACTAGAGCGGCGCAGCAATGCCTGCACTCGAGCTAATAATTCTTCAAAATGGAATGGCTTAACCAAATAATCATCTGCGCCGGCGTTTAAGCCTTCTACTTTTTCTTGCCAACGACCACGCGCAGTTAATATCAAAACGGGGAATGACTTACCTTGCTTGCGCAATTCTTTAATCAGGTCGATACCATCAACCTTGGGCAGCCCTAAATCAATGATTGCCGCATCAAAGGGAAATTCACAACCTAAGTATTGGCCTTCTAAACCATCGGCAGCAACATCTACCG
>JAADIY010000005.1 GCA_013151045.1 Gammaproteobacteria bacterium
AACGATGCATTGCCCCGTTTCTGAATCATAGCCTTTTTCATCAACGCCTTTGCCTTCCCAGCGAATCTTTTTATTTAAATGACCATAAGCCGCATCACAAAAATCACGCACAGAATATTGCACGCCCGTTGCAATACAAAAATCATCTGGCTCGTCTTGTTGTAACATTAACCACTGCATTTCAACATAGTCTTTTGCGTGCCCCCAATCTCGTAATGCATTCATGTTACCGAGGTAAACACAGTCCTGAAGACCGAGACTTATACGCGACATTGCGCGTGTAATTTTACGCGTAACAAATGTTTCACCGCGTACTGGTGATTCATGGTTAAACAAAATACCATTACAGGCATACATACCGTACGCTTCACGATAGTTAACCGTGATCCAGTAAGCATAAAGCTTAGCAGCGGCATAAGGTGAACGCGGGTAAAACGGTGTGGTTTCTTTTTGAGGAATTTCCTGAACATCACCGAACAATTCAGATGTCGAAGCCTGATAGAAACGTGTTTTCTTCTCTAAACCGGCAACACGAATTGCTTCAAGAATACGTAAGGCACCGAGCCCAACCGTATCTGCTGTGTATTCAGGACTTTCAAACGACACGGCTACATGGCTTTGCGCGCCCAAATTATAAATTTCATCCGGTTGCACTTCCTGAATAATGCGAATCAAATTGGTTGAGTCGCTTAGATCACCGTAATGAAGTACAAAGTTGCGGTTCTCAACATGAGGATCTTGATACAGGTGATCGATACGATCCGTATTAAATGATGAAGCACGGCGTTTAATACCATGCACCTCATAGCCCTTCTTGAGTAGGAACTCTGCTAAATAGGCACCATCTTGCCCCGTTATCCCTGATATAAGTGCTACTTTTGTCATTATCTGTCCACTAACTTTATTTTTATCAATATTATCATATTTAACCTAGCCCGTAAGCCTCGGCATATACACTATCTCTGCACATCTCTAATGTGCGCAATTTTATCCCGTATCTGCCCGGCTTCCTCAAACTCGAGATTTTGGGCATGTTTGTACATCTCTTGTTCCATTTTAACGATGCTCTTTTCTAATTGAGCGGGTGACATCGTATTATATTCAATCAGTTCTTCAGCGACCTTGGCATATTCTCTTACACTCGCCTTTACATCCGAGTAACCCGCTTGCATCACATCCATCACTGCTTTCTGGATGCTCCTCGGTGTAATGTTATGTTTCTTATTATGTGCTTCTTGTTTTACTCGGCGTCGATCAGTTTCATCTATAGCTCTTTGCATAGAGCCAGTTATGCGGTCAGCATAAAGTATAGCCCTACCTTCTAAGTTACGTGCTGCACGGCCGATGGTTTGAATTAAGGAACGCTCTGACCGTAAGAAACCTTCTTTGTCTGCGTCTAAAATAGCCACAAGCGAGACTTCGGGCAAATCCAGTCCTTCACGCAGTAAGTTAATACCGACCAACACATCAAACTCACCTAGGCGTAGATCACGCAAAATTTCCATACGCTCAACGGTATCAATATCTGAATGTAAATAACGTACACGCACACCATGTTCGGCAAGGTAGTCGGTTAAATCCTCCGACATACGTTTAGTGAGTGTTGTGACTAAAACACGTTCGTTTTTCTCAGCACGTATTTTAACTTCTGATAACAAGTCGTCAACTTGTGTAGCGACTGGTCTTATTTCAATCTCAGGATCGGTTAAGCCAGTTGGCCGAACGACTTGCTCAATAATCGCTCCCGAGTTCTCTTTTTCATAATCACCTGGGGTTGCCGACACATAAATAGTTTGCGGGGATATTTTTTCAAACTCATCAAAACGCATCGGACGATTATCTAACGCTGAAGGCAAACGAAAACCATAATCAACCAACGTTGTCTTGCGCGAACGATCGCCTTTATACATTGCACCAATTTGCGACACGGATACGTGTGATTCATCAATTACTAGAATCGCATCGTCAGGAAGATAATCAAATAAAGTAGGGGGTGCAGCGCCCTCTTCCCGCCCTGATAAATAACGTGAGTAGTTTTCAATGCCGGAGCAATAACCCAACTCATTAATCATTTCAATATCAAACTGTGTGCGCTGTTCTAAGCGTTGCGCTTCAACTAATTTATCATTGGTCCGAAAATATTCGAGACGATCTTTTAGCTCAACCTTAATATCTTCTATCGCATCAAGTAATACTTGTCGTGGCGTCACGTAATGTGTTTTTGGATAAACCGTTAGTCGTGGTACGCGGCGTAAAATTTCACCTGTCAATGGATCGAAATAACTCAGCTGTTCGACCTCATCATCAAATAATTCAACGCGTACTGCTTCACGATCAGAGTCTGCCGGAAAGATATCAATCACTTCACCACGCACGCGGTAAGTACTGCGACGTAACTCTACATCATTACGAGTATATTGCAGCTCGGCTAATTTACGTAAAATTGCCCGCTGTTCAATCGGCTCACCTTTCACAAAGTGCAACAACATCCCCATGTATAACTTAGGATCCCCCAAACCATAAATAGCGGAAACAGAAGCAACGATAATGGTGTCTTTGCGTTCTAAAATCGCTTTAGTGGCAGAGAGACGCATTTGTTCGATGTGCTCGTTAATCGAGGCATCTTTATCAATGAAGGTGTCTGAGCTCGGCATATAGGCTTCGGGCTGGTAGTAATCATAATAGGAAACGAAATATTCCACTGCGTTATGCGGAAAGAATTCCTTCATTTCACCATAGAGCTGCGCCGCCAAGGTTTTATTGGGCGCCATAATAATGGCTGGGCGTTGCACTTCGGCAATGACGTTCGCGATACTAAATGTTTTACCTGAGCCAGTGACACCCAATAGCGTCATGCCAGCCTCACCATTATTGAGACCTTCAACCATGGCTTTAATGGCTGTCGGCTGATCGCCCGCAGGGGTATAATCAGTATGTAATTCAAATTGTCGTGACATGGGCTCTATTCATGGTTTTTAGTCCAGCGATGCAGTATATTACAGCCGGTTAAAATTCGCGCTATCTGTGTAATAATGGGCGCATTAGTCAGGAATGAGTC
>JAADIY010000007.1 GCA_013151045.1 Gammaproteobacteria bacterium
TTGGCAATCAAGTTAGCCAAGGTTTTCAATTCCTTACGCAATTTCCCTCTGGCTTGGTCTAATTCACTGCGCAACTGGCGCAACTTAGGGTGGTTGGCGCCAAGCTCAGATGAGTTTTCTGCAATCCGGCCTTCCAGGCCGCGTATTTTTATACGTATAGCACGTATTTCAGGGCTATCTGAAATAGCTGCCAGTGACAATAATGATTTGCCTTGTTGCTTGATCTCGTCTAGCTGCCTGCTGGTCACTTCTGCCTGTCTGAGATCATTTTGTACCGCAACCAATTCACTGCTCATCTTTTCCAGTTTAGTCGATTCCAGGCCCACCCTTTCCGCCGAGACCACGATACCCTGGGAAGTTTTATATTGGCTTAGCACGGCTTGCGCTTTCTCCAACTCTTCTTTAAGGATGCCCAGCTGCCCTCCTAACCACGCTTTGGAAGCCTTCGCCGGGTCCCGCAGCAATTTCAGATTGGTATCGATATATGCCGCAGCAAAGCGGTTGGCGATGAGTGCCGCCAATTCGCGATCAACGGATGCGTAACCAATATTGACAATTCTTGTACCGAAAACATTCTCAACCTCCAGGTTGCTGAGCATGGCTATTGCCTGCCACGGAGTGGAATCAATATCCATCTCGGCGAGGACGTCGTCATTTTCCGTCAATGATGCGTCATACAAGGGTTCGCCGATATCCTCTTCTTCGCCAGCAAACCACTCAAACAACTGATCCAGCCATGCCAACACCGACCCGAGGTATTGTTTATGCAACGGCCGCCCTTCATAAAGGGCGAACTCTAGTCTGTCCTTATGTTCCGCAGGTAAACCACTAAAGACTTGCTCGGCAACCAGCTTGCTTTGAATTAAATCAATTTGGGTATTAATGTAAACAACTTCGTTGCTCGATATGGCAAAGTTACCGCCGGCATTAGCCAGTGGGTTCGTCGGGTTAAAAAACTCGAAATTGATCGAAGCAGTAGAAGAATAAAGCTTTGGTGATTTCGAATAGATAAAAAAGCTAATAGCCAGGGCGCACACTAGCAACACAATCACTATGCGTTTATACGCGAAGAATATGGTCAGATACTGATTGATATTAATTTCTTTGGTGCTATTCATACCCTAGCCTGTTTCAGCTAAAAAATACTTTCTTTAACGTATATGACATCATTCGCTTGCAATGTATCGTCCAGCGCTGTTTTTTTCTCTATAACTTTCCCAGCCTGTTGTCGGCTGATTACGATTTTTTTTCGCGAACCTCTATCCGTTAAACCGCCACCAACAGACAAGCCTTGCATTACTGTCATATTCCTCCGCAGTCTATAAATCCCTGCAGCTTTGACCTCGCCATAGATATAGAATTCCTCCATTCTGGGCACCAAGACCAAGTCCCCCGCCTTCAATTCAATATTTTGACTTAAATCACCTTGCTGAAATTTCAGCAAATCAACCTCTGTTTTTTTTGCATTACGACCGCCCCCTCTAACAACAAGAAGCACGTCTCCAGCCTCCACCTTTAAACCACCCGCATTAGCCAGCATATCAATAACCGAGCTAGTTCGCTCGATAACGTATCTTCCCGGACCATTAACATAGCCTAATACAGACACTTGGGCACTTTGATATTGCTCAACCAAAATCGATACTTGAGGGTTTTTCAGATAACCACCCCGCTTGAGCGCTTCAGATATGGCTCTTTCTGCATCGGCCTTGGTTAAACCTGCAAGCACAATTTCGCCTACCAAGGGCAATGCAATACGACCTGAAGCATCTATCTTTGAGATGGTTGTTAAATCTGGCTGCTGAAATACTGAAACTTTTACAGTATCGTCAATGCCCAGTCTGTATTCTATGGCCGTATCAGCCGATACTAGCAACGAATAACTCAACAAAATCAGAGCTAATAAAATTTGGCCGCAAGATTTCAATAAAAACCTACTATTTAGTAGAAGGAGTGACATATACGTATCCTTATCGGAAAGATAACAAAACTTCTTTAACAAGAGATGCATAGCACTTATTGCAGCATACATTCGCCACTCAGCGACAATGTTTTTACTCAGACTTTTATGGGCAAAGTTAACGCAATAGAACACTGTCGAGTGACATCTGCTGATGTTTAAATGACTAAATATTAAGGCGCAACCCTACATTTAACTCTGTTTGGTCAAATTCAGCGTTATCAATATTTGAATTTCTTGAGCGGTTGGAAACACCCAAATTAAGAGAAAATGCCCGATTCAGCCTATAGCTGAAACGCGCAGCGATAGTGAGTAAATCATCTGATCTGCCGCTATTCAGGACTGCAGCCTCAAAATCACGCTGCTCATAACGAAGCTGGCCTCGAAAACTGAGCTTAGGGGAAATATTCCACAATGGAATGATCTCAGCACCTTTACTGACCACAAGGCTCGCCACTTCATTCAATAATGTCGTTTCGCGAAACACGCTAAAATCTACATAGGTTTTACCACTGATAAATCGGCGGTAATCAAGATCCCAAGTGCCACCAGAAAAATCACCGCTGGCTGGATTATCAGGGTCTCTGTCAGTTCTGCTCAAAGAACCGGAAAAACGCGAATGACCACTGGCATCCCAGCGAACAACTATTCCGTATTCACTCTCATCAAAATCATTACTTGCCACAAAATTATCATCAAACTCAGTGGCGCTCTCTCTCACACGCACACCGACAAAAGTCTTTGCTCTAGTTTCAAATAAAACTTCACCGGAAATCGTCGCTGTATCCCTATCAAGAAACTGCCTTTCGCTGAAACTCACATCCCGAGACTCGGCACCAACGACCAGCGTCCATCTGCGATGCACGGGGATATTTGCTTTCCCATAAAAATTTTGATCCACCTCTGTATCACGAATCGCAGACTGAAACTCAAAAAAGTCTGTCAATCGACGCTCATACTCATAGCCTAAAGTACCACTAGCACGACTTGCTAACGCCCATTGCCATTCCCCGTCAAATCGCCCATTATTATTATTGAGCTGGCTAAAACGGTCAAAATTTGTCCGCCGTAGCTCTGCATCAAAATTAAACTGCTGCCGACTAACAGGAATCTTAAGATTAGCACCTACACCATAGGTAATCTCTCTATCACCTTGCGTGGTAGTTCCATTCTGCGCTAATGCCTCAGCACTATTAGCAACCCGAAACACATTATCGTCATAGGTGGTATCTGCAAACACATAAACATCAAAGTTTTCATCTACAGCGCTGGACAACGGCGAAAAAACGACCATTAAGCCAATTAATATACATCTAACCCAAACTTTCATAATCATCACTTTACTCTTAAGAGCCTATTAACAATAAACCAGTTCTAATAATGGCACTTTAATCCGTTAAAGTAATATCACATGCGCCTTTAACCGCAGAAATATAGTTCTCTAGTTTTGACTCGAGCAAATGAACACGCTGCTCAAGCAATGCAATACGATCAGAGTCGTCTCCCGTCACCAAGTCCATTTTGGCATTATCCCTCTTTTTAGAGGACTTTATAGCGCCACTTCGAACTGATTTCTTTAGCATGCGCTTACTACTGCTTGCTCTACCAGAAATTGCAGCATCTTTAGCAATAGAAGGACGCTCAATTGGAATAAACTCTTCTTCTTTTTCTACACAAACATCGCCACCAAACTGGGAACCTGGAGTTTCTTGCTGTAATTCTTTAACTACTGTATCAACATGCTCAAGATCGATCGCCAGCAACTCTTCTAAATAACCAAAAAGTAGTAATCTATCGCAGAGCTGATTAATCAAACGCGGCACACCACCCGTGTATTTATGAATGGCTGCATGCGCTTCGTCACTAATCACTGGATCGGTAGTCCAACCTACCAAGGTCAGGCGATGCTCTATATACGTTTTAGTCTCGTCCTCACCCAGCGGATTGAGGTGATAAGCAGCAATCACTCTTTGCCGTAATTGCTCCATCTGTGGTGACCGCAAAGTATCTTTAAAATCGGCTTGTCCTAGCAAAAAACTTTGCAATAAAACCTTTCCCGCAAGCTGAAAATTAGACAGCATGCGTAATTCTTCTAGCGAACTGAGTGGTAAATTTTGCGCCTCATCAATGACTAGCAACACTCGTTTGCCTTCACGCGCACGAGTAATTAAAAACGTCTCTAAATTCTTAAGCAGTGTCGCCTTACCTAAACCCTCATGCGCTAAGCCATAAGATGCAGCGATCATACGCAACATGTCATCTGCGCCCAATTGTGTTGTCACTAATTGAGCCGCGACGATATTTTCTTTTGAAAGACCGGCAAAAAGATTACGGACAAGCATCGTTTTACCCGTCCCGACACCGCCAGTAATAACGATAAAACCCTCACCCTGAGTCAAGCCATACTGCAAATAGGACTGAGCGCGTTTATGGCCACGGCTACCAAAAAAGAACCGTGGATCAGGGTTTAACGCGAAGGGCTTCGCCGATAAATTATAAAACGACTCGTACATGGCTTGATTCTCTTTATAGAGCCTGACTGGCTCTTTTATCAGAACCATTAATTTTTGAGCGCAGAAGACCGCTCGGGTACAGATCCTTCTTGATTTGACTTACTTTATACCATGCTTGCCCATTAAATCATATAGTGTGGGCCTGCTGACCCCTAACAGCTCAGATATCTTCGATATATTGCCGTCATGAAGACTAAACGCCCTCAGTAAGGCCTCGTACTCTGCTTTATCACGCACTTCCTTGAGGTTCAGTGGCTGACTAAGCTCTTCGCCTGCTTTTATGCCAAGGTCATCAACTGTGATTTGAGCACCTTCAGACATCAATACTGCGCGACGCACAACGTTTTCTAGCTGACGCACATTACCCGGCCATGGGTAAGCAGATATCGCCTCAAGCGCCTCTACGGAAAACCCTTTTGGTTTTGTCTTCTTACCTAACTCCTGCTTACTACGCGCCATAATGGCTTTAGCTAATAATACGCAATCTGCATCTCTGTCTCGTAATGGCGGAATGTTAATCGTTATCTCGCTAACGCGGTAATACAGGTCCTCGCGGAAACGACCTTCAGCGATCAATTCACTGATATTTTGATGCGTAGCACAGACAACTCGAACATCCAGGTGGATTTCTTTTCTACCTCCTACCCGCTCAATAGTCCGCTCCTGTAAAAATCGCAATAATTTAACTTGCATCGACAACGGCAAATCACCAATTTCATCAAGAAACAAGGTGCCACCATTCGCATACTCGATACGGCCTATGGTTTGCCGCGTTGCGCCAGTAAATGCGCCTTTCTCATAACCAAACAACTCACTTTCAAGCAGGTTTTCAGGAATAGCTGCGCAATTGATTGCCACAAACCGTTCAGCAGCTCGGTCACTCGTCTCATGTAAAGCTCGAGAGATGACTTCCTTACCCGTCCCACTCTCACCAAGCAGCAAGGTCGTTACGTTCACTTTAGCTATCTTTTCAATATCTCGACACACTTTTAACATTTGTGGGCTAGAACCAATCACACCAGGCAATCGCATCGTATTATGGCGCTTGGCTAACTTACGGTTTTCTCCCTCTAGGCCAGAGACGTGAAAAGCACGCGCCACCATGATTGACAGTAATTCTGGGTCAATCGGTTTTTGATAAAAATCGTATGCGCCTTTATTGATGCACTCCACCGCATTATTTTTATCATCATTCCCCGTAACAACAATGACTTTAGTATGCGGCGCAAGAGCAAGCATTTCTTCTAGAGCAAGAATACCCTCACTCGCGCCAGCAGCATCTGGCGGCAAGCCTAAATCAAGCGTGACGACAACTGGCTCAAAACGGCGCAGTTGAGATATTGCCTCTTCCCTACTGCTAGCGAAAACAAGATCATAGCCCTCAAAACTCCATCGCAATTGCTTTTGAATACCCTCTTCATCATCTACGATGAGCAAATACTGCTTGGCCTTAGCCATGAAAACTCCTTTAATTCACTGTTTCGTCTATTATCGGCAGCCTAATCTTGAACTTGCTACCTTGGTCTGGAATACTTTCCACATCAATACTGCCACGCAAAGAACGAATAATTTCACGACTCTGATAAACACCTATACCCATGCCTTCATCGCCTTTTGTTGAATCGAATGGCCTAAAAAGTCTATCTCGGATAAAGCTCGCATCCATACCGCAACCATTGTCAGACACTTCAACTAGCGCATAATCCCCATCAAGGGATAATTGAATTGCAATAGAACCTTCATCGTTCGTCGCCTGCTGGGCGTTCTCAATCATGTGATTAAATACTTCTTTTAATTTTGCATGATCAGCCATCACCAATGCATCCACATCATCTCCAGTAAGAACTGGGGCGGGATTGATCATAGACCTTTCGGTGACAACCTCTGACAATAAAGCACTCAAGAGCACTTTCGTAGGCACTGCGGCCTTAGGCGATCTATCTCGTAACTGAGCCAAGAGACGATGCCCTCTGCGCGCCGCACTCTCGACAGTATCGAAGGTGTCATTGATAAATTCAGGATTATTTCTATGTTTTTCTGCATTCTTAGTAATGAGCACTAACTGACCCACTACATTTTTCAAATCATGTACTACAAATGCCGAAAGACGATTAAAAGCGTCAAACTCTTGTGCCTCGATCAATGCTTGTGTCGCAAGTAACTGCGCTATATGCGTCGCCGCTTGACGACCAGCGGTTTTCAATAAGTCTCGGTCTTCCCAATTAATCCCCCTACGGATTGATGAGGGCGACAACACAACAAAACCAAGCAAGCGAATATCCTGCATCAGCGGTACAACCAACCATAAATCATCCGTCGACAGCATCCACTCGGGCAACACCAACCCTTCATAAAGCTTGGGCTCACGCAGATACTCATTCCGCTCAATCACCCATTGCCTTTCTTCTAAAAAACGTATCAAATCATTCTTAGCATGCTCAACGCCTTCAAGCTCAGTGATAGCCCCCCAACGTGCAACAGGCTCATAATCTTCACCATGACGGTTTACCCATAACACACCACCTTGACTACCGACTATCTGCGCTACCGACTGAATAACCCTTTCTAGCATATGCGCGCCAGCACCGCCTTTCGACAGAGTACGAATCAACCTCAACCACTCTTCACGATAATCATAACGGTAATTAAAAAGGTGCTTGCCTAACAAAACATGAACATGTGCACGCACACGCCTTGAAAAAAAACCGACAAGAACAACGCTGCATAGACTTGCCAATAATAAATAGGCAAATGCGTAATCCAGCCTACCTGAACCATCAATATTGCGTAAAAAAAGCATGGCGCAGTACAAAATCAAACCCACCAATGCAGCACCAACGCCATACATTACGGCATCGCGCGAAACGTAGACTTCACCCATCCAACGGGCATTACGGCTAAACGTTGACTTCAACAGCAAAATAACTGCAACAGAATACAGCGCCGCCAAAAACAACCAATCAACTTCTAACAAGCGGCCAAAGACTAAATACTGCATTCCGCTTAACACATGGTAGGACAATAAAAAGCTTACTGCTAAACAAAGCAAACGAATATTTGCGCGCCGCTCCCGTCGCCCCCTCTCGTTGATGCGCGAAACTACATAAAAACCGCTCAACGCCATAAATACAACGACAATAGGTAACACATAAACCATGTATTCGTTACCTGGTAACTTATGAGTATCCGTCCCATACAATAAAGAAAATATCGCTATTAGCAGAGCCACACACTGAGCCAAGAAAATGACTCCAATAACAAATACACGCTGGTTATAGCTACGATGTTTTGCATGCAAAAATTTGAGCAAAAGACTTACCCACATAAATACTTGCAATATGCGTATAAAACTTTCTGTGACAGTGATATTTGTGGCTGCAGAGGAAACAACAACGAATAACCACAGCGATGAAACCAACGCAGCAGTGATCAACAGTGCTCTATCCAACTGTCCGGCCCAACGCCACAGCAATACGCCCACCACCGCCAAATAGGCAACAGCTATTGTTATTAGAGCAAAATCTTGTAATATCTCCATCAAACTTTCACAGTAAAAAATTAATCCACTCGCGGTATTTATATAAGTATCGGTGCTACAGCATATTGCTTTAAACACCATTGAAAAAAGAGCCTAAATTCAGTATTGAGTTTATACTGCCGTTAAAATTAAACGCTAGCACATAACGCTAGAATTCAAACAATTTCACTGATTACACATTTTTATATGGAGCTTGAGTTTCAATGAAACTAACCGTTTTTGGTAGTGGTTATGTCGGCCTTGTGACAGGCGCTTGTCTTGCCCAAGTGGGTAATGACGTTATCTGTGTTGATATTGACCAAAATAAAATCGACCGTCTAAATAGTGGTGACGTGCCTATATATGAACCGGGTCTTGACGACATGATCGCCGCCAATATGAAAAATGGCCGCCTGCGCTTTACAACTGATATTAAAGAAGGCGTGGATCATGGCTTATTTCAATTTGTTGCCGTTGGCACTCCACCTGATGAAGATGGATCGGCTGACCTTCAATATGTCCTAGCCGTCGCCAAGAGTATTGGCGAAAACATGGATGAATACCGAGTAGTGATCAATAAATCGACTGTCCCTGTAGGAACAGGAGATAAAGTGCGCTCCACACTAAAAGCCGCCCTAGACAAACGCGACGCAAATATCGAATTTGATATCGTGTCAAACCCGGAATTTCTGAAAGAAGGTGCTGCATTAGATGATTTCATGAAACCGGACAGAATTATCGTGGGCACAGATAATCCGCGCACCACTGAACTGCTACGGGCCTTGTACGCGCCATTCAATCGTCAAACTGAACGACTGGTAGTGATGGATATTCGTTCTGCCGAACTGACCAAATATGCCGCGAACTCGTTACTTGCCACCAAAATTAGTTTTATGAATGAGCTGTCAAATCTCGCCGAAAGACTTGGCGCAGATATCGAGAAAGTACGTATTGGCATCGGCTCTGATCCGCGTATTGGTTACCACTTTATTTACCCTGGATGCGGCTATGGTGGCTCATGTTTTCCAAAAGATGTCATGGCCTTGGCACGCACTGCCGATGAAAATGGTTATGAAGCGGAATTACTTAATGCAGTTGAATCGGTCAATAACCGTCAAAAACACCGTTTATTTGAGAAAATAAGCCATCATTTTTCAGGCAAGCTAAAAGGTAAAACCTTTGCTTTATGGGGCCTGGCCTTTAAACCCAACACTGATGACATGCGTGCTGCGCCCAGTCGTACACTCATGGAAGCTCTATGGGCAGCAGGCGCTAAAGTTCAAGCATTTGACCCGGTTGCGTCGGAAGAATGTGAAAGAATTTACGGTAATCAAGAAGGATTAAAGTTATGTGACTCGCAAGACGGCACACTTGAAGGGGCCGACGCTTTGGTTATCATCACTGAATGGAATGCCTTTCGCAGCCCAGATTTCGACAATATCAAACAATCATTGTCCTCGGCCGTGATCTTTGATGGTCGCAATCTTTATGAACCCAGCTTAATGGAAAGCCTAGGTATTGAGTATTATGCTATTGGTCGTGGTAAAAATAACCACCACTAATTACCCCTTACATAATAATGGAATACAAAAAAGGGCGAGATTAACTCGCCCTTTTTTTATGCTTGGAGCAACGCTTACTTAACGCTAGGGTCTAGCTCGCCGCTCTCATAACGCGCAACCATATCTTCAAGGTTAATTGGCTTAATCTTAGAACCATGACCTGCACAACCGAACGCTTCAAAGCGCTGCTGACAAATATCTTTCATTGCAATCGTTGAGGCTTTTAAGAACTTACGTGGGTCAAAGTTCTTAGGGTTCTCAGCTAAATGCTTACGAATAGCGCCCGTACTGGCTAAACGCAAATCGGTATCGATATTGACTTTACGTACACCGTTCTTGATACCTTCTTGAATTTCTTCAACTGGCACACCATAAGTTTCGCCGATATCACCACCAAACTCATGAATAATCGCTAACCAGTCTTGTGGCACTGAAGAAGAACCGTGCATCACCAAATGTGTATCAGGAATACGTTTATGGATAGCTTTAATACGATCAATCGCCAAGATATCACCAGTAGGTGGGCGAGTGAACTTGTACGCACCATGGCTAGTACCAATCGCAATGGCTAAAGCATCAACTTTGGTTTTCTTAACAAAATCAGCAGCTTCATCAGGGTCAGTCAATAGCTGATCCTGTGTTAATACGCCTTCAGCACCTGAACCGTCTTCTTCACCAGCCATACCGCTTTCTAATGAACCTAGGCAACCTAGCTCACCTTCAACAGAAACACCAACAGCATGCGCCATTGCTGACGTACGGCTAGTCACATCACAGTTATATTCATAACTTGATGGTGTTTTCATATCAGCCATCAATGAACCATCCATCATCACTGATGTAAAACCCGATTGGATAGAGCGCGCACAAACATCGGGTGATGCGCCATGATCTTGGTGAACACAAACAGGGGTATCTGGCCATTGCTCAACAGCAGCATCCATTAAATGACGAAAAAATGCGCTACCAGCATAAGAACGCGCGCCCGCCGATGCTTGAATAATAACTGGGCTATCAACTTCAGCCGCTGCTTCCATTATTGAATGTACCTGTTCCATGTTATTAGCGTTATAAGCTGGTACGCCATAACCATATTCTGCAGCATGATCTAGCAGCTGTCGCAGTGAAATTAAAGCCATAAGAGTCTCCTCACACGTTATCAAATTGGGCATTGCCCATAAATAGTAAAAAACTTATTGCCGGTAACTAACCGTTAGTTACCGGCCAACCTAAAAATAATTTAACCGAAGTAATAGCGCCTTACTTCAACTCTTCTTCGCCAACACGAACAATCGTCATGGCATTCGTACCGCCCATCAGGCCCATGCGATCACCCTTGGTAATAAGCACTAAATCACCATTACGAACCGCACCTCGGCGCACCAACTCATCTACGGCCTCACGATTCATTCCGTGACTCTCACCTGCGCTCATATCAAAACTGGTCGGATAAACGCCACGATATAAAGTCATAAGACGGCGCGTATTAATATGCGGTGACAAGGCGTAAATCGGAATACCCGAGCTAATACGAGACATCCACAAAGCCGTTGAACCCGATTCAGTCAACGCGGCTATAGCCTTAATACCAGAATGGTTAGCAATATACATCGCTGCCATGGCTATCGATTCATCAACCTGTTCAAAGCGAGAATCTATACGATGAGTTGAACGCATCGCACTACGTTGCGTTTCAGCGCCTAGACAAACACGGTTTACTGCGGCAATCACTGCGCCTGGGTTTTTACCTGTAGCTGTTTCCGCCGACAACATCACTGCATCGGTACCGTCCATCACTGCGTTCGCCACATCAAAGACTTCGGCACGCGTCGGCATGGCACTGTCGATCATCGACTCCATCATCTGTGTTGCCGTTATGACGGTGCGGTTAGCACTGCGCGCGCGCGCGATTAAGTCTTTTTGTACGCCTGGTAACTCAGCATCACCAATTTCAACTCCCAGATCACCACGCGCAATCATCACTGAATCAGAAGCTTCGATAATTTCATCGATACAATTTAACGCTTCTGCACGCTCTATCTTAGCCACTATGGCACCGTGACCACCGGCTGCACGCAATAAAGCACGTGCCTCATGAATATCCTGAGCGGTTCTGGGGAAGGAAACCGCTAAATAATCGGCTTTAATTTTTGCCGCGGTAATGACATCTTTACGGTCCTTATCTGTCAGCGCCGCCGCCGATAAGCCGCCACCTTGTAAATTAATTCCTTTGCTATTGGTTAGCTTGCCACCAATAACCACCTTTGTGCGAATTTGCGTGCCTTCTACGCTATCTACCCACAGTGTTAGGCGGCCATCATCAAGCAACAAGGTATCGCCGCGTTTAACGTCGTTAACCAACGTCGCATACGTCACACCAACACACTCTTCGGTTCCAGCATTCACATCAAGTGCGCTGTCTAACACAAAGGCGGCGCCTTCGATTAAATCGACACCACCGTCAACAAAACGCTGTATGCGAATTTTAGGTCCTTGCAAATCAGCCAACACACCGACTTGTCGACCATGTGCCGCCGCACGATTACGCACATTTTCAGCGCGCTTAATATGATCCTCTGCATCACCATGAGAGAAATTCAAGCGTACAACATCTACGCCAGCCTCTAGAATTTGATCTAGAACAGCGGGATCGTCTGTTGCAGGGCCTAATGTGGCCAGTATTTTTGTGCGTCTAGGCATATCGACTCGTTATTTTAAAAAAGATAGTGCAAAAGTATTTTAAGCATTTAATTAACCTGCGGCACGCTACACCCCGAGGGCACGTTGCTCAAGAATTTCTACGGCAGGCAATTTTTTACCTTCTAAAAATTCTAGAAATGCACCACCACCCGTTGAAATATAGGATACTTTGTCAGCAATATCATATTTTGCAACAGCGGCCAAGGTATCACCGCCGCCAGCGATAGAAAATGCATCACTCTCAGCAATGGCCATCGCTAAGGCTTTGGTGCCTTCGCCAAATTGGTCAAATTCAAACACGCCAATAGGGCCATTCCAAACAATAGTACCGGCGTTTTTCAAAATCTCAGCAAAAGCTGCCGATGTTTCAGGACCAACATCAAAAATCATATCGTCATCGGCTGTTTCTGTAACAGATTTTAATGTCGCTTCAGTGCTCTCTGAAAATTCCTTACCACAGACGACATCTGTCGGCACTGGAATATTACCACCACGCGCTTTGGCATCAGCAGACAATTGATTCGCAACACCTATTAAACTTGATTCGCTTAATGATTTGCCAACATTGTTTCCAGCCGCTTCAATAAAGGTATTGGCAATACCACCACCGACAATCAGCTGGTCAACTACTTTCGATAATGATTCGAGTACTGTTAGCTTAGTAGAAACCTTAGAACCACCAACAATCGCCACCATCGGGCGCGCTGGGTTATCTAAAGCCTTGCCTAAAGCATCCAACTCATTAGCGAGCAATGGGCCTGCACACGCAACTGGCGCATATTTAGCCACACCGTGGGTAGACGCTTGCGCACGATGGGCGGTACCAAACGCATCCATAACAAAAACATCGCATAATGCCGCCATCTTTTGTGATAGCGCATCATCATTGGCTTTTTCGCCTTTATTAAAACGCACATTTTCACAAAGCACGACTTCGCCATCAGCAACGTCAACACCGTTAAGCCAGTCTTTAACTAAGCGTACTGGAATATCACAGTTCTCAGTAATATAAGTAGCAATAGGCGCTAGCGAAGCAGCCTCATCAAACTCGCCTTCAGTTGGCCGACCCAAATGCGACATTAACATCACTTTTGCACCCGCATCACGCGCGGCTTTGATTGTGCCCAACGACGCACGTATGCGCGTATCATCAGCAACACCACCGTCTTTTAAAGGCACATTTAAATCTTCGCGGATAAGTACACGCTTACCTGCTAAATCCATATCTATCATCTTCAAGACTGACATAAGAAACTCCAGAAACAGAGGTGGCCGCGAAAGCGGCCACCTGAGCAAAAGTATCAAATACTAAGCTTATTTAGCATTCATCAAAGCGACAGTGGTATCTAGCATACGGTTTGAGAAACCCCATTCGTTATCATACCAAGCGCAAATTTTAATCAACTTGCTATCAATCACTTTCGTCAAGGTCGAATCATAAGTCGAAGAAGCTGGATCATGGTTGAAGTCAATCGATACCAATGGAGCATCACTGTAATTCAATACACCTTTCAACTCACCTTCAGAAGCCTCTTTCATGATCGCGTCAATAGCTTCTTTACTTGTTGGTTTTTTCGGCACAAAGGTCAAGTCAACGGTAGAAACATTAATAGTTGGAACACGCATGGCAAAACCATCTAACTTGCCGTTTAGCTCAGGCAATACCAAACCTACTGCTGCTGCCGCACCCGTTTTAGTTGGAATTTGTGATTGCGTAGCAGAACGCGCACGACGCAAATCCGAATGGTAAACGTCAGTTAACACTTGATCATTGGTATAAGAATGAATCGTTGTCATCAAACCATGTTCGATACCAATACGGTCATTCAACGGTTTAACCAAAGGCGCTAAACAGTTAGTCGTACAAGAAGCATTAGAAATAACCGTATCACTAGCTTTCAAAGATTTGTGGTTAACACCATAGACGATGGTGGCATCAACATCAGCACCACCTGGCGCAGAAATAATCACTTTCTTCGCACCTGCCGCTAAATGTGCAGAGGCTTTTTCTTTGTTAGCAAAGAAACCCGTACATTCATGAACAACATCAACGCCTAAATCTGCCCAAGGCAATTTGGATGGATCACGTTCGGCTAACACACGAATACGATCGCCATTAACGACCATATAGTCACCATCCACTGACACATCAGCGTTAAATTTACCGTGCGCAGTATCGTATTTGGTCAAGTGAGCGTTAGTACTACTATCACCCAGGTCATTGATCGCAACGATTTCAATCTCATCATTACGGTTTGCTTCATACAAGGCACGTAAAACGTTACGACCAATACGGCCGTAGCCATTGATTGCTACTTTAATGCTCATATTCATTTCCTAATATAGATTCAACAAAAACTTTTTAGCGAGAGCCTTGCTCTATGCCATCACTTCGTTCACTGCAGCAACGACGTTGTCCACAGTAAAACCAAAGTGTTTGAACAAATCACCGGCAGGGGCTGATTCACCAAAAGTGGTCATGCCTATCACTTTGCCACCGAAACCAACATAGCCTTGCCAAATATGCGGAACACCAGCTTCCACAGCAACGCGTGCAGTAATAGCACTTGGAATCACAGACTCTTTGTATGCCGCATCTTGTGCTTCGAAGATTTCCAAACAAGGAATAGACACAACACGGATATTTTTACCAGAAAGCGCCTTAGCGGCGTCGACTGCAAGCTCAACTTCAGAACCCGTAGCAATAATAATCGCATCAAGATTATCACCACCATCCAATAATACATAACCGCCCTTTTCAATATTGGCAATCTGTGCATCTGTACGTGGCTGATTAGGCAAGCCTTGACGAGAAAATATCAACGTACTTGGCTGATTCTTACTCTCAATCGCCACTTTCCAGCTAACAGCAGATTCGACCGCATCACAAGGACGCCAAACATGCATGCCTGGAATAATACGCAGCGAACTCACATGCTCAATAGGTTGGTGAGTCGGACCATCTTCACCCAGACCAATAGAGTCATGGGTAAATACGAAGATACTCTGAATTTTCATCAACGCAGCCATACGCAAAGCATTACGTGCATAGTCAGAGAAAACCAAGAACGTGCCGCCGTAAGGAATGAAACCACCATGAACAACAATACCGTTCATGATCGCTGACATCGCAAACTCACGCACACCGTAGTGTATGTAATTAACATCACCCATAGCCTTAGCTTCCATACCCTTCGATCCTGACCACATGGTCAAGTTAGAAGGCGCTAAGTCAGCTGACCCACCCAATAATTCAGGTAGCATTGGAGCAAAGGCTTCTATGGCCTTTTGTGACGCTTGACGTGTAGCAATTTTTTCGCCTTTGGCATTAACATCAGCAATATATGCCGCTGCTTTTTCTGCCCAATCGTCAGGCAAATCACCCGCCATACGACGTTTATATTCAGCCGCTAACTCAGGATAGGCATGCTCATATTTAGAAAAATGGAAATTCCAATCTTCTTCTAAGCCCGCGCCCGTTTCTTTGGCGCTCCAACCAGCATAGACATCATCTGGGATCTCAAATGGAGCATGCGGCCAACCGATATTTTTACGGGTTAAAGCAATCTCTTCATCACCTAAAGCCGCACCATGACAGTCATGACCACCCGCTTTATTAGGTGAACCCTGGCCAATCACCGTCTTACAACAAATCATCGTTGGCTTATCAGGCTCTGCGCGAGCATTGCGGATAGCCAGATGCAAGGCATCAGGATCATGCCCATCGACATCAGCAATCACATGCCAACCATAAGCTTCGAAACGTTTTACAGAATCGTCGGTAAACCAACCTTCCACATCACCGTCGATAGAAATACCGTTATCATCGTAAAAGGCAATCAACTTACCGAGCCCTAGCGTACCCGCTAAAGAACTGGCCTCGTGAGAAATACCTTCCATTAAGCAACCATCACCTAAGAAGACATAAGTAAAGTGATCGACAATTTTGTAAGAATCCGTATTAAAACGCGCTGCTAACAATTTCTCAGCAATCGCCATCCCCACCGCGTTGGTCAAACCCTGGCCCAACGGCCCTGTCGTGGTTTCGACACCCGCTGTATAGCCGTATTCCGGATGCCCAGGCGTCTTTGAACCCATTTGACGGAACTGCTTGAGCTCCTCAATTGGAAGATCATAGCCAGACAAATGCAGCAATGAGTAATGCAGCATAGAGCCATGACCGTTAGAGAGAATGAAGCGATCACGGTTGTGCCAGCTTGGATTCGCTGGGTTATGACGCAAATAGTCATTCCACAGCACTTCGGCGATATCCGCCATTCCCATAGGCATACCTGGGTGTCCAGAATTCGCTTTTTGTACAGCATCCATGCTCAATGCACGGATAGCATTGGCCAAATCAGTCCGAGAGGGCATCTATCTCTCCTATTAGTAAGTTAAATTTCGTTGTAATAGACTATCAAGAAACATATGCCAACACAGCACCTTCAAATACCAGCACTGAAAAAGCTCATCCACGCATCTCAACAGCTCGCCACCAGATATTAAGAGCAGGTGAAAAAATCTCACTACAACCCAGGCAGCACGTTATTTTTTTGACCCCAGAACCAAGGCAACCCTATCATGGGCGCATAGCGGGGCGGCCCATTATACTGGAACTTGAAAAAAGCTCCAGCGCTACGATAGTTAACCGTGGCTATAAAGCTAAAACACCTAATAAACCTAGCCCAAGCGACGAGAAGGCACTAGAATGCCGTCTGCATGGAGCTAGATTACTTTTAAAGGTATGAATTTAATACCCGAAACAGTACTAATAACACTTTAATTATCGCTTTAAACCATTTAACTAACATGCCCAAAACAAACATGGAGCTCTGCCCGCATGTCGAATAGCTATCTCTTTACCTCTGAATCTGTTTCAGAAGGCCACCCTGACAAAATCGCCGATCAAATTTCAGATGCCGTGCTCGATGCCTTATTGGCACAAGACCCTAAAGCTCGTGTTGCCTGTGAAACATTGGTAAAAACCGGCATGGTCTTAATCGCCGGCGAAATCACTACGACAGCCTGGGTCGACCTAGAAGAAATTGTCCGCACAACCGTTAAAGAGATCGGCTACAACAGCTCCGAAATGGGCTTTGACTGGGAATCTTGTGCTGTTTTAAACGGTATCGGCAAGCAATCTCCTGATATCGCTATGGGTGTTGATGAAAGCGAAGATCATGAGCAAGGCGCTGGCGACCAAGGCCTGATGTTTGGCTACGCTAGTAACGAGACGGATGTCTTGATGCCGGCACCCATCACCTATTCGCATCGTTTGGTTAGACGCCAAGCGGAAGTGAGAAAAAATGGCACACTGCCTTGGCTACGCCCGGATGCTAAGAGCCAAATCACCTTTCGCTACGAAAATAACAAACCTGTTGGCATTGACGCATTAGTATTGTCGACACAGCATGACCCTGAAATTGATAACGACACACTTCGCGAAGCAGTAATGGAAGAAATCATTAAACCCATTTTGCCAGCAGAATGGTTAAGCGAATCCACCAAAATTCATATCAATCCTACAGGACGCTTTGTTATTGGCGGTCCAGTCGGTGACTGTGGCCTGACAGGCCGTAAAATCATTGTCGACACCTATGGCGGCATGGCACGTCATGGCGGCGGCGCTTTCTCAGGTAAAGACCCTAGTAAAGTTGATCGCTCTGCTGCTTATGCTGGTCGCTACGTGGCAAAAAATATTGTCGCTGCAGGTCTTGCCGAGCGCTGTGAAATACAAATTTCCTATGCCATCGGCGTTGCTGAACCAACATCGATTAGCATTGACACATTCGGCACCGGCAAAATCAGTGACCAAGAAATCGTCACCCTGGTTAACCAACATTTTGATTTACGCCCCCGCGGCCTAATTAAAATGCTCGACCTGCTGAAGCCTATTTACGCCCCTACTGCTGCTTATGGTCATTTCGGTCGAGAAGAAGCGGGCTTTTCTTGGGAAAAGACCGATAAGGCCGATGAACTCAAAAGCGCAGCAGGCATCAACTAGCTACAAAATATAGACCACTAAGTATATAACTCGACCACATTCCCACGGAGAACACTCATGAGCGCAACCTCACCAATCGAAAACTTAGCATCTGATTACAAAGTCGCTGATATGTCCTTAGCCGACTGGGGACGTAAAGAAATCAGAATCGCTGAAACCGAAATGCCTGGCCTAATGGCATTGCGTAAGAAGTACGGCACCTCAAAACCACTGACTGGTGCCCGTATCACTGGTTCTTTGCATATGACCATCCAAACCGCGGTACTGATGGAAACCTTAGTCGAGCTCGGTGCGCAGGTACGTTGGTGTTCGTGCAATATTTTCTCCACCCAAGATCACGCCGCTGCTGCGATGGCCGCTGTTGGCATTCCCGTTTATGCCTGGAAAGGTGAAACCTTAGAAGAATACTGGTGGTGTACGGAACAAGTGATCAATTGGCCTGACGGTCAACTGCCCAATATGATCTTGGATGATGGTGGCGACGCGACCTTGTTAGTACATAAAGGCGTGGAATACTCCGATGCCGGTGCCGTACCTGAGCCTCAAGCCGACGACGCAGAAGAATGGAAGGTCATTCTTGGCGTTTTGAAACGTAGCCTTGAAGAAGACCCTCAACGCTATAACAAAATGGCTGCTTCAATTAAAGGGGTCACCGAAGAAACGACAACAGGCGTGCACCGTCTCTATGAGATGTTCAAACAAGGTCAGCTGCTTTTCCCTGGCATGAACGTTAATGACTCAGTCACCAAATCTAAATTCGACAACCTCTATGGCTGCCGCGAATCATTAGTTGATGGTATTAAGCGTGCTACCGATGTCATGATCGCCGGTAAAACTGCATTGGTCTGTGGCTATGGCGATGTCGGCAAGGGCTCTGCACAGTCTTTACGTGGACTCGGCGCGATAGTATGGGTAACAGAAATCGATCCAATCTGTGCCCTACAAGCAGCAATGGAAGGCTTTCGTGTCATCACGATTGAAGAGGCTGCACCACTTGTAGATATATTCGTCACCACGACTGGCAACAAAGATATCATCACACACGACCATATGGCAGCAATGAAAGATCAAGCTATTGTCTGCAACATCGGCCACTTCGACAACGAAATCGACATTGCTGGCGTGCAAAAATACGAATGGGAAAACATCAAACCTCAGGTTGATCACATCATCTTTCCCGACGGCAAACGCATTATCATGCTTGCTGAAGGACGCCTAGTGAATCTCGGTTGCGGCACCGGTCACCCGAGCTTTGTTATGTCTAACTCCTTTAGTAACCAAGTGCTCGCGCAAATAGAATTATTCACTAAGACTGATGAATACCCTATCGGCGTCTTTATCCTACCGAAAAAGCTAGACGAGGAAGTTGCGCGTTTGCATCTTGATAAAATTGGTGTCAAATTAACTACGCTTTCACAAGAACAGGCTGACTACATCGGCGTACCTGTTGAAGGCCCATACAAACCTGAGCATTACCGTTACTAGGGCCTACAGCACATAGCTTAAATCGTCACGTTTGCTGCGCCTTATTTGGCCAAATAAGGCGCAAGAAGAGAAAACTAGTGATTCTAAATAAACGACAAGCAACGCTGGATGGGCAAATTCGGTCGCCCCGTTGCTATAATCTAAACTGGACTAACAAGCCCTAGGAAACAAGCGTGGAAAACGATCAACGCACCATTAGCTTCGAGTTTTTTCCACCTAAAAACGAGCAAGCTGCCGAAAAACTAGCTCAAACTAGCGCAGCCCTGGCTGAGTTAGAACCCGAGTTCTTCTCAGTCACGTTTGGCGCGGGCGGCAGCACGCGCGACAACACTCTTGAATGCGTATCAAGCATCAACAGCGCTACTGGCATTGAAGTCGCACCACATTTGTCTTGCATTGGCTCGACCCAGCAAAGCATCAGCGAACTCTTAGAAACCTACAAACAACAAGGTATTAAACGTATCGTCGCATTGCGCGGAGATATGCCGTCAGGCATGCGTGACCCTGGCGAAATCAATTACGCTAACGAGCTAGTTGAATTCATTCGAAAAACGACCGGCGATCACTTTCACATTGAGGTCGCTGCTTACCCTGAGTTCCACCCACAGGCTCGCTCCGCTCAAGAAGACGTCGCAAACTTTAAACGTAAAGTCGATGCCGGTGCCGACAGTGCGCTGACACAATATTTTTTCAATGCCGATGCATACTTCCGCTTCTTAGACGACTGCAGCGCGGCGGGAATAGATATTCCTATTGTCCCCGGCATCATGCCCATCACTAACTATATACAGCTAGCAAGATTTTCAGATGCTTGCGGCGCTGAAATTCCACGCTGGATACGCCAACGCTTAGAAGGCTTTGGCGATGATATGGAATCATTAAGAGCATTCGGCACCGACATCATGACCGAGCTTTGCGCAACACTGCTTGAAGGTGACGCACCTGGCCTACATTTCTACACAATGAATCAAACTAGGGCGACGCTAGCGATTTGGCAACAACTGCAAGGCTAAGCAATAGCTAGACCCTATGGCCAAACATAGACTTTATATCCCGAACAATCTTAGCGCCAACGCCACGCTAACACTGGACGCGGCAACCATTCATTACGTGCTTAATGTATTACGTCTACGTGATAATACAGAAATTGAGGCCTTTGACGGGCAGGGAAAATCTTATTCAGCTAATCTATGCATCAAGGGTAAACGCGATGCAGAATTAGTCACCAGCAATGAAGTTTTCTCTAGTACTGAATCGCCCTTAAAAATTGAACTGCTACAAGTCTTATCCCGCGGTGAAAAAATGGATTGGACCATCCAGAAAGCCGTCGAACTCGGCGTCTCCTCTATTCGCCCTCTGACTAGCGAGCGTTGTAACGTCAAACTAGACACAAAGCGTTTACAAAGCCGTTACCAACACTGGCAGGGAGTCATCAATAGCGCTTGCGAGCAATGTGGACGCAATGTAGTGCCTACATTAAAGCATTTGTTAGATATTACAGAACTGGCCAATGAAAATATTATTGCATCTGATCATCAATGGCTACTGCACCCTGAAGCAGAAGATTCACTAACAGAAAACAAGCTCGCGAAGATCAAATCTGTCGGTCTCTTGATCGGGCCCGAAGGTGGCTTCAGCAATAACGAAATTCATCTATTGAGTCAATCAGGCTTTAAACAAAAATGTTTTGGCCCACGCGTTTTACGTACGGAAACTGCCGCTATCGCGGCAATAGCTGCAATACAAAGTCGATGGGGTGACATGTGAAAGAGAGCGATAAGAGAGCCTTGAGAAATGACTGAGAGAAATTACTGATAAAGCGCATTCAGCTGTTGTGCTAAATTTACCGGCGATGCAACGGTAAGGCGGCTATCATTACAATCCTCTGCCAATTGTACGAAACTACCTGATAAGTCTTTATGTAGCCACACTTTCCCACCTGCATCAAAAATCCGCCTACAACCCGCCATGCCATCTTCACCTATCGCACTAAACACAATCGCTCCTGCCTTACTTCCATAGCGCTTAGCGACTACTGTCATCATCTGATCATACATTCGGTCGCAAGGCGAAATACTGTTTGGTAAGAGTTTATCCTTATCATCAATGGAAAAACATTTGCCATCGGCAATCAGCACTATAGAACCGTCGCGCAAAACGGTACCCTCTCTCATCGCTACGATAGAGTAATCTGTACAATGTTTTAGGTGGTTCGCCAACACATCAAGATGCTCTTCTGCTATACGCTGCATAACAATAAAGCTGACTGGCAAACTCGGAGATAAAGCGCTAAAAAATTCTCGCAATGCTTCAGGCCCACCAAGCGAACCACTAAGCAGCCAGACATTCCCAGACATTCCTATCTGATCAACCTCATATGCATCGGGCTTAGATGCATCGCTATCAACAGTAAAATCGTCCTTATCGGCAACCGGTTTTAGCTGAACAGCACTTAACACTTCAGCTAATTTATCGTTTAAGCGTTGCGACCAATTTGCGTCTTGCGAAGAATCATTAAATAAAACGGGGCGAACTTCTATACTAACGAGCTCATTGAGGTGTGCTAACTGATAGTTATCTGCGCCATCAAGATCAACAACAATGGCATTGGCGTCATAGAATAGATTTGCACCTTCGGCACCATCAATCTGGCTATTGGACAATACCGCACTCTGACTTATTATCCAGCCGCACTGTTCAAGTGGCTCAGACAATCGCTGAACCGCCTCTGGTTTACACACCAGTAATCCTAATCTATTCACAGCTTGTGTTGACATAATTGCGTTAAGCGCTAGCCCTATACACTAAGCATCGACATATTAGGCATGAAACTTGAATAATAATCAATGTGGCATCAACGCAGCGCGACCCAAGCATCATCAGTCATTATCCATGAGACGTGTAACGATCTCATAAAGCTCTTCATCACGATACGGCTTATTCAACCACGCCGCAATATTGTACTGCCGTGACTGCTCTTCATCATATTCGCTAGCGCTGATCAACACTACCGGTAAGTCACGATACTCTGACTTTGCGCGCAAGCTCTCAGCCAATTCGAGGCCACTCATTTTTGGTAACTGTAAATCAGATAGCAATAAATCTATTTTTATTCGATTAGATAGTTCAAGCGCTTCCTCAGCAGTCTTGGCAATTTTTACTTGGTAGCCATAACCCTCCAACACTTTCTCGCAGTAGCGTCGCATAGTCAGCGAATCGTCGACTAGCAAGATAGTTTTTCTGATCACAGCAGACGCTTCATTGCTTGTGTGATTCCCATCAGAAGAATGATTCAATTCAAGAAAGAATACGGGGTTTAATATCGGCACCAAACCACCCTCTTCAAGCAAACCTATTCCAGCCAAATAATCAGCATGCTTTAATTGATTACTCCGCTCTCCACTCAGAATGTTTTCGCTACCTTCAACAGTATCAACAATCAAAGCAAATCGAGCATTATCATCATTCAGCAATAGCGCCTGCTTATTAGTGTTGTCATGAGATTGGCTTTCAATCTGTAGCAATTCTCCTAACTGACCACACTCGTACACTTTGTCACCAACAGACAGTGTCTTCTCAACATTATTCGCGTCAACGGCAATAACATCTATTTGTCCTGGCAAAGCGAAACGCTGACCAGCGACCGTGATAATTGTGGCCGGCATCAAAGCAGCCGAATAAGGCAAACACAAGGTAAAGCAAACGCCTCTACCAAATTCATTGCTGACCGAAATTGTTCCACCCAGCTCTTCTATTCCTGCTCGTACTGCGTTAAGACCTACGCCTCTTCCCGATACTTGAGTGACTTGCGTCTTCGTTGAGATGACACCGTCAAATAATAAATCAATCGCCTTTTCTTCACTATAAGGCTCATCATCTCTAACTAAGTTTTGCTTTAGCGCTTTACGCCATATTCGACGCGTATCAATACCCGCACCGTCATCGGCAATAGCAATGGATATACCTATAACACCAACCGAGCAAGCTAAACGAATCGCAGCACGCGCTGGCTTCCCTGCGTTCAATCGTATCTCTTCTGTCTCAATACCGTGATCAACCGCATTACGTAATATATGGCCTAATATTGCTGAGATACGGCGCAACATCACACGATCAAATTTAATCTCTGTATCGCCAATATATAAAGCAACGTTCTTCTCTAGCTGTGCTGAAGTTTGCTCAACCAAGCGCTGATACTTATTCGCATCAAAGCCAATTCCAACCATGCGCGCATCAACTAGCGACTGGCGTATAAAAGACGTCGCCGCTGACATGTCATCAAGACGAGTCTCTATATTACCGACACGACGCAGCACTTGATTCGTCGCCAAACGCATATCACTTATTGCTTCAGCCAAACGTACTTTTTGATCCGATGATGTTGAACTATCATCGAGCTCTGACGACAAACGATAAATAGTCCCATCAAGCTCAGCAACTACTGCCATGGCATTGCTCACTTCATCAAATAACGCAGTTTGTCCAACAAGCTCTTCAGCATTAAGCTGAAATAAGCGATGCAACTGGGCATCACTTATTTGAAAATGATCTTCATTACTTTCTGTTGAAATGATGATAGGTTCAGAGACATCTTTATTAGCAACTCCAGCTGTTTGCTCTGACACTACGTTCGAGTGATTTTGAGCAACTTCATTATCACTCGATCTCGACGTGAACCCAAGCATATGGCGCATGCTATCAATAGATTGCTCAAACGAATCTATTAACTGTGGTGACGACGGCAATAATCCAGATTGGATAGACGACAACATCGACTCTAAGCCATGACATAAATCGCCGATATCTCGATACCCAGCCACTAACGAACTGCCTTTGAGCGTATGCAGCGAGCGTTGCAAGGCATTTATAGACTCATCAGCACTATCAGAAGAGTGCCAACGCGCTAATTGTGCAACCATCTCATCAAGTAGCCCCGAAGCTTCTTGGGTAAAGCTCTCGACAATATCCAAATCAACATGTTGACTAATAGTAGTAATATTAACCGAACGTTGACTCTCCTCCTTTTCATCAGGTTCGGGCGCATCATCTACGATACCTTGATCCGACAGCGACAATAAATCTGAAGTTTCAAGCAACGAATCAAAGTCATCTAATAAATTTTCAGTTTCTTCGATAAACTCATTCACCGGCATCGGTGCTTCGTCATTAGTTGCTTCATGCAATGTCAATTTATTGCTATCTACTGCGGCGTGTTCCAAATCAAGCTCAGCAAAGCGGGTTTCTGACAACTGCAATAAGCTTTCAACATTTAACGACATCGCGGCACGCGCTTGTGTAATCTCATCCAACGAACACGCCAGCGCAGCAACCCCTTCGGCAAAGGTCATATAGCGATTAGTATCTAAATCCCGAACGCTCTCATTGGACTCCCCGCCCGATGTACTTTGCAATTCCACAAGATAGCTTTGCGCGCTCGCACATAATTCTCTATGTTTGTCTAAACCAACAAGTTCAAAACAACGCATAACACGATAGCTAATATCATAGGCATGAGACAAGGCATTAGGGTTGGCTGATTGATCTCGCAACCATGCTTCTAGAACTTGCTCCATGCTTGCTAATTCATGTCGGCATTCGGCCAAGGCCTGACGCGTGGAATCATCTTTGAGAGCAGATAGATCATCTAATGGTTGTCTACTGCCATTGGCCAAATCCTTTATCTTGCGGCCACGCCCACTACGGCGGTCGCGTAGACCATAACGGCCTAATATTCCTAATACACGCTCACTATGCTGATAAGCATTGGTGGCTATATGGAAAAGCGCTTCTTTAGTTAGCGCTGTCGGCACGTAAGCTGTATCAGAAACTGCCAATTGTCGAATGTAACGCTCGACATGGGCCAACAAAAGCCGCACTGATTGGCTGACCTGTGAACAACCACGCTGCGAATCTATCAGCGCTGCAATCACTTCAAAAAACTGGATATGTGGCCGTTCCACTGCTGCCAACCTCAAGCTATCTGTAATGGCAACCAGAACATTAATTGAATCAGGGTTCTCACAATCCTGATACCAGGCTAACAGCGCAGCCTGAAACTGATGTGCCTGTGTTTTCGCTGCCTCGATAAACTTATCTAAAGTTGCATGGAGATTTTGATTCACTGGCACAACATCAAGATCAATGGTGTGCACCTCGCTTGCGGTAACAATCTGAGCACCACGCTGCTCACGCAAGGTATTTATGACAGTCAACAAATGGTAATTCATATCTGCCGTAAGCGATGGCTTCTGCACTGCTTCATCTAGCTCGACCAGGGCATCTTTAACCAACATTAAAACAGCAACTTTTTTAGCACCTTGCGCACCCGCAGCAACTGCCAAGGCCTCGCCAAGCTCTCGCGCCAGCAATGCAGATGCTTTGCTGGCGAGCATACTCAATGCACCGCTAACGCGTTTCAGCTCTAGCGCAAAGCCCTCTAGCTCTGCAACCGACAAACACTCCTGTTTATCAGTGACGAGCTGTCGGCATGCCGCAATTATTTGCAATAATTGACGGCCAACTTCATGCTCTGCAATGAGGCAATTGCTGTGTGAATCCGTCATGACTCGACCTTCTGTTGCGAATCATTTTCAGCAACAACATTGACCTGAGTAGCAATAAGCTTATCCAACTTCCTAACACATAGGTCACTTTCTGTCGCCGCCACTAACAAACGCTGGTTACCATCTTGCAACTCATCCAAAACTAAGGATATAGTTTCTGTATGCCGCGCCTGCGAACGATCTGCTCCGGCAATTGCACGGGCAAACTCTGACGTACTTACATCGACCTTATTAACCTTACTTAGAACACTAGATTGAAAATGGTCAAAAAGCTCTGGAACACCTTCAATTTTTTCTATTTGTTGTAGTAACGAACTCATGCTCGATGTCATATCAACCAGCAACTGCATAATATCGTTAACCTGACCGTGATAACGCCCTGTTAGCGACTGCAAGGACTCCATCGCCCTGCGCACAGCTCGATCACTACCCGGCCTACCCGCTAATGACGTACTGGTATCAATGACTTCTAGATTAATGCGTTGTGACAATTTGGCTAAGGAGTGCAATCGATCATCAATGTGCTGCTGTAACTGACGCACAGCATGCGCGGTAATATCTGTTGAACCACCTTTTTCACTATCCGACAATTGCAATGCTGCCTGATCAATATGTTGAATTAGCGATTGTAACTGTGATTGGGTCTGCACTAGATGACCCGCTAATTCAGTTGAAGCAGAAGTCTGCCCAGAGACTATATTACTTAGCCCAACACTCAGGCGCGCGATATCATTTGCTTGGCGATCAATAGTCGCCACCATACCCGCCTCGGCCTTAGCCAAGCCTTTGACTAATGGCAAAAAGTCTTTTTCTATTTGCTTATCAAGCAAACCTACATAAGCTACCATTCGATTAGCCTGACCTGCCAAATGCCGACAATTTATCGATTCAACACGCACAGTAATCGCATGATCGCCTTCAGAAAAAGCCGCCATCTGCCTAGAAATATTATCAATCCCTTCCTGCGTGCTATCTTTTTCAATAGATAAGCTGACTCTTTCAGCATCCACCGTTCGCACATGACAATAAGCCATATACAACAGCCACAACATGACTAATGCAATAGCAAAATATAGCGACAACCGTTCTTTAGTGAAACCCTTGGTTAACTGTAGTCGATCTTTTACCAACTGCTGAACTGGCGTTATTAGTAAGCCACTGTCCTCAACAAGCAATTGCACATGCTTATTAATATCCTGGGTCACAACAAGAGAGCCCATCACTTTACGAATACTAATAGCCAACTCCGCCAAACGTTGTGCTATCGCATTAATTTTCAATAATAGTGAGACATCTGAACCATCTTGCTTAGCCTCCTCTAAAGCCTCTTTGTTATCCACAGACATAATCTCGAGACTTTTTTCTAGCAAGAACAAATCGGCTTCTATCGAACTTGTCAGGGCCGCGCGCGCATTGACATTAACTGCACTCAGTACACTGGCTGTCGCAGCATTGGTATTAGCCGCCATTCGTTGTAAAATGATGCGCTGCTCACGCAGCAATCTCAAACTTGCTGGTTTTCTTAAAGCGACGCGCAATTCATCTATAACAAGATTATGTTCAGTTAATACATCTGGAAGACGCTGATCTGTATCTTCAACAGCAATTCGTAGATCAGACAATTTGTCCTTGCTTGACAACAAACCCATTACTGCCTCGCGCACTGGCTGCCAAATATCGCTTAGCTGTTTAAATGTCTGCCACGAATCACTAACATCTTTTTGATAACTAGGTCTCAACACATCTAAGCCTTGCTGATAGCCCTCAACACTTGATGCCAGTTTTTCAAATGCATTCAGCTCGAGCTGACTAATAGCAACCGCATGACTTGCCATTAAGGCTGATTGCGCATTAAGGCTGAATAATTGCTCAACATGAGCTTCGCTCTCTGCGCCTTGTTGATGTAAGAACCAAGCCGCTACACCCACCTGCAATAGCAAAGCTATTAGCAAGGCTACGTGCCAACGCTTATTACCGTTGAACAACGTTAACAGATAATGAAAAAAATCATGCATGCTTATAACGCGCTCAAGTCTTGAGTTGAGCCAACTGGCTGCGCCACCAACGTATCATCAACAGCATCGAGAAAACGTTCCTCAACAAATAGTTTATAGACATCAAATTCGTCATAACACTCGCCATCAGCACAACGCTGACCTTGCATATATTGCTCGATATCCAATGGATAAAATGATCGCTGACGTTCACACGGCTGACATTCAATCACCCCGTGTACGGCATCCACTATCAAACCAAAATGATCGCTACCATGCTTGAATAATAAAACCCGACTAGACTCTTGCTTTGAAGCCGCAGGCATTGCTAAATATTCACTCAAGTCAGTAATGCTAGCAATGTAACCATGAATACTTGCTACACCAGAAAACCATGATCGACTGAAAGGCATTGGCACGATGGCTGGTAACGCACTGATTGCTAGCACATGGTCTTTTGCGACAGCAAAACGGTATTCACCACAGCTAAAAATGGCGTATAACAAAGCATTTGCGCCATGTTCCCGATCGACTCTGCGGCGATCGCTATAGCGACGACGATCCTCCATTTCTATACCCTATTTATGCTGCGGTTGCTTACGTCAACATGGCGTCGAACCATGTCTAATAATTCATCTCGACTAAATGGCTTAACTAAATAGTCATCTACCTGAACCACCCGACTGCGCGCACGATCAAATACTCCGCTTTGAGCAGACAATAAAATTATCGGTATCTTGCCAAAACTATCATTCTGCTTGACCAATACGCAGGTCTGATAACCATCAAGGCGCGGCATATTGATATCTAGAAAGATTAGATCAGGCTTTTCATCGACAATCTTAGTTAATACGTCGAAACCATCCTCAGCGACAACGACTCGACAACCTGCAGCGCCCAACAAAGCGGACACGGCATGCCTGATAGTTTGGCTATCATCGGCGATTACTACCGTAACTCCGTCGAATGGTCTCACTTTATCCATTTTCAATGCTACGCCTAAATTCTCTACTTTATAGTGTCCTGCAATACTATCGGCCCAAATCCACCATAAAATGAATCTAGATCAAATTAAATGGCAAATAAGCTGCCAACCGATAAATTTAAGGTTTTCATATTGTTACGGTCGTTTCTGTACCTGTAAGTCGTCTTCGCCTAGCACGACTTATCAGCTACACTATCGGCAAATTACCCTCGGATCGTGAACAATGAGCATAGAAAACCTGCACGCAGTGCCCAATCTCACTACAGTATTGACCGGTCCACTACGTGAAATTGAGCAACATCTGCTCAACCAGCAAGCTTCGATAGAAAACTGGTTTCGCAATCAATGGCGCAAAACACCTGCGCCTTTTTATGCTTCCGTAGATTTACGTAACGCTGGGTTCAAGCTCGCACCTGTCGACACCAATCTGTTTCCCGCTGGGTTTAACAACCTTAACCCCGCTTTTATGCCACTGTGCATCCAAGCGACCCAGTCAGCGCTAGAACAAATCTGCCCAGATGCCAACAATGTACTTATCGTCCCTGAGAACCACACCCGTAATACGGCTTATTTTGAGAGCCTGGCCATGTTACAAAACATTCTCAGCAAAGCCGGTTATACGGTAAAAATTGGCTCTATTAATCCTGAAATTACTGAGATACAGACTCAAAAACTTGCCTCAGGTGATGAGTTAACACTGCATCCGTTGACACGCATTGGCAATAAAGTTTCAGTAGAGGGCTTTGAACCCTGCCTCGTGTTGCTCAATAACGATCTCTCCGGCGGCACACCTGAAATTCTCGAAAATATTGACCAAACCATTATTCCACCGATGCGCTCAGGTTGGGCCCATCGATTAAAATCGGGGCACTTCGGTCACTATCAACAAGTTGCCGAGTCATTTGCCGAGCAAATCGGCATTGACTCATGGCTAATTAACCCGCTGTTTACCACCTGCGGTGAAATCAACTTCATGAAACGCGAAGGCGAAGATTGCATCGCTCACAACGTCGGTAATTTACTCAAGGCAATTCAAGCAAAGTACGATCAATACGGTATTGAAGAAAAACCCTTTATCATCGTCAAAGCCGACGCCGGCACCTACGGCATGGGTATTATGACCATACATTCAGTTGAAGAAGCACGCGAACTTAACCGCAAACAACGTACTAAAATGTCAAAGATCAAAGGCGGACAGGCGGTCTCTAAAGTGATCTTACAAGAAGGCGTCTATACTTTTGAAAGCTGGGGCAATGAACAAGCTGTCGCCGAACCTGTCGTCTATATGCTCGACCATTTTGTCGTTGGCGGTTTTTATCGTGTGCATACAGGTCGTGGTCGCACAGAAAACCTCAATGCTCCAGGCATGCACTTTGAACCGCTAGCCTTTGCCGAACCATGCAATTCGCCAGATGAAAAAATGTCTCCCGACGCTTGTCCAAATCGATTTTATGCCTACGGTGTTATCGCTCGCCTAGCGCTACTCGCCGCCGCTCGTGAAATCGACGAACTAAAACGCAGCGACGCTTAGGTTTCATTATGAGCTATCGTCTTGGGGTCATAATGGACTCTATTGATTCTATCTATCCAGCTAAAGACAGCACACTGGCCATGCTGCTTGAAGCGCAAGCGCGCGGTTACGAACTGCATTACATGCAGCAACATGACATCTCCGTACGCGAAGGCATCAGTTACTGTGCTAGCCAAAAACTCAGCGTTACCGACGGTAACAAAGATTGGTTTCAACTGGGCGCAAGCCAAACGCAGCCCTTACATGAACTAGACCTTGTGCTCATGCGCAAAGACCCACCCTTTGATATGGAATACGTCTACACGACTTATGCCTTAGAGCTTGCTGAAAATAATGGCTGCTTAA
This sequence comes from Gammaproteobacteria bacterium, assembly GCA_013151045.1. Taxonomy (GTDB): domain Bacteria; phylum Pseudomonadota; class Gammaproteobacteria. The sequence continues at coordinate 31,160 of JAADIY010000007.1, forward strand.
TCATCAATAAACCGCAGAGCTTGCGTGACGTAAACGAAAAGATGTTCATCTCGTGGTTTCCACAATGCTGTGCAACCACGCTAATTTGCCGGAATCGCCAACAACTACGTAACTTTATCGATGAACAAAAAAACGTCGTGGTAAAACCACTTGACGGCATGGGCGGTGAATCCGTATTTCGTACTGCGATTGACGACCCAAACAAATCCGTAATTATCGATACTATCACTCAAAATGGCGTACGCAGTGTCATGGCACAACGTTATATACCCGAAATCAGCGCAGGTGATAAACGCATTTTAATTGTAGATGGCGAACCTATTCCCTATGCACTTGCACGCATCCCTGCTGCAGGTGAAAGCAGAGGCAATCTAGCCGCAGGCGGCACCGGCAAAGGTGTTGAGCTCAGTGAACGTGACCGCTGGATTTGCCAACAGGTCGGGCCAGAACTAAAAAAACGCGGCCTCGTTTTTGTCGGCCTAGATGTCATAGGCGACTATCTAACTGAAGTTAACGTTACCAGCCCTACATGCATCCGCCAGCTCGATCATATCTATGATATTAATATCAGCGCCACTTTATTTGATGCTATTGAACGTAAACTGGCCTAGTTATTTTTATCTATATTAAGGGTGCCTCTAAAAATGAAGATTTTTTCATGAGCGCAAGGAAGCGCCATGCGCAGAATCGTACTAAGATCCCTACGGCATCATTAAGTACTTCTTCACGTTGTTCAGGTCGCACTAAGATCCCTGCGGCATCATTAAGTACTTCTTCACGTTGTTCAGGTCGCACTGAGATCCCTACGGCATCATTAAGTACTTCTTCACGTTGTTCAGGTCGCACTGACTGCGTGATAGATGAGGATTCACGCACGGAGCTGACGCCGCTATCGCGGATTCACGCACGGAGCTGACGCCGCTATCGCGGAAAAAGATCATTTTTAGAGACGCCCTTAATGCAATATCGACGCACTAGCGCATTACTCTCCTTACTATTTATCTGCATACTCGTTACTGCGTGCAGTAAAACACAGGATGAACCCATCTATCGCAATCAAATTTTTGCCTTTGGCACAATCGTTGAGCTCACCCTGTTCAATACTAATGACGAGACAGGAGACAAACTCAGCAGTGAAATTCGCCTGATGATGGAAGAATTTCATCATCACTGGCATGCCTGGCAAAACGGCCCACTCACTGAATTGAACAACGCACTAAGCGACACAAAAAACAAAACTAAGCAATACAATGTTAGCACTGAAGACGCCAAAGTAATAAACCAAGCATTAGCCCTGGCTAAAACTAGCGACGCCTTATTTCACCCAACATTAGGCAAGCTTATTGCACTATGGGGCTTTCATAAAGATGAACCCAACACTGTCCCACCAAGTGCTCAGCAGATTGTCGACACGCTTAACTCACTGCCTTCACTTGAAGACATCAGTATCGAAAACAACACTATTAGTAATAATGGCGATAAGCCCATACATTTTGATTTCGGTGGCTTTGCCAAAGGGGTTATCGTTGATCGCACGATTAGGTTTTTACGCCAATCTGGCGTTGAAAATGCCATAGTCAACGCCGGTGGCGACTTACGTGCAATAGGCTCAGCAGGCAATCGCCCCTGGCGTATAGGCATTCGTCACCCACGCGACTTAGGGGTGTTCGCTTCTCTCACCATAGACAATGATGAAGCGGTATTTACGTCTGGTGACTATGAACGTTATTTTGAACATAATGGTCAACGCTACCACCATATCATCGACCCACGCAGTGGTTACCCGGCGAACACCATTGCCTCGGTAACCGTCGTGCATAATGACAGCGCAACTGCGGATGCCGCAGCAACGGCGCTATTCATTGCTGGCAAACAACATTGGCCGCGCATCGCCAAATCGATGGGTATTGAACACGTCATGATTATAGACAAAGAAAATAAAGTGGAAATTACCGCCAAGCTTGCACAACGAATGGAGTACGAAGTCACTCCACCACCCAATATTGAAATTCGCCACCTCCCCTAAGGCTTAGCCCAGCTTATGACTCGACCCGCAATCACCACTCTCGATATGCTGCTTATAGCCATAGCAATCGCCGCTTTACCTCTAGCTTACCAACAACTCTGGGGGCCTAACTATCGCGGCACCGAAGTCAATATTCTTGTCACGGGACAAGAAAACCAACGCCATTCTTTACTACGCAACCAAACCTTAACGGTTAACGGCAAACTTGGTGACAGTGTCATTCGTATAAAAAATGGTAAAGCTGCCTTTATCAATTCGCCTTGTGCCAACAAACAATGCATCCACAGTGGTTGGTTAGATCGCAATGGCGATACTACCGCTTGCCTACCAAACCGCATTACGCTTAGTGTAGTAGGCAACGGTATTGCTCGCTACGACAGCGTTAATTTCTAATGTCAGCAAACACCAAGGCCATCAGCAATAGCATTGCTAGCCAACGACACGACCATATCATTGCCTGGTTTGCCGCACTCGCCATCGCCATCCATGTACTTGAGAGTGTGATACCGAGTCCTCTTCCCGGAATCAAAATTGGCCTCGCCAATATCGTTACCATCATTGTCTTAGTACACTTTGGCTGGCGTACCGCAGCCTGGGTATCACTCTTGCGCGTACTTATAGGTAGCTTGATCATTGGCAGCTTTCTATCGCCTACTTTTGTTCTGAGCCTAAGCGGTGCCTGCGCCAGTCTCATTGTCATAGGCCTAGCCTATACTTTGTTGGGCGATAAACTGAGCGCACTCGGATATAGTGTATTAGCGGCTATTGCGCATATTTTGGCGCAATTTTGGGCTGCCTATTGGTTGTTTATTCCACACGATGCCTTATTTCACCTACTGCCAGTGCTGCTAACGGTCGCTATAATCACAGGTATAGTCAATGGTATTCTTGCCCTTGCTGTGCAAAAACGTTTAAAACCATTAATTTACGAATCAATACACACCGATGAGCAACCCGCAAAGTCATCACAGTGACCACCTAACATTAACGTTATTTTTTGCGTTATTACTGCACGCCTTTATTATCTTAGGTGTGAGCTTTTCACCGCAAGATTATTCTCAAATTCAGCGACATACCATGGACATAACCCTTGTCCACCAAGAAAACGAAGACGAACAAAACGATGCCAAAGTACTAGCACAAGCCAACCAAGATGGTGGCAGCGAAACTGAGCACGAACAGGCATCTGCCAGCCCATCAGCGGCTCCTATCCAGCCTCCTTCACCGTCACTTGAACAACAGCCGCAACAGCAAAGCTCACCAGCACGTAGCGAGCAAGAAACAAAAAAAATTGCGGTTAAAAAAGAGACTGGCAAAATCCGCGAGCAAACGGCAAAAAAACCCGTAGAAAAAGAATCACCTCAACCTAGTGCAGCAGAGCTGGTTTCGCGCAGCCTAGCAATGGCTAGAATGAGTAGTGAAATCGGCCCAATCAAAAACGCACAAAGTAATAATCCTCGGCGCCGCCTCATCACAACTAAGACCAAAGAATTTCGCGACGCTGCCTATTTTGATTCGTGGCGTAAAAAAATCGAGAAAATAGGTAATCTTAATTATCCAGAAGAAGCGCGGCGACGCAAACTTAGCGGCAAACTCAGACTCGATGTCGGGCTATTCCCAGATGGCTCGATTGAAAGCATCACCGTCATTAAGTCATCAGGCAAAAAACTGCTCGATGATGCGGCAATTCGTATCGTTAAACTGGCCGCCCCTTTTTCACCCTTCCCTAAAGAAATGCGTGGTGACACCGATGTGTTAATTATTAGCCGTGTCTGGGAGTTTGGCGGTACTGGCGGCTTTTTATCACGCTAAGGCCCAGCAAAGTAAGTACTATTACTTGTGAGCCATGACTAAAACCTTATACTTTAGGAGGTATTCTCAGCCATCTTGATTATTCTGTGCTAGATTTAGCTAATCTTCTCAAATAAACGATAGGCTGTTTTGCCAAAAATTACTATAAAAACAACGCCACACAAAGCCCAGCGTATTTTTTGCTCTAGCCGCGTTGCACCCCAAGAGCATGCCCCCGCAAAAGCGTGGGGGCACCTAGTACCCCAAGAGCCTGTCCCCGCAAAAGCGTGGGGGCACTTATTCCCTCACTTATATAGCATATCTACACGGCATTCACCCCGCCTTGCTAGAGCAAAAAATACACAGCGGCAAAATAATCAATATGACTGACAACACCCCCAAGATAGAAGACACTCTTAGCCTAAGTAATCAGTTTCTGATTGCCATGCCGTCGCTTAACGACCACAATTTTTCACGCAGCGTTACGTATATATGCCAGCACAACGAGCATGGTGCCATGGGTATAGTCATTAATCAGCCATTAGAACTCACGCTTGGCGAAGTATTAAGCGACCTAGAGCTCGACACTGATCAAGAGACAATTCGTGACAGTACCGTATTTCTCGGTGGCCCAGTGCAATGTGAGCGCGGCTTTGTCCTACACCAACCCGTTGGTGAATGGGAAGCCACACTTAATATTAGCGATGAAATTGGACTTACCGCGTCGCGCAGTATTTTGGCTTCTATTGCTAAAGGTCATGGGCCGAGAAATAATATTGTTGTGCTCGGCTATGCCGGCTGGGCAGCCGGTCAACTAGAACAAGAGCTATTAGCCAATAGCTGGCTCAGCGGCCCTGCTGATAATGAGATTATTTTTGATCTACCTATTGAAGAACGTTGGCAAGCAGCGGCGACACACGCGGGTATCGACATTACTCGCCTGTCTAGCGATGTGGGACACGCATGACATCAAATCAAACTAAGCAAAAACACTATGGACAACGTACTCTGCTCGGTTTCGATCATGGCACTCGCTGTATTGGCGTCGCTGTCGGACAAGAACTCACTGGTAGCACACAACCTATAGTGACACTCAAAGCTCAAAACGGTGAACCACGCTGGGAAGAGATTGATAAATTGGTTAAAACTTGGGCCGCCGATGCGCTAATCGTCGGCATTCCACTGGATCTCGACGATACCCGTCAAGAAATGACCGAACGTGCCGAAGACTTTGCCAGAGCTTTATTAAAGCGCTATCAATTGCCCGTATTTCATAGTGATGAACGTCTAACTTCAATGGAAGCTAAGAATCACTTACCACCGAACACTAAAGCCACCCAGCGTCGTGATGACTGGCAGCGCAAATCTATTCTTGACCAAGTCGCCGCACAATTGATTCTGCAAACGTGGTTGTCTGGCTCGCAAGATGACCAACCGATTAGCTTAACCTCATCTACCATAACGTCCCCGCAAGGTAATAATGCTAATGGCTCTTGAATCACCTGACGTTCTGCTGAGCAAAATGGCTGAGCAGCTTAAGACACGCATCAACAATCAACACATCGACAACCCCGCAATGATTGGCATACACACTGGCGGAGTATGGGTCGCGAGACATTTGCATCAACAGCTTGGCATTGAAGAGCCTCTAGGCACTCTCGACATCTCTTTTTATCGAGATGATTTCAGCCGCATCGGCATGAGCCCTCAGGTCAAACCTTCGCAGCTACCGTTTAGTATTGATGATCGCAACATCATTTTGGTCGATGACGTCCTTTACACTGGGCGTACTATTCGTGCAGCGCTCAACGAGCTATTTGATTACGGACGCCCTGCCAGCATCACCTTAGCCGTGCTCATCGTCCGTAGCGGCCGCGAAATACCTATCAGTGCTGATGTAGCAGGTACAGAGCTGGTACTTGAAAAGCATCAGCAAATTAAGCTCTACGTACCCGCGGGGTGCAAAGGGACTGATGCCTTGTCATTAGAAATCGTCGAGGTCAGCAATAATTAGCCGATGTCCCGCTTACTGATGCCGAATAGCCGATATATAGAACACACGAGGGTGTGTATAATGCTGCCCATCTCATGAAGCAGCGACATCTTCAACTAGACAACAATAAGCGCCTGCGTCACTTTTTGACAACCGAAGGCCTGAAACGCGATCTTCTTGTAGAAATACTCGATACCGCCGAATCTTTTACCAGTGTTGCCCATCAACAAGTAAAAAAAGTCCCACTGCTACGCGGTAAAACCGTCGTTAATTTATTCTTTGAAGCCAGCACACGTACACGCACTACCTTTGAGCTTGCCGCTAAACGTCTCTCCGCAGATGTGTTAAATATTAATGTCCCGGCATCGGCAACAAACAAAGGCGAAACACTGCTTGATACCCTGCGTAACTTAGAGGCTATGCACTGCGACATGTTTGTCGTACGTCACCAAAATAGCGGCGCCGCACATTTTATTGCCGAACACTGCGCGCCACACATAAGCGTATTGAACGCTGGCGATGGTGCTCATGCACATCCGACACAAGCGATGATCGACATGTTTACCATACGCCGACACAAACAAGAATTTCACAATCTCTCCGTCGCTATAGTCGGCGATATTTTGCATTCACGCGTAGCGCGCTCGCAAATACACGCCTTAAGCACACTGGGCGTGCCTGATATTCGGGTGATAGCCCCGCGGACACTTATCCCTGCTGAAGCCAATAGTTTAGGAGTTCATGTCTACCACGATTTAGACGCTGGACTTAAAGACGTTGACGTCATCATTATGTTACGACTGCAACGCGAGCGCATGAGTAGCGCGCTGCTACCTAGCGAACAGGAATACTTCAAACTCTATGGCCTAACCAAAGAAAAATTGGCCTTAGCAAAACCTGATGTCATTGTTATGCACCCCGGGCCAATAAACCGCGGCGTTGAAATGGACTCGTCTGTCGCTGATGGTAAACATTCTGTCATATTGCAGCAAGTCAGCCACGGTATATCGATTCGCATGGCAGTGATGTCTATGACTATGCAATCACAAGTCGCGCAACGTAGCGAGCAAGCACAATGAGCGCGCAGAAAATACACATTCGCGGTGGCACCGTAGTTGATCCGGCTAACGGCATCAATGGACAGCGCGATATATTTATCAGCGAAGGGAAAATTACTGCTGTCTCTAACGACGTGCCAAAAGGTTTTAAAGCCGACAGCGTTATAGATGCTAGCGGTCATATCGTCTGCCCCGGCTTGGTCGATATGTGCGCGCGTTTACGTGAACCAGGGCAAGAATCAAAAGCCACCATCGCCAGCGAAACTACTGCCGCTGCCGCTGCCGGCATTACGTCATTATGCTGCCCGCCTGATACCGACCCAGTTATCGATACACCTGCTGTTGCCACGCTAATTCAAGACAAAGCAAAAGATTCGGGCAAGACATTTGTCTATACACTCGGCGCACTAACCCAAGAGCTAGAGGGAGAACGCCTCAGCGAAATGGGCTCACTCAAGGCCGCTGGCTGCGTTGGCGTAAGCAATGCTTATTCACCCTTTAAAAACACATTAATCTTACGACATGCCTTGGAGTATGCGGCAAGCCATGACCTCGTCGTCCATTTACATGCAGAAGATAAAGACCTACGCAAAGATGGCTGTGTCCATGAAGGACAAATTAGCACTCGCCTTGGCCTAGCAGGCAATCCCACCGCCGCAGAAACCGTTGCCGTCAGCCAAATATTAGCGTTGATTGAACAAATTGGCGTTAAAGCCCATTTTTGTCGCTTATCAACAGCACGTGCGGTACAAATGATTGCCAGGGCACAATACAGCGGCTTACAAGTGACCGCAGACGTTAGCGCGCACCAACTGCACCTTACTGATATGGACGTGGGCTATTTCAATAGCGACTGCCATGTATCACCACCGCTGCGCAGCTTACGTGACCGTGAAGGCCTCCGTGCCGGTCTCAGCAAAGGAACGATTAGTGCCATTTGCTCCGATCATCAGCCACACGAAGCCGATGCCAAATTAGCGCCGTTTGCTGCAACAGAACCGGGCATATCGTCTCTTGAAACTTTGCTGCCGCTGAGTTTGCGCCTCGTTAACGAAGGCCTTATCGAACTGAGTCCGCTCATTGCCTCATTAACGCATAAGCCTGCGCAACTGCTCGGCATCGAAGCTGGCACACTCAGCCCTGGATCACTCGCCGATGTGTGTATCTACGACCCAGAACGAGAATGGCAACTCGATAACGACACCATACGTAGCCAAGGCCACAATACGCCAATGATGCATTGGCAGTTTACTGGGCAAGTCACCCATACCCTGCTCCACGGCAAGGTCATCTTCCAACTCGATTAAGTATTATTATGAGCAGTCACAAACACCCAGCGCATCGCGGCTCTATTTTTGTCGAAGATGCAACCATTATCAGTCACCAACGTTTCGATGCAGATCAATACATACTGCGCCTATCGTCTGCACGCTGCGCCAAACGCGCCGAACCTGGCAGCTTTTCGCATCTGCAATGTAGCAAAGATTTACCTATGCGCCGCCCGCTATCAATCATGCGCGTCGACAAACAAGCTGGCTGGGTCGAATATCTTTATCGTGATGTCGGGCTGGGCACGCACGCCTTGGCGCAACGACAAATCGGTGAAGTGATTAGCGTCATGGGCCCCATTGGCAAACCGTTTGCGACAACCGCTAATAAATCTCGTCCTCTGCTTATCGGCGGTGGTGTCGGTATTCCACCAATGATTTTCTTGGCTGAACGTTTAAAACAAGAGGGCATAGCGCCATTAGTGCTCATGGGCTCTGAAGTTCCTTACCCATTTCAAACACAGTCTTCATCGCTCGCAGTCCCCGGCCTTGATAGCGATGATACAAACTATGGCATTACCTTGTTAGAAGACATGGGGGTTGCCAGCCGCCTTGCTAGCTTACAAAACTACGAAGGCTGCTTTCAGGGTTATGTCACTGATCTCGGCCGTGCTTACCTGCAAGCCTTATCAACTGAAGAGCTCGCTGAAGTGGAAATATTTAGCTGCGGCCCACACCCTATGTTAGAGGCATGTGCCAAACTCGCCCAAGAGTTCTCACTTGATTGCCAAATTTCACTTGAAGAATATATGGCTTGTGCCGTCGGCGGTTGTGCAGGCTGTGTGGTAGAGATTCAAACTGACTCAGGCCCCGCTATGCAACGCGTTTGTGTTGATGGACCAATATTCGACGCTAAGCAAGTTTATCCTGCCATCTACGCTTAATATTTTACTGAAAAAGCATTTAACGAATTATTATTCACTAACTACCAATGTAGGGATACTATTTGGCGCTTGTCAAAGAGATATGGCTAGACCGACTCGCAAGATCATCAGAAAGATCATTGCTACCGAATTTAATCATTAAGCGTAAATCATTGGGTGAATCAGCATACTGCAAGGCGTCTTCTTCTGTCACAAGCCCTTCTCGATATAACTCGAATAAAGACTGTTCAAACGTACACATATCGTGCTGATCAGATTTTTTCATGACTTCTTTAATTTCATCAAAACGGCCTGCCGCGATTAAATCAATCGCTAAAGCGCTATTTGTCAGTATTTCCAAAGCCAACACACGACCTTCACCATCCGCCGCGGGCACTAAACGTTGCGCGATAATCGCGCGCATATTGAGCGACATATCCATCAATATTTCGTCACGGCGATCACGTGGGAAAAAATTAATAACACGCTCTAAAGCCTGAGAGCAATTAGCGGCATGCAGCGGCGCTAACGATAAATGACCGGTCTCGGCAAACGCTAAAGAATGATGCATCGTTGTGCGGTCTAATATCTCGCCAATCAAGATGACATCTGGCGCTTGGCGCAAAGAATTTTTCAGGGCACTCTCATAAGACTTGGTATCAATTCCCACCTCACGCTGCGTCACAACACAACCTGCCGGGTTATGGACAAATTCAATGGGGTCTTCTACGGTGACAATATGACCACTACCATGACGATTACGATGACCTACCATCGACGCCATGGTCGTTGACTTACCCACTCCGGTCGCGCCAACAACGAGAATCAAACCGCGCTTTTCCATTGCCATCTTTTCAAGAGATTGAGGTAAGCCCAAAGACTCAATAGTGGGAATATCAGTTTCAATACGGCGTATCACCATACCCGGCTGATATTGTTGCTGATACACATTGGCGCGGAAACGACCAATGCGGTCACGAGAGATACCAAAATTCAGCTCGTAATCGCGCTCAAATTGCTCCTGCTGCTCTTGGTGCATGGCGCCATAGATCATCTCATGCGCGGCTTTTCCATCGATCACATCGTCATCTATGGAATAAAGCACACCATCTACCTTAATTGACGGGCGTGAGCCAACGCTAATAAATAAATCAGACGCTTGCTCATCAACCATTATCTGGAGATATTCGTCAAGTCTCATGAGATTACCCAACTATTTCCTAGACCAATTTCGAGTCTATTTTCTAATGTTTACAGCATAACAGCGTTTTCGCCAGAGCAGCCATCAAGTACACTGATAAAAACGATATGACTATGACTAGCAGCAAAACTTACCCAAATATGAACCCTTCGAGCTGGCTCGACGATTATGGCGATGAGTTATATCGCTATGCCTTAGCCCGCTTGCGCGACAAATCTGCGGCCGAAGATGTCGTACAAGAAACGCTACTCGCTGCACTCAAAGCACAAGAGAATTTCCGTGGTGATTCGGCTGTTAAAACATGGTTAATCGGCATCATGAAATTCAAGATCATCGATTTTTATCGTAAATCTGCTCGTGAAATCCAAAGTGAAAGCTTAGAACACACTTTATCCTCTTCTGAAGATAATGATTTTGACGAAAATGGCCGTTGGCTAACAGCGGTTAATAGCTGGTCTGACCCTGATTTAGCCTTGCATCAAGATCAGTTCTTTGCTGTCTATCAGAGTTGCATCGACGCCCTACCCGAAGATCAAGCAAAGCTATTTGTTCTCAACGAGACCAGTGATCTGAGCAGCGAAGAATTATGCAAGATAATAAATATCTCTACGACTAATAATCTCTGGGTAATTTTATCACGGACAAGGAAGCGCCTGAGAGACTGTATTGATAAAAACTGGTTTAACGCGGAATAGATATGCTGTCATGTAAGCAAGTATCTGAATTATCAGCTCGCGCAAAATGTGAAGGACTAAGTTTTAGCGATAGAATAAAGCTTAAGTACCATATGATGATGTGCAAGGGATGCCAAACCTATCATCAGCAAATTAACCTACTACAACAAGCCACTGCAAAACTATTCAACAAGCCCACGGGGGGCGATACACTCTGCAAAGAAGCCCGTGAGCGTATCAAACAAAACTTAAAATCCGACAAATCGAAAGACTAAAACTAACATTACGCTGCTATTTAAGCAGGCCATAAAAAACCCCACGTTTTACCGTGAGGTTTTTCAAACAAACCCTTAAACGCTGAACTTAAAGCTGTTTTACACTCTGCACAAGCTCATTAACCATACTCTGCGCATCGCCATAAAGCATACGGGTATTATCTGCATAAAATAACTCGTTTTCGATACCGGCAAACCCCTTACCACGACCACGCTTAATCACTAAGACGTTACCAGAATAATCAACATCCAATATTGGCATACCATAAATGGGGCTAGCTGGGTTTGTCCGTGCTGCCGGATTAACCACATCGTTGGCACCAATAACCAAGGTAACGTCCGTGCTTTGAAACTCAGCATTGATCTCTTCAAGATCAAATAACTTATCGTAAGGCACACCAGCCTCGGCTAATAGTACGTTCATATGACCTGGCATACGTCCAGCAACAGGATGAATCGCAAACTTAACTTCAACATCGTTTTCTTCAAGCTGTTTAGCCAACTCATAGACTTTATGCTGCGCTTGCGCCATTGCCATGCCGTAACCCGTGACAATAATCACTTTATTGGCATAACCCATCATAATAGCGGCATCATTCGGCTCAATTTCTTTAAGTGAACCAGCAACCTCGCCATCTTCACCTTCTTGCTCTGCACCAAAGGCACCAAACAATACATTCGACAACGGCCGGTTCATCGCTTTCGCCATCAACTGGGTCAGCAGAGTACCTGCAGCACCAACAACAGTACCGGCAACGATCATCGCGGCATTGCCTAACGCAAAACCTTCAAAGGCTACGGCCATGCCCGTTAGCGCGTTGAACAAAGAAATTACCACTGGCATATCAGCACCGCCGATAGGCAGTGTCATCATCACACCAAAAGCCAAGGCCGCAGCAAAGAAAATAACGATCATTATCGGCGCATCAGTGAACAACAGTACAAACCCTGCAACAACCGCTATTGCTAACACAATAATGTTAATTTTCTGCTGGTTAGAAAACGTCATTGGACGCTCACTAATCAAACGCTGCAATTTAGCAAAGGCGACACAGCTACCACTGAATGCGACGGCACCAATCAAACCACCCACTACGGCTAAGAATACCAATACGCTGTTTGCAGAAATACCGGTCAACAGCTCGCCACGAAATAGCTCTACTGCGGCAATCGCTGCTGCGGCACCACCACCAAGGCCGTTATAAATAGCAACCATCTGCGGCATATTGGTCATTTCAACTTTCTTCGCTGAAATCCATGCAGCACCACCACCAACAATGGTTGCCACTAAGATCAAACCAATATTATGTAAGCCTGGCGTAAAGAAGGTGACAATCACCGCTAAACCCATGGCGCCGCCAGCCCAAAGAATACCGTTGCGCGCTGTCTTCGGTGAAGACATCTGACGCAGGCCTAAAATAAACAAGAGTGCCGTGATGAAATACGCGGCTTGTATTACGTGTTCCACAGCTATTTCCTTTTTTTCTTTTCTTCGAACATCTCAAGCATACGCTCGGTCGCAACATAACCACCCGCGGCATTGCCAGCAGCTAGAGCCACAGCAATAAAACCAATAACTTGTTGCAAACCTGTTTCTGCATGACCCAGCACAACCATCGCACCGACTAAAACAATGCCATGAATAAAGTTGGAGCCGGCCATCAACGGCGTATGCAATATCACCGGTACGCGGTTAATGACTTCGTAACCGGCAAAGCCTGCCAACATGACAATAAAGAGTGCAGCCCAAACGCCTTCTATCATGAGTTTGCTCCCTCTGGATTTTTACTCAGTGCTGCTTTCACAGCCTCGTGTTTAATTTCACCATCATGCGTCAACGCACTACCGGCAATCACTTCATCTTCCCAATCGAAGCTCAAATTACCGTCCTCGTTACTAAATAAGGTAATGAAGTTAAGCAAGTTCTTAGAATACATTTCGCTAGCATGTACCGCTAAGCTACTAGCAACCGCAACTGGCCCATGAACCAATACACCTTCGTGAATGATTGTTTCACCCGCTTTCGTTAATTCGCAGTTACCACCGCTCTCAGCAGCCAAATCAACAATAACCGCGCCTGGCTTCATAATAGATACCATCTCTTTCGAGATAAGCTTAGGTGCAGCACGACCCGGTATTTGCGCTGTGGTAATCACCACATCTGCCTGCGAAACATGCTTATTGAGCATTGCTTGCTCTTTCACTTTCTCTTCTGCTGTCAGTTCACGTGCATAACCACCCTCACCTTCAGCATCGAGCTCTAACGCTAGAAACTTGGCTCCCAGAGATTGCACTTGCTCACCCGCAGCGCGGCGTACATCGTAAGCTTCAACAATAGCGCCTAAACGACGAGCCGTAGCAATCGCCTGCAGGCCTGCAACACCCGCACCCATAATCAGCACCTTGGCAGGACGAATCGTGCCCGCCGCTGTGGTCAACATCGGGAAAAACCGATCACTCAACTGAGCGCCTATCAAAGCTGCGCGATAACCCACAATTGTCGCCTGCGAAGATAGCGAGTCAATCGACTGCGCGCGCGAAATACGCGGCACCAATTCCATAGCAAAAGCAGTGATTTTACGGTCACACAAGGCTTTTACATTGTCAGCATTGTTATAGGCATCCATATAGCCCATTAACGCTGAGCCTTGTGGCATTAAATTGATCTCGGCCAACGTCGGCGGAGCCACCTTAAGCAGCAGATTCGCTTGCTCTAGAACATCGCTTGCACTATCAACCAACTTGGCGCCTGCCTCTTCATAAGCAAAATCAACAAAATGTGCAGCAGCGCCTGCGCCCTTTTCGACCAACACTTCATAGCCGTTTTTGACTAAACGCGCGACCACGTCAGGCACCAAAGCAACACGGCGCTCGCCCTCTGCCGTCTCGGCAAGGACTCCTAGTCTTACTGACATGTAAATGCCTCCTGGAAAATCAAACGTCTGAAAATGCCACCATGAGCACTCAGACTTCTATTAAATTCGTAAAGATAAAAAATGAAGATGTCTATATGGCCTAGCCAGTTCCCGCTGCCAAAGACCACCAGAGCTAAAAAGGCGTCTTTTGCGGAGTTCTCGGGGCTTGCCCCGAACAAAAGCACGCTATAATAGCCAAGCAACGGCGGCGCAGCAACTTTTGCTACTCGCAACCCAGCTTATCGTTCAACCATAACGCACTGGTAAGCCATCGCCTCGCACTGGAGTCAAAAGACCAATCACGATAATATCGTCAGTAATTAAAACTTATTACGACTATGTGACACAGGTACAACAAGCTTCTTATAGCCTTGAACTACCATGTATCATGGGCTGACTCCCAGCACCGACTGTATTTCAAGACCACTCGTATTCACTGAGGAAACAATGCATCCTACCCTGCCACGACTCGAAAAAACTGATTTCCCTGCGCTTCGCCGTGGCACCCTTGAAACAGTACAAGTCAACGTCGGCTATCTGTGCAACCTAAGCTGTATCCACTGCCATGTTAACGCCGGGCCCGCTCGCAAAGAGATCATGACTCGAGATACTGTCGACGAAATCCTCCAATACTTACAAGTCTGTGGCGCCAAAACGCTTGATCTGACAGGTGGCGCGCCTGAAATGAATCCTGATTTTCGCTACTTCGTCAAAGCTGCCCGCGACCTAGGTCTAGAAGTCATTGACCGCTGCAACCTGACTATATTGTCTGAACCAGGCTATGAAGGTACCGCTGAGTTTTTGGCTGAAAATGGCGTCACCGTCGTTGCCTCACTGCCTTGCTACTCAGAAGACAATGTCGACGCACAACGTGGCGATGGTGTGTTTGATGGCAGCATCAAGGGCTTACAGATGCTCAACGCACTAGGTTATGGCCAAACCGATGGCGACTTAGTTCTCGATCTTGTCTACAACCCACAAGGCGCGACACTGCCGCCATCACAAAAAGAATTAGCAGCAAATTATCATCACTATCTTAAGGCACAATTCGGCGTGGTGTTCAATCAACTCTATACTGTCGCCAATATGCCTATTAAACGTTTTGGTAGCATGCTAATTTCTAACGGCACGTTTGACGGCTATATGGATTTGCTGCGCTCAGCACATAACAGTGATAACGTCTCTTCTGTCATGTGCCGTAGCTTGATCAGCGTTGACTGGAAGGGCTATGTCTATGATTGTGATTTCAATCAAATGCTTGATTTACCCTTAGCAAATGAAACCAAGCGCGCACATATCTCGGACTTAATAGATACAGACCTAAAAGGTCAAAACATAATTGTAAAAAACCACTGCTACGGATGTACTGCTGGACAAGGCAGTAGCTGTGGTGGTGCTCTTGATGCCGCGTAATTTAATCACTTAACATTAATACAGTTAATAGACTTTGGAGCTTAAATCATGAATATGCAGTCTGCCGTTCTTTCAACCTATTCTGACGGTGCAAAAGAGGTTCAAGCCGAACTTTGTTGTCCTGTAGATTACGACACCAGCTTGCTAAAAATGTTGCCACAAGAAATTATTGAAAAAGACTATGGTTGCGGCGACCCCTCGCGCTATGTCCGTGAAGGTGACACGGTTGTCGATCTAGGCAGTGGCGGCGGAAAAATCTGCTATATGGCTGCACATCTCGCTGGCGAAAACGGAGAAATCATCGGCGTCGATATGAACGATGACATGCTTGGTCTCGCACGTAAATACCAAAGCGAAATGGCTAAAAAAATTGGTGGTGACCGCGTCCGTTTTGTTAAAGGGCATATCCAAGATCTCGCTTTAGATCTCGAAGCGCTCGACAAATACTTGACTGCAAACCCAGTCAACAACGCTGATGCTTATCACGATTTAATCGCATGGAAATCAAAGCAGCGTAATGAAGCACCATTAATCGCTGACAACTCTGTTGACCTTGTTATCTCCAACTGTGTACTCAACCTTGTTAGTGATGCTGAAAAAATACAGCTCATCAATGAAATCTTTCGCGTACTCAAACCTGGCGGCCGTGTCGCAATTTCAGATATCGTTAGCGATGAATATGTGCCCGACCACTTAAAAGCTGATCCAAAGTTGTGGAGTGGTTGCATCTCAGGCGCCTTCCAAGAACAAGAATTTGCCGACGCCTTTATCGACGCTGGTTTCGTTGGAGCTTGCTATGACAAATGGGATACTGCGCCATGGCAAACTGTCGAAGGCATTGAATTTCGTTCGGTCACGCTGACCGCGAGCAAGCCACTGGTTAGTAATGATGACACCGTGCACGAAGTAATCTATCAAGGCCCATTTGCTGAAATTTGCGATGACTACGGCAACATTTTTGTCCGCGGTGAAAAAACGCCTGTTGATGCAGAAAGTTGCGCAGCATTATTCAGTGGCGCTTACCAAAACTTATTCACCGACTGTAACGTGCCCTTGGGCTACAGTGCAGAAAGTAGCGGATGCTGTGCTCCTGCTGCAAATGAAAAGAGTAGCTGCTGTTAGACCGTAGCTAACCAAACTCTGTTATTAAACCCATCGTGCGTATCGCTGTTATTGTCCCGTGCTTAGACGAGGCAAGGCATATCGTCTCGATGCTTTCGCGCTTACAATACTTACGCCAAAATGGCCATCAACTCATCGTTGTTGATGGCCAGAGCACTGATGAAAGCGTTGCTCTAGCAACGCCACTAGCTGACGATGTTGTCAGCCATCAACGCGGTAGAGCGCTACAACTGAATCATGGCGCGCAAATCACCAATGCCGATATCTTGCTGTTCCTACACGCTGACACTCAACTGCCCGACAATGCTGACACACTGATTATTGAACAACTGGCAAAGTCAAAACGTCAATGGGGACGGTTTAACGTACGCCTAAGCGGCAAACACTATTGGCTACGAGTCATCGAATTTATGATGAACACACGTTCGCGCTGGAGCGGTATTGCCACAGGCGATCAGGCTATTTTCGTTGATCGCGAATTATTCAAAAAAGTTGGTGGCTTCCCGGAAATTTCGCTCATGGAAGACATTTGTCTTTGCAAACACCTTAAACCTTATTCAAAACCGCTTTGCTTAAGTGAGCCTGTCATCACATCGAGCAGACGCTGGGAAGAAAAAGGCATATGGCGAACCATATTATTAATGTGGCGTCTACGTCTCGCCTACTTCCTTGGTATCGACACTAAGCAACTCAAACGTCAATACGACAATTAGAACTCTTTAAAAAACTCTATGGTAGCGCCAACAACAAACGATTCAACATCGAATGAAGCCACTATTATTGTTTTTGCTAAAGCACCCGAACCCGGCAAAGTTAAAACACGATTGACGAGTAAACTGACACCAGAACAAGCCGCGACATTGCATCAACAGCTGGCACTACGCACCATTGCGATGACGACACTGTCAACCGTAGCCAAAGTAGAGTTATGGTGCGCACCCAATACAACACACAGTTTCTTTACACACTGCATGCAAAATTACCCTCTAACACTGCATCAACAAGTTGGCGATAACCTAGGACAGCGCATGCATAACGCCATCAGTAATGTTCTAACGCGAAGCAAACACTGCCTAATCATTGGTACAGATTGCCCGCAACTAACTCTGCCACACCTAGACAATACATTTTCACTATTAAGCAGCGAAAATGATTGCGTCATCACCCCCGCTACTGACGGTGGCTATGTCATGCTCGGACTCAAGCAATGCGATGAAAAACTATTTGATAATATCGAATGGGGCACTGGGTCTGTCTATGAAACAACACTAACACGATTGCAATCACTTTCTTGGCGCTGGCTACCACAACCCGCATTAAACGATATTGATCGCCCTAGCGACTTGCATCTACTACAAAACATTGATTTACCTACACCTATTTCCTTTTAGCTTATATTTGCACTAAGCACTGCTTGATTTCTTTCAACAATCGACTATAGTAGCCACCTCAAGTTTACTTCTGGTGCTTTCGTCGCTCACAACGACAAAGTTAAACGGGAAGTCGGTGCGACTAATTAATATTAGTCAATGCCGACACTGCCCCCGCAACGGTAAGCGAGTTACTTAGGCAATACGTCACTGTGCTCAGGCATGGGAAGGCGCCCAAAGTTTTACACTCGCGAGTCCGGAGACCGGCCCGAAGTCATTCGTCAGCGACTGTTGCGGAGGGCAACACGAAGCGATAGAGCCTCTCTTTCGTACTTGTTTCCTTCGCACCCAAACCATGCACGGGTGGTGCATAAGGAAACAATAAAAATGAAAAACCGTCTTTTTATCGCTCTAATTGCTAGCAATACCACGCTGGCTTTATCGTCTAATATCAGCTTTGCCGAAAGTACAGCAGTACCGCTCGATCGAATTATTATTAGCGATACTCGCTCTGCAACTACAAGCGTTAATTTCCCCGGAAAAATCACCCTCATCGATGCAGACCAAATTGAAAAAACTGGCGCAAACAATATCGTTGACGTACTACGCACTACCGGTGGAGTCCAAATCTCTGAACTATTCGGCAATGGTACGGATGCAAGTGTGAGCCTAAGAGGGTTTTCAGAAACAGCAGGTCAAAATACCTTGATATTGGTAGATGGCCGCCGTTTAAACAACGCCGACTTAGAAGCGCCTGACCTAAATACTATTGCCTTGCAAGATATTGAGCGCATAGAAATAACCAAAGGTAGTGCTTCAGTCCTATATGGCGACAAAGCGGTGGGCGGCGTTATCAACATCATCACCCGCTCTCCCGATGCACTACGCATCAATACAGAAGTTGGCTTTGGTTCTTTTGATAAAAAAAGTTATTTTGCTAGCGTCGAAGACCGTCACTCAAGTGGTTTCGGCTATCGAATAAACACCAAGCACCGAGAAAGCGACAACTTTCGCGACAACAATTCATTTGAACTCACAGACTTTTTTGGCAAAGGCAGTTACGAACACGATAGTGGTGAGTTCTTTTTCGAATACCAAAGCGTAGATGAAGACCTAAGGCTCCCTGGACCACTTGGTGCAGCGCTAATAGCTAACAATAGAGAACAAACTGTTAACCCTAACGATTTTACTAATACTAATTCTGATATCGGTCGAATTGGCTTTATACAGTCAATTAATGAAAGCCTTGATGCGCAATTTGAATATACTAGCCGTAGCAGTAACTCATCAGGAATGGTAACAGTAGGTGGTTTTGGCAGCGCCCTTACAACAGACCGCCAGCATATTGAATTCACTCCTCGGCTAATTTTCACCCAAGAATCATCTATCGGCGACAGAATCATTACCGTAGGTGCGGACATATTTAAGTCAGACTATCGCCTAGAATCAACATTTGGTGTTACTGATAATGAACAAAAACAACGTAGCGTTTATTTACACGGTGTCTTTCCTGTCAGCGAGAAACTTGCTTTAACTACCGGAGCGAGACGTACACTCGTCAATAATGACTTAATTGCATCCAGCTTCCCAAATGGGGTAGACATTAACGATGAAGAAAATGCCTGGGAAACCGGTGTTGCTTTTCAAGCCAATAAAAACCTTCGCTTATTCAGCCGTGTAGAGCAGAACTTTCGTTTTGCGGTTGCTGATGAGTATGCCTCTATATTCGGCGCATTCCCTTTCCCAAACACTCAAACAGGCATGTCATATGAAGCTGGTCTTGAATGGAAAAACCGCAATTCAGCTATCAGCTTAGAAATTTATCAGCTTGATCTTGATAACGAGATATCATTTGACCCGAATTTATTCATAAACACTAATATCGGTGATAGCCGACGTCGCGGCCTCATCATTGAAGGCTCGCAAAGCATCAACAGTGCTTGGACTGTAAGCGCTAACCTAAGCTACCTTGATCATGAAATTACTAGCGGTTCATTCAATGGCGCCGAAATTCCTTTGGTTGCAGATAAGACCTTAGCCGTCAGCGCAAATTACCAGCACAATGAACATCTGTCTGGCTATATAGAAGTCATTGCTACTAGCGATCGCATCCTTGGCGCTGATTTTAGTAACAACGCTTCAAGGCTAGCCGGCTACGCAATTAGCAATCTCAACTTACAGTACAAATTAAACAACTTTAGATTTGGGCTGCGCATTAACAATCTGCTCAATAAAGAATATAGTGACAACGGAAATTTTGCTGCATTCTCAACTCCACAAGAAAGCTTTTTCCCAGCACCGGAACGTAATTATTTCTTAACAATACAGTACAATCACGAAGTCATATAAATAGCTGGATAGAAAATGGGCAATCGACTCACCAAGATATACACTTGCACCGGTGATGATGGCAGCACAGGTCTTGGCGACGGCACACGCGTTAGCAAGGATCACATGCGTGTCGACTGTTACGGCAGTACTGATGAAACCAACGCTCAGATTGGTGTTGTGTTAACACACAATATTCCTGGCGAGGTCAGCACATGTTTATCTGCGATACAGCACCGCCTATTTGATTTAGGCGGTGAGCTATGCATCCCAGGGCATACTATTTTAACCGCGGAACATGTCACGCAACTTGAAGAACAAATAGATGCATTCAATGAAAACCTTCCGCCACTAAAAGAATTTATTCTCCCTGGTGGCAATGCTGCTGGCGCTCATTGCCATGTCGCTCGAACCGTATGCCGACGTAGCGAGCGGCTACTCGTCACGTTAAGCAAAGAAGAAACTATTAACCCTCATGCACTAAAATATCTAAATCGCTTGTCTGACTTACTATTTGTTATCGCCCGCGTGCTAACACGCGCCGATGGCAGCGACGAAGTCTATTGGACACGCGATTAAGCAGAGAACTCAGCAATGAAACAAGCAATAGTAACGATTGGCATAGGCGAAATTGGTAGTGTAATAGCACGTGGTTTTTTACGTCTCGGTCATCCTGTTTATCCTGCCACTCGTTCGAGCAAAATTGATGAGCTTGCCAGCGCTATTGATCCAGCATTAGTTATTGTTGCTGTCGGCGAAAATGATTTGCAAACGACTCTTACTAAACTACCCGATCAATGGCGTGACCGCGTTGTATTGCTGCAAAATGAATTGCTCCCTAGCAGCTGGCTACCACACCAACTGATTGATCCCACCATCATTTCTATCTGGTTCGAAAAGAAAAAGGGCCAAGACAGCAAAGTGCTCATTCCTTCACCTGCGTTTGGGCCACACTCAACACTATTACAACAAGCTCTCGCTTCACTAGATATTCCGGTAAACCAGATCAACAACAAAAACGATCTGCTTTTTGAATTGGTGGTAAAAAATCTCTATATCGTTACCACTAATGTCGCTGGTTTAAAAGTAGGTGGTAATGTGGGCGAGCTACAAAAACATCACGAAACACTTATGCGTGATATCGCTAATGAAGTATTGAGCATTCAAGAAATATTAACTGGCAGCACTTTCAACAACGATGCATTAATTGCTGCAATGCAAAAAGCGATGGATGCTGATCCCGAACACAAATGCATGGGCCGCTCTGCGCCGACTCGCTTAAAGCGTGCGTTAGCTCAAGCTGCCGAGTCTAATTTAGCCGTACCCACCTTGCAGAGTATTGCTGAGCTAACCGCCGAATAAACAGCTATCAACCTTCATGAAACAATAATGTCGGTGGTGAACCTGGCGTAAACTGCAATCGTGTTATCGCGGCATTGCTTACTTTAATACGAAACATGTTTTCAATAGGACTGCCCAACACATAGCTAATTGCGGCACGTATCACACCCGCATGCGCAACAACTAATACGTGACGACCTGGGTTTTCATCAACAATATTATCTATTGCACGACAAATGCGTTGCTGAAAGTCTACTAACACTTCTGCACCCTGCGGTCGGTTTGCCACAGGGTCGCTAAAAAAACGTTGTAATATATGAGGGTCATCAGCACACAGTTGATCTCGCGTCATACCCTCCCACACGCCAAAGCCTATTTCTTTTAAACGATCCTCAGAACGGCAAGATAAACCGTGGGTTTGCGCTAACTCTTCGGCAAATGCCTGACAGCGAATCAACGGTGAGCTAACAATCACTTGCCAAGGAATTTCACTGGGTACGGCATCGCGCATTTGCTGCCAACCTAAATCGCTTAGCGGATCATCAATTTGTCCGCGATAACGCCTACCGCCAACCGGCTCGCCGTGGCGCATAAAATCAATAATAGTGCGGTTAGTAGACATCGCTATGTCCACCCCCACATAGTCAATAATGCGATGACTATTAACCATATCACTACCGTGCGAGTAGTCAGCCGGTAGGCACTGTCGATGTGCCCATGCCAATCATCGGGGTCATCGACCTCGACACCTTCTCTGCATGTACGAAACTGTAAAGCGCTGATACCTGTCTCAACTAATATACGGCGGTTACCTGCTATCCAATCTTGCTTCCAACGTGACGTGTTTTTTCTCCAACACTCCACAACATCAATAAAACTGCCAGCAAGCGCATAACCTATAGCCGTTAGACGTGCAGGAATCCAAGCCAATATGCCATGAAGAATTCGTGCGCTCTCCACTACAGATGCCAGGCTATTACATGAATGAAGCAAATCATCACGCAATACCGATGACAGTCGAAACAACACTGCCCCAATAGGACCTAGCACAACAAACCAAAATATGACGCCCAATAAACGTTCATTATTTGCCACTAAAACACCATCGAGCACGGCACGATGCAGTCCATGCTCGTCATCTTTTTGAACGCTTCCTCGCGCGATAATCGTATCAACATGTTGCAGCGCGGCTTTTTCATTACCGGCATCGCAGGCGGCAATATAATTCGTCAACTGGCGCTGTAAATTCATTGGACCAAAACTGTAGATGAGTATCACTAACGAAAACACTAGATAAACTAAACTATTCCATTCAGCAAGCCTAGCTTGTAGTAGACCTACAACTAACACGGGAACCAATAAAATTAGCAGCAGGCCAATAACGCCACCACCGAAGGCAAAAATTTTCGAGTGCGTAAGAGAAAAATCAACCAAGCGCTGAAGCCAGTGATATTTTCTAATTTCGTCAATGGATGGTGCGAAACGCTCAACGAACAGCGCTAACAATATCACTATTAAATTCATAGGCTATGAGTTCCTTTTTCTATTAGCTTCACTATTCACTCATCCAGCACTGACTCATCCCGTGAGCATCGCTCGAAATCGCTCCCATTCAAAAGCATCGCCAGGATCTGTCTTACGTTGTGGCGCAATATCGCTATGGCCAACAATACGATCAACACTGATGGCAGGATAGCGCGACTGAATGTGGTGTGTCACGTCAACTAGCGCCTCATATTGCTTAATCTCATAGGGCCTATCATCACAACCTTCTAGCTCAATACCGATAGAAAAGTCATTGCAGCCTGTTTGACCATCAAAACACGATTCACCCGCATGCCATGCGCGCTGGTCAAACGAGACGTACTGTCGAATCTCACCAGTGCGACTGATTAACAAATGTGATGACACCTTAAGTTCAGCTATCTCTGCAAAGTAAGGATGCGCTGTCGAATCAAGTCGATTGCAAAACAAATCATCAATCCAGGGACCACCATATTCACCTGGTGGCAGGCTGATATTGTGGATAACTAGCACACTCGCCGCCGTATTTAATGGCCGCTCATCCTGATTGGGGCTCTCAATGCGAATTGCCTGGGTCAACCAACCATTTTGATCTATCAGAGACATAGTTTACCCAGCACAAGCATTCAAGTTACTGATTTATAAACATTTAAAGAACCATAATACAGCAATTAGCACACCAGAAAACCCTATCTCGCCCCGGCTTTTATATCATAATTAGTGAAATAGCCTAATTATTTAGTGCGCTGGCAACAAAATCGTTCGACTCGGCCGCTAAGCGACGTATAATGCGCCTCATTTTGTCCGGAGAATTCCCTTGAGCGAACAGCGTCGTAATATCGCCATCGTAGCCCACGTTGACCATGGTAAAACCACCTTGGTCGATTGTTTGCTACAGCAGTCTGGCACCCTTGATGAGCGTAAACCTACCACTGAGCGCGTCATGGACAGTAATGACCTCGAAAAAGAGCGCGGCATTACTATTTTGTCAAAAAACACAGCAATTCAATGGGGCGACTATAAGATCAATATCGTCGACACCCCAGGCCATGCTGATTTTGGCGGTGAAGTTGAACGCGTATTGTCTATGGTCGACTCTGTCGTATTGTTGGTCGATGCTGTTGACGGCCCAATGCCTCAAACACGCTTCGTCACCCAAAAGGCTTTCGCTCAAGGCTTAAAACCCATTGTCGTGGTCAACAAAATTGACCGCCCTGGCGCACGTCCAGACTGGGTTGTTGATCAAACCTTTGAGCTTTTTGATCAACTCGGCGCAACCGATGACCAACTAGATTTCCCTGTCGTCTACACTTCTGCGGTCGGTGGTTACGCCACTTTAGACGCTGAAAATATAGACACCAATGGCACCATGGATCCATTATTCGAAACGATTCGTGACCATGTCGCGCCGCCTGATGTCAGCATCGACGGGCCCTTTCAGATGCAAATCAGCTCGCTCGATTACTCAAGCTATGTCGGTGCTATCGGCGTTGGACGCATTAATCGTGGTAGCGTTAAAACGAATACCCCGATTGTCGTTGTTGATGCTGAAGGTAACAAACGTAATGCACGCATCATGCAGGTTTTGGGCTTTCTCGGGCTCGAACGTATCGAAACCAGCATGGCTGAAGCCGGTGACATTATCGCCATTACCGGCGTTGAAAATATTCGCATATCAGAAACCTTGTGTGACCCTGATACGCCAGATGCATTGCCCGCACTCAGCGTTGACGAACCAACAATTTCAATGAGCTTTCACGTCAATAATTCACCGTTTGCTGGTCGTGAAGGTAAATATGTGACTAGCCGTCAAATAGGCGATCGCCTAGATAAAGAACTTATTCATAACGTTGCGTTACGCGTCGAAGACACCCCTGATGCCAATGTGTTTTTAGTGTCAGGTCGTGGCGAACTGCATCTTTCTATTCTTATAGAAACCATGCGCCGCGAAGGCTATGAATTAGCCATTGGTCGCCCGCAGGTCATCACTAAAGAAGTTGATGGCATCATGCAAGAGCCATGGGAACAATTGACGGTTGATGTTGAAGACAATGCCCAAGGCACTGTTATGGAAAAACTCGGCGAGCGTGGCGGTAATCTCACCAATATGGCTCCCGATGGCAATGGGCGTGTGCGCCTAGAATACGAGATCCCAGCACGCGGCTTAATCGGTTTCCGTACCGAATTCATGACAGCAACATCGGGTACTGGTTTGCTCTACCATAGCTTTGACCACTACGGGCCAGCAAAAACAGGTCATTTAGCACAGCGCCAACGTGGCGTGCTCATTTGTAATGGTAGCGGCAAAAGCGCCGGATACGCTTTATTTACATTACAAGAACGTGGCCGTTTATTTATTGGCCATGGTGAAGACTTATACGAAGGCCAAATCATCGGTATTCATTCGCGTGATAATGATCTGACTGTTAACCCACTTAAAGGTAAACAGCTCACCAACGTGCGTGCTTCGGGAACCGACGATAATATTGTGCTGACCCCGCCTATACGTTTGGATCTTGAGCAGTCACTTGAGTTTATCGATGACGATGAATTAGTCGAGGTTACACCCGAGTCGATTCGTATACGTAAGAAATGGTTGTTAGAAAATGAACGTAAACGCGCAGGCAGAAGCAAAGCCGCTTCGTAAATTCCTGCTAAAACTTCCATCATTTAAAGGCCCTCGATGCTTACCGCATTTGAGGGTTTTTTTGTAAGGAAACAATACCCTAATCTATTTTATTAGGGCATTCATGCAGCATAAAACTCTGCCAATAACATGACACAGCACACACAAATACAAATTTTGTATAACAAAACTATCACAAAAAAGATATAATTACCCTGCTATGTACCGATTTTTGGGCTAAACCTCACTAAATTCAGCAACAACGCGGCAGCTAGGCCGCCACTCTCCCAAACAGCACGCTATACATATGCAAGGACGCAAATAGTCAGTCAATAGTAATATCAACAAGGATTAGCTGCGCATTTTTAATATTTATTTGGAGATTTTCATTCATGTCTAAAAGCGCAGACATAAGCATACAAATTTTTGCCGGCTGCTTAATCAGCTTATCAACGTTGACGTGGGCGAAAGAAACTATCAACGCCTCGCAAGCAGAAAGTTTACGCCACAGTTCAAACAACGATCCAGACATGCGCACCCCTACAACAAAGCTTAGGACTGCTCATAAAGTAGAAGTCGGTCAAATCTGCGGCAAAAAAAATAATGCAGGAGCTGAGCTTGTTTGTCGCTCAAACGCTAGGTGTGTCCTCACGGTCAATGGTGACCACGGCATGTGTGTCGCTAGCCCTTCACTTATTCAAGCTCAATGACACAAACGTAGTACAAACCAGTGAGAGCAGTGTCATATCAGTAATTAACTACATAGATGGTGCCGGCGATAGGAGAATGCTTTAAGGCCACTCACTTAATATTTGTTGTTGAGCCGTCGTCGCAAGCTCCGACGTTGCAAAGCAACTCCATCGCTTTGATCAAACCCAGATTCTATGTATGACAACATATCATCACCATACATAAACCCGCCTAACGGCGGGCTTATGTATGGTGCCGGAGAGAGGAGTCGAACCCCCGACCTTCTCATTACGAATGAGCTGCTCTACCAACTGAGCTACACCGGCGTTGAAGCGACATGGATTATAAGGGCTTAAGAATGCGAGGTAAATCAAACTAAGGCATAGGGTAAACACTCTATTGGTGATTCAACGCTTTCAACCAAATCTGACATAAGCTGAGCTGATGCAGGCGCCATCGCAATACCATTACGAAAATGCCCACAACTAACAAATAAATTTTCGTGCTCAGTTGAGCGACTAATCACCGGGATGCCCGTATCTGAGCCCGGGCGTAAACCAGCCCAATGACCAACAACAGGAGTAGCTTTTAAAGATGGGAGCAAACACTCTGCTCTTGCGCTTAGCTGTGCTAAGGCTTGTGGCGTCGTTGAGCGATCAAACCCCACATCACTCACCGTGCTACCACAAAGAATATGACCATCCGTGCGCGGAATAAGATAGCAGTCGTCGGTAACAATAATATGAGCAAGCAGCCCTGGCTCTGCCTTATACAACAACATCTCGCCACGCATAGGCTTAATATTTCTTTGTCTCAACTCAGGCATTAATTGCGCCGCCCAAGCACCCGCGCAAACCACAACCTTATCTGCTGAATAAAGACGATCCAGCGTTTTAACTGTAAATTTCCCACCTTTTTGCGCTTCAATGCTTTCTACCAAACAATGCTCATAGAGCGTTACATCTAGCTTACTTAGCGAAGCGCACAATGCCTTAATTAAACGTGGGTTTCTGATCTGAGCAACACCAGGCAATCGGGTAGCAAAACCATTGAAATCAGAGGCTTTTGCATCTGGAAAAATCGCATCAAAATCCTCAGGGCTCAAACTTTCAGCATCAAGGCTATGCGCTTTTGCCCAACTACAGCCTTCGCCTTCTTCTTGCGACAACACACACATACCAGATTGATACCACTGAACATCCACGCCCGTTTCATCATAGAGTGATTGAGCAAGTTTTTCATAGCGGGAATGACCCCAAAGAATTAACTGGTTAATCTCATCATCAGCTCGCCAAGGAATCAACGCAGAAACAATACCCCCACCCGCCCAAGAAGACTCGCCGCCAACACAACCACGATCCAAAACAGTGACATCGGCACCACGCAGCGCCAAATCACGCGCCGTCATCATACCGACAACCCCAGCACCGATTATCACAACATCAGACATCAAACACCCAAGCAAATAAAAATCAAAAACGAGTCGGCATCATACTCGAACACAGACAAAGCGTCAGTTTTATGACAACTGAAACATTTCAACCACTTATCGGAAAAACTCTTTGTCTCATCTGCCACAGTGGCGAAAGTTTTGACACTATTAACTACTTGCGTTTAACTACACTCATGCATAAAAGAAACAAAGGCTTTACACTGATTGAGTTGCTTATCACACTGGTAATAGTTGCCATTCTTGTAACAATTGCCGTACCCAATTTCAGCGGGCTTATTCAAAATAACCGGCTCGTCACACAAACAAATAGTCTTATCGCAGGCTTAAATTTCGCGCGCAGCGAGGCGATCAAACGCGGTAGAGCTGTATCAATTAATGCAATTAACGGCGACTGGGCCAACGGCTCTATCGTTAAGTTACAGGGTACGTCAGACAGTAACTTTCTCCGTAAAAACCCTGCAATTCCGACAAGCATATCTATCGATACTGCCGGTGGCGACAACATTACGTTCTTAGCAAGCGGCAATGTCAACAATACCCTTTCAAGCCTCACCTTATGCGATAGCCGTGGTGAAGGCTACGGTCGTGTAGTCAATATCGAAGCTACCGGGCGAATCGCTATTAACAACGAAGCAGCAAATTGTGGTTGACACTCATGAATAAAAAACACAACTCCGGTTTCACATTATTAGAAGTATTGATTGCGTTACTAGTGCTATCCGTTGGGCTTTTAGGATTAGCAAGCCTACAAACGCGTGGACTTGCTACCGGACACAATGCCTATTTACGCAGCCAAGCGGTACTGCTAGCACGTGACATGGCCGAACGTATTAGAACCAATGCTAATTATGTCCTCGCCACCGAAGAAACTGACCAAACCATCTATACTGTTGACTACAACCAAACTCCAACAGATACCGACTGCAGCAGTAACAGCTGCTCACCAGCACAACTGGCACAATATGATATTGATCAATGGCTAACTAGTCTTACCAACACGCTACCTACCGGTGACGGACAAATCACTAAAACGGGTATCGCCTATGTCATCACCGTACGCTGGGACTCAGAACGTACCGGTAACATCGAGGATTTAAAAAGCTATTCCTTCAACCTTAATTTAAGGTCTTCTTAGCCCATGTTATCTCAACTTCAATTTATTAAGCATTCCAACAACAAAGGGTTTAGCTTAATAGAGCTAATGATAGCCATCAGCATTAGTCTTGTTTTGCTCTTAGGCCTTGTGCAAATCTTTATTAGTTCGAAGCGCAGTTATAACATTCAAGACAGCATAGCCCGTATGCAAGAGAATGGCCGCTATGCTGTAGAATTACTCAGCGGTGATATCAGACTCGCAGGTTATATGGGTGGTAACGCTGATGTCACTACAATTGGTGGTAGCACTCCTCCAGAGCTACCTGATGGAAGCTGCGTCAGCGATAGTGATAGGCAATGGGGAAGAATGATCGCTCGCGGTATATTTGGCATTAACGACGGCTTGACTGGCTATAATTGTATCGAAGCAGCTGGCGGCACACCTGAGTTTGGCCAATATCTCTCTGGTGACATTCTCACTGTTCGCTATGCTAAACCCGTAGCGTTAAAGGCTACCGACTCCGTTAACAATCTTGGCTATTATATAAAAAGCTCGCCGATGGTTGGTCAAATTGAAATCATAGACAACAAAACGAGACCAATTGACTCTTTTTTCAATACCACTGCCGCCGCCTCAGTGGCCTTTAATATAACTGACACACCAGTCACCTATAATAAGTTAGTAGCACGTAGCTATTATAGTGGCTTTCAGCAATCAGACTGCAATGGCAATACCTTCACAGTGCCTACATTGTATAGATTGGCACTTGGCACCAATGGCACACCACAGCAACAAGAAATTATTCGCGGCATCGAAAACCTACAACTACAGTATGGAGAAGACGTTAATAATGACGGCTCACCAGATCAGTACCTTGATGCAGATGATATTACAAACTGGACAGCTATCAAAGCCGTTAGACTCTGGCTCCTAGTTCGCGATGAATGCCCTAGTGCTGGCTATAACAACACCAACACTTATCAAATGGGTGATGCTAACGGTGATGCCAACTTCGAAGCCAACGACAATTTTCGCCGGCACTTATACACCTCTACGATCATGTTGCGTAATAACGAGACAATATAATGATCTATCAGACGGATCTCGATAAAACCAAACAAAAAGGCGCAGCACTTATTGTTAGCCTGATTATCCTAACCGTTATGACTTTACTCGGCGTCACAGCCATGAGCCAATCTGGCTTAGAAGCACTCATGGCAGGTAATTTTCAGACTCAAACCAATGCAATGTCGGCAGCAGAAAATCAACTCAATCAAGCCGAGCAAGCACTCGCAGACAGTGACTCAACACCTTTCATTTTTAATGAATATGATGAAGACATCAACCCGGCAGAACAACTGACTACCGCCGCGTTAAACGCTGATGGTGACTTCAGAGATTTTTATATTGAATACTTAGGTCCACGCACCATTAGTGGAGAATCTGTGGTTATCGGCCGCGAAACACCGCGCGCAGGAGCAGAAATTTACTTATTTCGCAATACCGCATTACATAGCAACAATGACAATGGTTCACGTCGCATCGTTCAATCAATTTACGCTACCGAACAAGCACCCACCGCGCCATAAGCGACACGATGCTAGAGAAAAACCAAGGACAAACGCGCATGCAACACAAAGTAGTCGCATTATGTTTAACCGTCATAAGTGTTAATGCCTATTCAGCACCCGCATTTAACCCTGCAAATGAGCCACAAGCGTGGTTAGCGCCTATTGCTTTGTCAAATAATGATTTAAGACCTGATCCTGACTTACGACCTGAAGGCGGCGCGCAAGGGTTTCGCCCATGGTTTGAAAATGGCGCGTGGCAAGGTGACCTGATCGAGCTTGATGTCAGCGCAACAGGTATTACGACATCAACAGTTGATCTCATACCAAATCCTCCGACAACTGCTGAAAATAATGGTAATTGGTCGGCTCGCATACAATTTAATAGTACATCTAATACGAATGCTGAAACACGCAACATTATTATTGGCAGTGGCGATGGCGACAGTGCCAGAGCGTTTCGTGTTGACTCACTTCGTGTTGACCCACCTACTAACAATGATGCGCTCAATATTGATCAGCCAAGCGACATATTGAGTAACGCACAACCTGGCAGTAACATCGATGATATCGTTGATTTTATTCGTGGTGATCGTAGCAATGAAATACAAAACGATGGTGGCACACTACGCCAACGACTTAATATACTGGGTGACATTATTCATTCACCACCACAGTATGTTGCTGCGCCTGACCCGAATTTCACCATCAGCGAGTATACGCCTATAGCAAGCTATTCCGCCTTTGCAAACGCTAATGCCAATCGTGCACCGCGCGTTTATGTTGGTGCTAACGATGGCATGTTACATGCGTTTGATGCCACCAGCCGCCAAGAAACAAGCGGCAACGAAGTCTTCGCCTATATCCCCTCGATGGTCACAAAAAACCTTGGTGCATTAAGTCGCCAACCTTATCGTCATACTTACTTTGTTGACGGTCAATTGAAAACAGGTAATGTTTTTTTTGATGACGAGTGGCATACCGTATTAGTAGGCGGCCTAGGTGCCGGCGGCAAAGGTTTTTTTGCTTTAGACATCACTGACCCTGAGGCCGGATCCGAAGAGACGGCTAGCGACAAATTTCTTTGGGAAATCGATGCGAATAACAGTTCTGACATAGGCTTCAGCTATAGCCGGCCAACAATTGCGTTACTAAATAACGATACTTGGTATGCCATCATGGGCAATGGCTACAATAGTGAGTCAGGCAATGCCGTATTACTCATTGTCAATATTGAAAATGGCAATATCACTGAACTCGTCGCCGATACCCGTGGCACAGGAACAGAAGTTGACAGCGACGGTAACATTATTGGGGGTGACCCTAATGGCTTATCTAGCCCATCTTTAGTCGATGCTGACGGTGACGGCAAAGCAGATATCGCCTATGCTGGAGACATAAACGGTAACCTATGGAAGTTTGATCTCAGCAGCGGCAGCTCCAGTAATTGGAATGTTGCATTTAACCGTCAGCCCCTGCTTTCCTTAGGTGAGAATCAGCCTATCATCATTCCACCTGACATCGTTCGAAACCCTGCAACTGGCGGCTTCTATGTATATGTTGGTACTGGTCGCGCTTTTACTGCTCAAGACCTCTCAGACGAAACAGTGCAAAGCCTTTATGGCGTTCTTGACAATGGGCAACCCCCAGGTAATCTTAATGCAATCGAGCAAACATTAAGACGAAATAGCTTCGGCTCCCAATACGTAAGAACCATCACTGATACCCAGTTGAATCCATTCGCCAACCCACCAGCCACTGCAAACCGTGCATGGCGAGTCGACTTTCCTGGCGTTAACTCTTCTGGTGTTGACTTAGCTGGAGGTGAGCGGTTTTTAACGGAAATACAAACTCGTGCAAGCCGTGTACAAGGCTTAACGTTTAATCCCTTACTCAATGAAAACTGGCTAACCCAACCCGCCTTTGATAACGGTGGCGCGCCTAGGACGACTATCCTTGATTTAAATGGTGATGGTAGCCTCACTAGCAACGACCATGTCAATGGTGATGATGACAACATCACCGCCGCACAAGAAGACACTCCTATGGGCTTATTGTTAGGCCAAGGCATCCGTTCGCGACCCACTATTGCGGTCATTAATAGAGAAATTGATACCGCCTTGATTAATGGCTTGTTTATTTCAAATATTGTATGCCCAGAGCGTTTTCAAGACATTTGTCTAGGGCGTTTCAGTGATCCTAGCGCTGTGCAAAACGAGCTTGACCAACTACAACGGGAAATTGAAGGTCTTAACGAACTACTTACTAGTTTAGGCGAAGAATTAGGCCAATTAGAAAACGATAGATCTACGCTAACCGATACACTCGCGCAGCTTGAAGCAGATGGCGATGACCCTAGTCTTATCGCCGAAGCCCAGCAAAACCTTGAGCAAAACCAAACGAATATTGATACCAATGCTAATGAGACATCCGATGCACAACGAGTATTAGATGCCCTTCAAGCGCAAGAACAGCAAGCGATTGATTTCCGTAATGCAGTGCAGGAAGATATTCAACTGCGCGAGACTGGCGGCATTCGTGATATTAATAATGTCGATGTTGCTGGCATACGTAGTCTTGGCCCCAACTTCGCACTAGGCCGTCATTCATGGGTAGAACTGGAAATTGAATAGTGATTAATCAAAGAAAAACAGGCTTCGCCTTGATGGAGCTGATGATTGTCGTGGCAATCGTTGGCATCTTAGCTGCAATTGCTTACCCAAGCTATGTCGACCAAGTCAATAAAGTACGTCGTACTGATGCACAAACTGCACTCATTGAGCTCGCCGCAAGATTACAAGAATTCTATATAGATCAGACACCACCAACTTATATTGGCGCCTCATTAGAGGGAGATAACCCGATATTTCCTAACGAAGCTCCTTTAGATGGCACCAAACACTACGACCTACGCCTAACCGGACAAACTGCAACAACATTCAATATACAAGCAATTCCAAAACCAACAAGCCCAATGAATAGTGATTTCACTTATATTCTTAATGCCCGTGGCGTAAAACAACACAACAAAGGCAGCAGTACAGCACAGGATGGTTGGCCCTAAACTGTTTCCAGTTGCACCGACTGCAACACTTTTGGCAGTGAAAAAGTAACCGTTTCTTTACGACCATCTAAATCTTCTACTGACGCTCCACCATAAACTTTTAGTTGCGCAATAACATTCTGAACCAATACCTCAGGAGCAGAAGCTCCTGCAGTGACGCCTACTGCTTTTTTTCCTGCCAACCACTCTGGGACGATATCTTCACCACCGTCTATGAGATAGGCATCAACACCATTTAGACATGCAATCTCTTTGAGCCTATTGGAATTAGAACTGTTCTTTGAACCCACCACTAACACCAAATCAGTTTGCTCGGCTAAGTGTTTCACCGATTCTTGACGATTCTGCGTGGCATAGCAAATATCATCTTTACGTGGTCCGAGAATCTTTGGAAAACGTTGCCGCAATGCATCGATAATATCTGCGGTATCGTCAACAGATAGTGTCGTTTGAGTAACAAAGGCCAATGTATCTGAATCTTTTACTGCAAGTGCTTCAACGTCTCTCACAGTCTCAACCAAATACATACCGCCCGTATCAGTGCGTCGATATTGACCCATAGTACCCACCACTTCAGGATGCCCTTCATGGCCAATCAAAACACATTCACGCCCTTCTTTTTCATAACGTGCCACCTCGACGTGTACTTTAGTGACTAGCGGGCATATCGCATCAAATACACGTAGGCCTCGTTCAGCCGCTACTTCTCTAACAGTATTGGCAACGCCATGTGCGCTGAAAATCACTGTGGCATCGTCTGGCACTTCGTCTAGCTCTTCAACAAATACCACTCCCTTTTTACGCAAACCATCAACAACATAACGATTGTGAACCACTTCATGTCTCACATAAATTGGCGCGCCATATAGCGCTAGCACACGTTCGACAATTTCGATGGCCCGGTCGACACCCGCACAAAAACCACGTGGATTCGCTAAAATAATTTTCACTATGCTTTCCTATTCATCGTTATCTTTCTTCGCCGACTGTTTTTCTTGGTGGAACAACGTATCCCACACTAACAATATTGCGCCGAGAGTAATTGCTGCATCAGCGATATTAAACGCAGGCCAATGCGATTGCTTATAATAGACATCAACAAAATCAACAACATAACCAAGGCGAATACGGTCAATGACATTACCTAAGGCTCCCCCCAAAACCAAGCCTAATGCTCCAGCAATAAAACGTTCATCATGCACGAGCCGCCAAAGCCATATCACTAAGAATATGCTCACAGCAATGGCTAAACCTGATAAGAGCCAGCGGCCCATATCTCCCGAATCATCAAACAGGCTAAACGCAACACCGGGATTAAAGGCTAAAGTCATATTTAACCCTGAAAATATTGCTACAGGATCATAAGGAAGCAATACATCCAATGCCCATAGCTTAGTCAACTGGTCGACCGCAATAACAAATAGCGCTACAAACAAACCTAATTTAAATGGAAGTTTCATTACGATCAGAAAAAGCGGCGTAGCTCACCGCCACCTTGAATGTTTTCGACACAACGCCCACATAAACTAGGATGCTGATCGCTACTACCGACATCAGCACGTCGATGCCAACAACGTTCGCATTTTTCATTCTCTGAGGCTAAAGCTCTGATTTTAATTCTACGCCCATCTAACTCAACTTCTACTGCATCTCTACATTCGCTATCTTCACCAAACACGGCTGCATCAGAAGTAATCAATGCAAAACGTAATTCATCATCTGCAACTTCTAAGGCTTTATGCAACTCGCCATTACAATAAACGCTAACATCTGCATCGAGAGATGAACCAATATCGCCAGCGACGCGCAACTCTTCCAAGCGCTTGCCTACCATCGCCCTGACCGCAAAAATATCTTGCCACTGGTCATTAGAGATTATGGCTAACTTATCTGACTTTGGTAATTGATACCACGTTTCAGTAAAAATAGTTTTTGCACGTTCACCCGGCAAAAACTGCCAAAGCTCATCAGCAGTAAAACTCAATATTGGTGCTAACCAACGTGAAAGCGCTTCAACAATATGAAACATTGCCGTCTGCGCAGAACGACGCGCATGGCTCTCTGCTTGAGTAGTGTATTGACGGTCTTTAGTAATATCTAGATAAAGACTACCTAGTTCGTTTGCACAAAAATTATGTACACGTTGATAGATACGATGAAATTCAAATTTCTCATAGGCATCAATGACATCATCTTGAACTAACTGTGTCGTTTCTACCGCCCAGCGATCTAAGGCAATCATATCGTCGATAGCTACGCTATGCTGCTGCGGATCAAAACCATCGAGGTTCGACAACAAATAACGTGCTGTATTACGCATACGACGATAAGCATCAGCGGTACGCTTTAATATCTCATCCGATACGGTCATCTCTCCGCTATAGTCTGTTGCAGACACCCATAATCGCAAAACATCAGCACCGATTTGATTCATGACTTTCTGCGGCGCCACTACATTGCCCTTCGACTTGGACATCTTCATGCCTTTGGCATCAACAGTAAATCCGTGTGTAAGCACTGCTTTATAAGGAGCGCCATAACAATCAGACTCACCGGCCTCGCCATGCACAGCGACCGAACTTAATAATGACGATTGAAACCAACCACGATGCTGATCGGAACCTTCTAAATAAAGATCCGCAGGAAACGGCAAACTATCACGCTGCCCTAGTACCGCCTCGTGGCTCACGCCTGAATCAAACCAGACATCTAAGGTATCAGTCACTTTCTCATAGCGGTCTTCATCAACACCCAAATCTGATGGCGACAAATCAAACCACGCATCAATACCTGATGCTTCAATTAATTTCGCAACACGCTCGATCAACTCTGGTGTTTCAGGATGCAATACACCATCATTTTTATCGATAAATAACGCTATCGGTACACCCCACGTACGTTGACGTGAAATACACCAATCTGGTCGATTCTCTACCATAGCCTCGATACGCGCTTTACCCCAACTAGGCAGCCACTTAACAGTATCAATGCTTTTCATGACCCTATCGCGCAAACCCTGTTGCTCCATACTGATAAACCACTGTGGCGTCGCACGAAAAATCAGTGGTGTCTTGTGACGCCAGCAATGCGGGTAACTATGATTAATCGGCACATGGTTCAATAGCGCTTTATGCTCAGACAACAAATCAATAACCACGGCATTCGCTTTAAGCACATGTTGGCCGGCAACAAACTCTGTGCCTTCGACAAACACTCCGTTACTACCCACTGGGTTATCAACAGGTAAGTCATATTTCAAACCAACCACATAGTCATCTTGACCATGACCCGGCGCAGTATGCACCGCACCTGTTCCTGACTCTGTCGTGACATGGTCGCCCAATATGACAGGAACCTGACGGCCATAAAATGGATGCTTGAGCATCATACCTTCTAAAGCTTGACCTTTAACTGTCGCAAGCACCTTATGCTGCTCTACCTGATAACGCTCAAGCGCAGAATCGATTAGCGCTTGCGCCAATAGCAAGTATTCTGCGCCGTTAGTACCGTCGATAGAAACCAAGCTGTAGTCAACATCTGGATGCAAACAAACCGCTTGGTTAGCTGGCAATGTCCAAGGCGTCGTTGTCCAAATAACAACAGATGCCACAATACTATCCGCCACTTCCACACCAACCACGTCAGAAAGCGCAGATGAATCAACGAAGTTAAATTTAACGTCGATAGCAGGCGATTGTTTATCTTGGTATTCAACTTCCGCTTCCGCCAATGCTGAACCGCAATCCATACACCAATAAACTGGCTTGAAACCTTGACTGACATGTCCAGCCTTAACAATTTTGCCCAAGGTCCGAACAATATTCGCTTCGTATTGATAATCCATTGTCCGATACGGGTTTTGCCAATCACCCAAAACACCGAGCCGAATAAAACCTTCGCGCTGCTTATCAACTTGTTTTGCGGCGTAATCACGACAGGCTTGGCGAAATGTTTTGGCATCAACTTTATGGCCCGCTTTACCGACTTTTTTCTCAACCATCAATTCGATAGGCAAACCATGGCAATCCCAGCCCGGCACATAATCAGCGTCATAGCCATCTAGGGTTTTAGATTTGATAATGATGTCTTTAAGTATCTTATTGACCGCATGACCAATATGAATCTCACCATTGGCGTATGGGGGACCATCGTGTAAGACATAACGAGGCCGACCATTGCAGGCTGCGCGCACTTGCGCGTAAAGACCATCTTCCTGCCAACGCTTAAGGCGTTCAGGCTCGCGCTGCGCCAAATTCGCTTTCATAGGAAAAGCCGTTTTAGGAAGGTTTAGGGTTTTTTTATATTCGCTCATACAGGACCGACGGTTGATACTTCAAAACCGATTATTATCGGCGATTACTCAGCGTGCGGCCAGCGATTTACCGATTATTTATCCCGTTATTAGCCAATTATTTTCTGAATTCAAGATAACACTGCAGCAAAATATTCTCTGGCGCCACGCTCATCGGCGGCCAACTGAGCTTTTAAAGCGTCTAGCGAATCAAAACGCTGCTCATCTCGAAGCTGGGTCATAAACTCCACCTCAACATACTGATCGTAAATGTCACCGTCAAAATCGAACAAATTGACTTCAAAACGCAAGGCCCGTCCGCCGACCGTCGGACGAAAACCAATATTGGCCATACCCAACTGCGCCTCACCAGCAACACCATGCAGCCTCACTGCAAATACGCCCGCCAATGCAAGGTTTTGTCGACGACAATGAATATTGGCTGTCGGGTAACCTATCGTTCTACCAAGCTGATCACCTTTAACGACACGACCCGATAAGCAATAAGGTCTGCCAAGTAATTGCGTCGCTTGCTCTATCTCTCCACCTGCCAAGGCGTTACGCACCTTCGTACTGCTCACTCTCGCATCATCAATGGTAAAACTAGGCATCGACTCAACCTGAAAACTCGATTTGCCTGCCCTATTTTGTAACAAAGCAAAATCACCCTGGCGCTGATAACCAAAACGAAAATCATCACCGAGCAATATATATTGCGCTGACAAGCCATCAAGCAATATATCGCTGACAAATTGTTCTGCTGACAGCTGAGAGAGCTTTTTATTAAACGGCAGGCACAGCACACAATCGATATCACTATTTGCTGACAAATATTGCAGTTTTTCTCGCAAACCCATTAAGCGTAAAGGTGCATTAGTCCCAGCAAAAAATTCATGCGGTAAGGGCTCAAACGTCACTAATACCGATGGCACCTGAAGCCGCCTTGCTTGCTCGCAAAGTTTTACCAACATTTGCTGATGGCCAAGATGCATACCATCGAAGTTGCCAATGGTGATCGCGCTGGTTTTATGCCACTGTTCAAGGCCGTGCAAACCACGAATCAGCTTCATGCTTGGCCCTGCTCATCGCTTGATAAACGCGGACTTACCATGTGATGCCAACGCAAACCTGCCAAATACAAGGACAATAAATAAACTGCCGCACCAATGAATAACCACAGCACTAAACTTAGCCCACGCTGATACCAAAGCTGTTCTACCCACTCTGACAAGGCTGGCACTAAGAAAAACAGTACAAAGCCCATTAGTACCGTCGCAATAGCAATCCGAGCAAATAACACACTCCAGCCTGAGCGTGCCTGATAAATACCCTCTCGTCGCAGCAAATAAAGCAGACACACAGCGTTAAGCCATGCAGATAATGATGTTGCTAAGGCCAAGCCCGCATGCTGCAGCGGGAAAACCAAGGCGAGGTTCAAAACCATATTAGCGACCATGGCAATCACCGCAATTTTTACCGGCGTTTTCATATCGTGACGCGAATAAAATCCGGCTGCCAAGACTTTAATCATAATAAATGCGGCCAAACCCAAGGAATACGCCAATAAACTTTTACCCGCCATCGCAACATCATGCTCAGTAAACGCGCCGTACTGAAACAAGGTCACCAACATAGGCTCTGCCAATAACATCAATCCCACCGTTGATGGCATTGCAATAATCGCGACCCAGCGTAACGCCCAATCTAAGGTTTGAGAAAACTGCTGCGGTGACTCTATAGTGTGCTGCTGCGACAGCCTGGGCAGTATTACTGTTGCTAATGCCACCCCAAACACACCAAGCGGAAACTCAACCAAGCGATCTGAATAGTAAAGCCAGCTGATACTGCCGGTCACCAAGAAAGACGCCAGCAATGTATCGATTAATAAATTAATCTGCGCTACCGATGAGCCAAAAATTGCTGGCAACATGAGTTTTTTTATACGGCTGACGCCTTCATCATCAGCACCTCGACGCGGCCTAGGCAGCATTCTAATTTTAGCTAAAAAAGGAAACTGGAATAATAGCTGCGCTACGCCGGCAATGAACACTCCCCACGCCAATGCCATAATGGGCTGATCAAAATAAGGCGCCATGACTACCGCAGCGAAAATCAACGATATATTCAGCAAAACCGGGGTAAAAGCCGGCACCGCAAAACGCCCATATGTATTTAATATGCTGCCAGCAAATGCGGTCAACGAAATAAAAAAGATATAAGGAAAGGTAATACGCAGCATATCTACTGCCAGCTCAAATTTACCTTCGTTACCGATAAACCCTGGCGCAAAAATCATGACCAATAGTGGCGCAGCAATCACGCCGATAATGGTCACAACCAACAGAGTCAGCCCTAATGAAGCAACCACACTGTCGGCAAGGCGTTTAACGTCTTCCTCGCCACGTTGCGCTTTATACTCCGACAGTACTGGGACGAACGCCAAGGAAAAAGCGCCTTCGGCAAACAAACGCCTGAGGAAGTTGGGAATTTTAAAAGCGATAAAAAACGCGTCGGCGACAAGGCTAGCACCGAAAATCCGCGCGATGATGACATCTCTAATAAAACCGAGTATACGCGACAAAAACGTCATCGAGCTAACGCTAACAGAAGATTTGAGCAGGCCTTTACTCACGTAAGTCCCTGAATAATATTAAAATAAGTCGGCTAGTGTAGCGCGCACTCCAATAATTAGCAGCATTAGAGACGATAAAGCGGCTAGATATTGACATCAGGCCAGGATATATCGATAATGTCCGGCTCAAATACTGTTTTTGGAGCAATACCTTGGCAAACTCTGCTCAAGCCAGAAAACGCGCACGTCAAGCTGAACGACGCCGCATTCAAAACTCTGCGAAGCGTTCAGAATTTCGTACCGCAATTAAAAAAGTCCTTTACGCTATTGAATCTGGCGAAAAAGACAAAGCCGCTGAGGCATATAAAGCGGCTGTCCCTACTATTGATAAAATGGCAGGCAACGGCATCATTAATAAAAACAGGGCCGCTCGTCATAAAAGCCGCCTCAATGGTCACATTCGCGCAATGTAATCAGTCACTGCGTTGACACGCCATTTGATACCAGGCTCATTTATATCAAATCAAGTTAACGCAGTACTTGCTTTAGCAACACCTTAAGTCAAAACCAAATTATCACGATGAATCAATTCTGGTTCGTCTACGTAGCCTAGTGCCTGCGAGATCTTATCGCTGGCAACACCTTTAATCTGCTGTGTTTCATCTGCTCGGTAGTTAACTAGACCCAATGCAACTTGCTGCCCACTGGCATCAACACATTCCACCGCGTCGCCACGCACAAAATCACCTTCAACCCCGATCACGCCAACTGCCAACAGACTACTGCCGCGCTCACGCAACACTTTAACAGCACCGTTATCTAACACCAATTTACCCTTTAGCTGCAGGTGGCCCGCAAGCCAGCGTTTTTTCGCCGCGACAGGCTCTTCACCTGGCAGCAGCAAGGTACCTATAGATTCACCGGCAAATACCCGTGAAATAACGTCGTTTTCTCTGCCATTGGCGATGACCGTCATAGCACCAGATCGTGCTGCCAATCGAGCGCCGCGTAATTTCGTGACCATACCACCACGGCCCAAGGCACCAGCACCAGGCTTCACTATCGCATCAAGAAACGGGTCATCCGCTGCTATCTCTTCGACCAGTTTAGCGCCCTCATGTGTGCGCGGATCTGCAGTGCATAGACCCAACTGATCGGTCAAAATCAGTAAAGCATCGGCGTCGATCAAATTGACCACCATACCCGCCAAGCTATCGTTATCACCAAAACGAATTTCTTCGGTCACCACGGTGTCATTTTCATTTACAACGGGAACAACGCCCAAGTCGAGTAGAGCTTTTAATGTCGAGCGCGCGTTGAGATAACGTTTTCGGTCAGACAAATCATCGTGTGTTAATAATATTTGAGCCGCGTGCAGCCCATGGCGCTGAAAGCCACGCTCATAAATTTCAGAGACGCCACTTTGGCCGACTGCTGCTGCGGCCTGCAACTCAAACAAAGCACTAGGGCGTTGCTGCCAGCCTAAGCGCTGCATTCCTTCAGCAACGGCACCAGAAGAAACGACGACGATATCGATACCTTGTTGACGCAGTGAAGCTAGCTGATTTATCCAATCTTCGATACGCGTACTATCAAGCCCTTGGCCATCATTAGTCACCAAGGCGCTGCCGACTTTTACCACCCAGCGCTTTCCTTGCGTCAGGTTTTGTCGCGAACTCAGCTCGGATTTACCCCTAGTTGTGTTCATCACCCGTCTGCTCTTTGCTCTCATCACCGTTCAGCTCAGGTTCGCTTTCAACCAACAAATCATCTTCTGAGGCTTCCTTATCGACAGGGTCGATAGGTCGGTATTTTTCTTCTAAACGCGACGATTCTTCACGCAGCTTTGACACCGATTCAATCACCTCCATTAAATCAAAGGTCAATTGACGCGTTCCTTGCTTGCTGATCGCCGCCACGGTATACAACGGTCCCTGCCAATCCAAAGCATGCTGAATCTGATCTCGCCGCTCATCAATTTCTTCGTCAAGCAGCAAGTCTGTCTTCGTTAACACTAACCAACGCTCTCGACCACCAAGCTCTTCATTATATTTAACCAGCTCATTTTCAATCGTGCGAATATCAGCAATCGCCTGTTCCGCCGATTCAACACTACCGATATCAACCAGATGCAGCAGTATGCGAGTACGGCTGACGTGCTTTAAAAACTGTATACCCAGACCAGCGCCGTCGGCAGCTCCTTCTATAATTCCAGGAATATCAGCAATAACAAAGCTTCTGTAATCATGCACAGAAACCACGCCCAAATTCGGATAAAGCGTTGTGAACGGATAATCTGCAACACGCGGACGAGCAGCGGACACCGAACGAATCAACGTCGATTTCCCGGCGTTTGGCAAACCCAGCAAACCGACATCTGCCAATAACTTTAACTCTAGGCGTAAGGTGCGTTGATCTCCTGGCGTACCCTTTGTCGTTTTCCGCGGCGCACGGTTAACACTGCTTTTAAAGCGCGTATTACCCAAGCCATGAAAACCACCTTTGGCAACCAACATACGCTGACCGTTGGTGGTCATATCGCCAATGATTTCGTCCGTATCTTCATCGGTCACCATGGTACCAATGGGCACACGGATCTCGATATCATCACCTGCTGGACCAGTACAATTGGCACCACTACCTTGCTCGCCATTAGCCGCTTTAAACTGACGGCGCATACGAAAATCGACCAAGGTATTGATATTAGTATCGGCAACGAGATAAATCGACCCACCATCACCGCCATCACCGCCGTCTGGACCGCCAAAAGGGATATATTTTTCGCGACGAAAACCAAGACAGCCATCGCCGCCCTTACCTGCCTGCACTTTTATTGTGGTTTCATCAAC
This sequence comes from Gammaproteobacteria bacterium, assembly GCA_013151045.1. Taxonomy (GTDB): domain Bacteria; phylum Pseudomonadota; class Gammaproteobacteria. The sequence continues at coordinate 74,591 of JAADIY010000007.1, forward strand.
GAATTTCATTGTAATAGTCTATATTTCATTGTAATAGTCTATCTTTAACTGTTTATTATTGGCACAAACAAAAAACCCCGTCTAGGACGGGGTTTTTTAATCAAAGTAAGCTTAAGCCCTAGTCAGTAACAACACTCACAAATTGACGGTTTTCTGGGCCTTTTCTCTCGAAGGCCACGCGACCATCGATTTTAGCGAATAATGTGTGATCACGACCTAGGCCAACATTAGTTCCAGGATGAAAACGCGTACCGCGCTGGCGCACGATAATACTACCTGCACTAATCACTTCACCGCCATAACGTTTAACACCAAGTCGTTTGGACTCTGAATCGCGACCGTTACGAGTACTACCACCTGCTTTTTTATGAGCCATGCTTTTTCTCCAAACCCTTAGCCAAAAGCTAAGCGCTGATATCGGTTACTTCTAATTGCGTAAAGTGCTGACGATGCCCAGCTTGACGACGATAATGCTTACGACGACGGAATTTGATGATTTTAACTTTATCACCACGACCGTGCGTGCAAACCTTAGCAGTCACCTTAGCACCATCAATAAAAGGTGTGCCGACCGTGATGTTATCACCATCAACTACCATTAAGACTTCACCGAGCTCGACGCTATCGCCTTCGTTCGCTACAATCTTTTCAACTTCAACAATATCGCCCTGAGCGACGCGGTATTGTTTACCGCCCGTTTTGATCACCGCGTATGACACAGCATCGATCCCTATATATTCAAGTAAGCCGAGCATTGTATCTTGTGGTATTCTTCACGTCAATTTCTTAACACAACTAAAACCTACAGATTACTCGCGGTATTCAATTACCCACGTAACAGCACAGCAGATGACGGCACTCGAAAAAGCTAAAGCCCTTATTTCAGACGATATGCAGGCCGTAGACCAACTTATAGGCCAACGGCTGAGCTCAGATGTCGTCCTGATCAACCAACTTGGCGGCTATATCGTCAACAGTGGTGGCAAACGATTACGCCCACAGCTGGTATTACTCGCCGCGGGCGCTTTGGACTATCAAGGCCAAAAACACCAATTAATCGCCGCCATCATTGAGTTTATTCACACTGCCACTCTGCTTCACGACGATGTCGTTGATGCATCAGAAATGCGCCGCGGCCAAAAAACAGCCAATGCCTTATGGGGCAACGAGGCCAGCGTACTGGTCGGTGACTTTCTCTATTCACGTGCCTTTGAGATGATGGTCGAAGCTGACAGCATGCGAATCATGGAAATTCTCGCTCACGCCACCAATACCATTGCTGAAGGCGAAGTCTTACAACTTCTGAATTGCAATGACCCCGATACAACGGAAGCACGCTATCTCGAGGTCATTCACTCTAAAACAGCAAAACTATTTCAAGCAGCCACACAAATCGGCGCAGTGCTTACCGATTCAGACCAAGCAACCGAGCAAGCCATGGCTGACTATGGCATGCACTTGGGTACCGCTTTTCAACTCATTGACGACGTACTGGATTACAGCGCCACCTCAAAAGAGCTAGGCAAAAATATCGGTGACGACCTAGCAGAAGGGAAGCCAACGTTACCCTTAATCTACGCCATGAACAACGGCAGCAGCGAACAAACCGCTATAATACGCGACGCCATTGAAAATAGCGGCCGCGACAATATGCCCGCCATTATAGAGGCCATTGAGTCAACTGGCGCCATTGCCTATACCGCCAGCTGTGCACGCAAAGAAGCCGATAAAGCAATTAAAGCATTAGCGAAGATTACCAATACGCCTTATCGGGAGGCATTATTGGCTCTAGCAGAGTTCTCCGTTCAACGATCATTTTAGCGAGGTAATATACCCATGGGCATAAGCAAAGTTATCATACTCGCGCTACTGATCTGGCTGGGGTTCAAAATATACAAGGTCATTCAACAACGCCAACTTATGCGAAGCAATAACGCCTCCGCATCGCCAAAAAAAATTAGCAGCGATTTAGTGCAATGCCATACTTGTCATGTCCACCTTCCTAAAGAAACGGCTATCTCAAAGAATGGGCACTTCTATTGCCCATCAAGCAACCGATAGTATCGCTATCTTGTGATCAATTATGTACATGGCTGCAAGAAATAAATACTTTTTGAACCCAAAGGGCTCTAAATACGCGACAACCAAGGCCCCAACTGTCCTGCGTCCGCCTCGATAACGTCTTACACATCATCATGGCTCCCTCAATAACTCTACGCCAACGAGTACTGTCCATTTTTTCTCCATCACTCGCTAACACTCACCATTGCGAAAAACACCTTATCTCACTTCAGCAAATGGTTAAGACTTACCCGGTAGCGGCCGATTATTATAGCCATGAGCATCAAAGGCAATCATTGGCCAGGTGTTAACACGCCTAACGATTCTAGTGACGACTATGCTGGCGTCGACCGCCGCAATACTAACGAGTATAGCAACAGTAACGGCGCTAACACCTGGCGCCCACTACAACTACTGAATTTTTATCGTTTACTAATTAGCGGTGGATTTTGCGTACTATTACTAACCGAAGGTCGTCATAGCTTATTTAATGAGGTTAATTCAGCTCCGTTGGTCCTTATTAGCGTCAGCTATCTCATTTTCAGCCTGCTCTACTTCTGGACTATTGCTCAAAGAAAACCTAACTTTTACCGACAGGTTACCCTGCATATCGTCACCGATATTATTGCTATCACAATGCTGGCAAACTATAGCGGCGGTTTCGGTAATGATATTGCGATATTACTCGCCGTTGCCGTCGCTGGTGGTAGCGTATTAAGTAGCGGTCGAAATGCCTTATTTTTTGCGGCACTGGCCAGTGTTGCGGTGTTAGCTGACACATTTTTTTCGCATACTGTCAGCTACACACATGCTGGCATATTAGGCGTTACATTTTTTGCTACCGCTGGGCTAGCAACTTATATTGCGCGGCGTATCCGCAGCAGCGAAAACCTTGCCGAACAACGTGGCAGTGATTTATTAACCATGGAACAACTCACGCGTTATGTCATACAACGCATGCAAATGGGAGTGTTGGTCGTAGACAGCAATAACCAATCAAGGCTTTTAAATCAATCTACGCGCGAGTTTTTAGCAATAGAAGACAACGATCATAGTGATTGCCTTAATCGCTACCCTGCACTTAAACACGAATTATTACGCTGGCAAGAAGATCAACAATACCAACCACAAAACATAAAAATACGCCAAGGCGCCATTGAGCTGATACCACGCTTCGCTCAACTTGGCAGAAAAAAAGAAAAATCCAGTACACTGATTTTTCTAGAAGACAATACTGCCCTAGCCTTACAAGCTCAACAACTTAAGCTCGCATCACTTGGCCATTTAACCGCGAGCATCGCTCACGAAATTCGCAACCCGCTCGGTGCTATCAGCCATGCCGGTCAATTATTGGCCGAATCAGCTAAAATCAATAAAAATGATAAACGTCTCACCGAAATAATCAGCCAACAATCAAAACGCCTCGATAAAATCGTCGACAACGTCATGCAGCTTAGTCAACGTAAAGCCATACATACCGAAGCCATTGAGCTCAACGATTGGCTCTATAGAATAAAAAAAGAATTTTGCCAAAACATGAACTTCGCCGAAGAATGCATCACAATAATTAGTCATACTTCGCCACAAATTGCTTATTTTGACCCCAGCCATTTACACCAAATTATATGGAATCTTTGCACTAATGCACTACGCCATGGCCAAACTAAGACAAAGACCAGCGTACCCACAAACAAACATAAAACAACCGATATCACAATGCGCCTAGACACAGATGGAAAAAATTACTTACCAATATTAGAAATATCGGACCAAGGCGCTGGCATTAACAAACAAACACTCGATAAAATTTTTGAACCTTTCTTTACTACCAGTCATTCTGGCACAGGTTTAGGCCTCTATATCGCCCGCGAGCTATGTAATAACAATCAAGCGCATATCAACTATATTGAGAAAAAAGATACTGGCGCCTGCTTTCGCATTAACTTTGCCGACACACGTCGCCACCACCAAGCCGCGTAACAATATGAATCAAGCAACCGCATTAATCATTGACGACGAACCCGACATCCGCGAACTATTAGAAATCACGCTGTCACGCATGGGCATTAATGTTCGAGCAGCAGCTAATATCACCGATGGTAAATCATTGCTCAAAAATCAGCATTTTGATCTTTGCCTAACCGATATGAACCTACCTGATGGCGACGGCATAGAGCTAGTTGAATATATCCAAAAGAACTATCCACAGACACCTGTCGCGATGATCACAGCACATGGCAATATGGAGGCCGCAATCAGCGCACTGAAAGCCGGCGCTTACGACTTCGTTTCAAAACCCGTCGACCTTAACGATCTACGTAGCCTAGTCGACACCGCACTACGTTTATCCGACGCCAAACCGACAGCGAATAAATCACTGACACTGCTAGGCAACTCAGCGGTGATGAAAACAACACGCGCCACCATCGATAAGCTCGCTAGAAGCCAAGCACCTGTCTACATCAACGGTGAATCCGGCACCGGCAAAGAACTTGCGGCACGCTTAATTCACGACAACGGCGCACGCAGCGAAGCGCCATTTATCGCCGTCAACTGTGGCGCCATCCCCAGCGAACTAATGGAAAGTGAATTTTTTGGTCATAAAAAAGGCAGTTTTACCGGCGCACACAACGACAATCCAGGTTTATTTCAGAGCGCCAATGGCGGCACCCTATTTCTTGATGAAGTGGCTGACCTACCATTAGCCATGCAAGTTAAGCTACTACGCGCTATTCAAGAAAAAGCTGTACGCGCAGTCGGCGCTAGTGAAGAAATCAGCATTAACGTACGCATACTCAGCGCCACGCACAAGAACCTAGCTAGGCTGGTAGAAAACGGCCTGTTCAGGCAAGATTTATTCTACCGCATCAACGTTATCGAACTTGCCATGCCAAGCTTACGCGACCGTCAGGACGACATTACGGAATTAGCAGCACACCTACTCAGCCAACTCGCCAATGCGCATCAGCTTGAGACACCAGAGATACAAGGCGACGCCATTCAAGCACTACAGCGCTATAGTTTCCCTGGCAACGTGCGTGAATTAGAAAACATATTAGAACGTGCGATGACTCTATGTGAAAACAGCGAAATCCACGTGCACGATCTAAACCTTCCACAAGCGATACCAGAAGAAACTCATGACGATCTCGATTCCAAGCTCGATTCAACTGAGAAAGCCAGCATACTAAAAGCCTTAGAGCAAACCGGACGTAACAAAACCCAGGCTGCCAAGCTCCTAGGCATTTCATTTAATGCGCTACGCTATAGGCTCAGAAAGCTGGAAATACACTGATAGGAACATCACAAACTGTTCTATCTGAACAAACAGGTGTTGAAAATCAACAGCCTTAAGCCTGGCAATTAAAGAACACGCTCACTATCACCGCTATACATTTCAGTGAAACAACCGTTAAGCCCATGAATTATTTATGTTTTCAACTTATTCACGCTATTTTCAGCAAAACTGGCACAAGCTGTGCTAAATACATTCGCAGACGGCAACGTTGTAGAATACGAAAAACAGCGCCACCGACCACTTTATAGATTTATTTTTTTGATCAGGAGAACACAATGAAACACGTACAGAATCTTCAACATACACTTAGACAACAAAAAGGTTTTACCCTTATCGAACTGATGATCGTTGTCGCCATTATCGGTATTTTAGCCGCTATTGCGATTCCGGCTTATCAGAGTTATACCGTGCGTGCTCGCGTTACTGAAGGTCTAAACTTGGCCAGAACCGCTCAAGTCACCGTTGGTGAAAATGCTACCAGTGGCTTGCCGCTCTCATCAGGCTTAAACTTTATTAATGTGACCAATCCGGCGCCTGGGGCTGTAGCACCACCAAATGCTTTTGTGGCAACACCTAACGTAGCGGGGCTGTCTCTAGACGGAACAAATGGTGAGATTACTATTACTTTTGGTGGAAATGTCGCGGCAGCTAACCCTACCCTCACGTTGACACCTGTAACAGGCGGAAGAGCTGGCAATCTAATTGTCAGCGGCACGGTCCCACTTGGTCCAATTACTTGGAACTGCGGCGTCGCTGGCTCGACTGGAACCGCAGTTGCCCGCGGCACTCTTCCTGCGCAATTTGCGCCATCAAACTGCCGTCAGTAAGCAAGTTGACAATGATTTAATCAAATTTATGAGCCTCCTTCGGGAGGCTTTTTTCTGCATATCAACAAAACACTCTCTGAATATTTGTTCTTAATTACTATCAATAATCAC
>JAADIY010000053.1 GCA_013151045.1 Gammaproteobacteria bacterium
AGTTTTTTTAGTAAACTCATGAGGCGTTGATAACTAAGTTTGGGTGACCGTAATAACATGCCAATCATTAGCCTGCTATGTAAGCCTATGAGTAATTTATTGTCTCTCCAATATTTGAAATGAGACACCCCACCTTTTGGGTAAATCACTTTGCTATCGATAAAATACAGTGGAATGCTAGACCATACGGCTTTAACTAGTACTTCTGTATCAAAATCCATGCGTGATCCAATCCGATAATTATCTAGCAGTAATTCAAATGACTTTAGCGGGTAGATGCGAAAACCACATAAAGCATCCTTGATTTGGAATGAGAGGGTTTCGACAGCCACCCAAAAATCAGTGATTTTGCGCCCATATAAACGCACTTTAGGTACTGACTCATCAAATACGGGTTTTCCAGAGACAATGGTATCGGGGTGTAGTTGGCTATAGGCAATAAATTTATCGATGTCATTGATGTCATGCTGGCCGTCGGCATCAAGTTGTATGATATGGCTATAACCTAAGGTTCTAGCATGATAACTCGCACTAATAACCGCCGCGCCTTTGCCACGATTATAGTCATGACAAATTAAATGTATGGATGAAGCATGTTCGATGACTATTTTTTGTAGCTCTGATAGGCCTTCATCCTCGCTACCGTCATCAACAATAATACAGGGCAGTGAGCGTTTTGCTAATTTCGGTAATAATTTAAGCAAAGCATAAAAATGATTATAGTGAGGAATGACTAAACAATATTTCATGATGTTGTATTACGATATAGCTTTATATTTGAGTATGCCGCTAGAAAAAACACGTTCTTCATTATAATAGTTAAATGAGACGTAGCTGTGATCAGGATTTTTTTTCAAACTTAAATTGATTTCTGTGTCAGGAACAATAATGTGTTTGAATTTTAAATTATTGATATTACTTAAAGGGTGCTCAATGAAAAATAGTTTAATGCTGAGCAGTGCAGCCCAATGTGTTTGCACGACTCCAGGTAAGATCGCTTGCTGTGGAAAGTGTCCATTAAACCATAATAATGTATCAGACACTGATAATGTCAGGTTTGCGGAATGCTTATCATTTTCCAATGCTAAAAAAGTGGGCCACTTTTTATTATCATATTCAGTTTGTAGTTGTGATAGATCGCAGGGTGTCATGATGATTTAGTCCAAATTATTCGCTATTTTTAGATTGTTGTACTAAATCTGGGTCGGTATTTTTATTAAAATAATATTTTCGATAAAGAACTTCTACCCCTATAAACGTAGCAAATAGTATATATGATAGCAAGCCGTTGTAGAGAGCCCATAAGTGCATTGGTAGACAACAAGCGGAGTAGGTAGCGATACTGGCATTGAAAAGTAATAGACTTATCCAAACCTTGGTTAAGTTGCGAGTATAAGACTGACGTAATGGGGTAGATGTTGCGCCAAACATTCGTGCAAACTTCTCGATTATTGGCATATTACCAGTCAGAGAATACATAAATAATAGAGCAAAGCTTAAGCTCATCAATGCTGGGTAATAACGTAATAATTGGCTACTGTTTGAAATTAATACGATAAGACAAAAGAGAGTGATAGTGATGAGTACAAGCCACTGTGACCGTTCTAGATATTGTTGAGAAAAAACGAATCTTAGCGCTAATATTGCGAATAGTAGCGTAGCGAAAACAAATGGTTGGTAGTGGTTGATTCCCCAGTAGACAATAAACGGGTAGGCAACGGTAGCGAACCCCAGTAAAGCTAATACAGCTTTTCCTAAAAGGATTTTATGGATGGGAAACATATGTGTTAGGTAAGTTGCATTTAATGTTGTTCATTGAGTGGGTGCTTTAACTTAAGTCTGTTAAGTCGCTGCCTGTAATAATGGTATTCGCGATATTATGTTTCACAAGATGATTACTCAATGCTTAGCTTTAGTGATGTTCCGCTGCTAAGGGGCATTTCTAATACCGAGCCATGAGTTTTTTTCGTATTATTTTTATGTGCTGCGTCCAATATTGCTAGTATGCGAGCAGTAGGGCTATGTTCATAGCAGGCTTGTAATGGGGCGGGGAACTGCATATTTGGCCAGCTTGATACGGTTTCTATCACTTCGGCGTTTAAATTTAGACCATCCTCTTTTTTGTCATTAGGTGTAATAATCAATGAGGCTGAGAAAGCCTCATCGTTTGGGTATATATCACCTAATATTTTGCTGCTGGGTACGTCATAAAAGGTAATCAGCGTTGAGCAATGCTCAACAACACATTGGCTCATTGCCTCAAGTAAGGTGAGGGATACAGATTCGTTAAAGCCTGCCAGTGAGTTTGTCGATTTCATGCAGCCGGTGCTAATAGACCAATAACCTGCTGCGGCATTATGAACGGAATTATGAAATTTTGTTGGCGACAGCTGTTTGTGTTCACTGGCAAGTGTGCTACAGATATAATCTGATAATTGGGTGTCACCTAAGCTGGAAACAAAGACACAATTGAGTTGTTTGGGATCTATGTTGGCGGCTTGGCATGCTTGCCAAGAAGTTTCAACCGCCATACGCACGGCTAAAGGTGAGCGGCGTCGCTCATTAGCAGGAATGATGTCTGGTTTAGGGGTACGCTGACCTATTGCTGGGTTGCTCGTATCCCCGCTGAGTAGCTTGCTAAGTTGTTGCCAGTTTTCAAAGCCTGGTCCCCAGGCGCCAAGGCCTATTAATTTGCAATGTAACGGCTTCATGTTTTGTTTGTCTTCTTGCTAAAAATTAGGCAACAATTATTACCGCCAAAACCAAATGAGTTGGACATGACATGATTTAACTCACTGTGTAGATTGGTGGATGAAATAGAGACATCTAATTGTTTATCTAATTGAGCCAAATTTTTAGAAGCAGGTATGACATTGTGGCGCATAGCATCGATTGTGATGAGTGCTTCAGTGATACCAGCGGCACCGAGTGTGTGGCCCATTAATCCTTTAGTTGATGAGCAGGGAGTTTGTTTGGCAAAAATATTAGCGATGAGTTTGCCCTCAATGAGATCGTTAGCGCGGCTGGCGGTGCCATGGAGATTGATGTAATCAATTTGCCCCGGTGTTAGTTTAGCCTGAGTTAAGGCTTGTTCAATAGCATATCTAGCGCCGAGGCCTTCTGGGTGTGGATGCGACATATGATAAGCGTCTGAGCTTTCGCCATACCCACTTAAGCAAATGCCAGTATTGTCAATGTCTACCTTGCTATCAGTGTTGATATCTGGACGCGCCAAAATAGCATAACCGCTGCCTTCACCGAGATTGATACCATCTCGGTTTTGGTCGAAAGGGCGGCATGCCTGCGGTGATAGCAACTGTAAGGAATCGAAACCGTAGAGCACGCTTAGACAAAGGCTGTCGACTCCACCGACTAATACGGCGTCGACAATACCGCACTGTAGCCATCTTGATGCCGTCGCAAATACCTTTGCCGATGACGAGCAAGCAGTATTGATGGTGATTGCCGGGCCAGTGATGCCAGTATAGTGAGCGACAAATAAACTTGGGGCATGGGGGTTATGGATTTTGGCTTGGCGATACTCTGTTTTTAACCGACCGTCTTTATCGAGGTCGGTATACGCTTTTTCAGTACGGTCTATGCTGGCTGTACTAGAGCCTATAGCGATACCAATACGGCTTGCAGAATAACGTGTCATCAACTGCTTAATCGTCGCCATGATGTTGCCTTGCTGTAAGCCCAGTGCTGCTAAGGCATTATTGCGGCTTTGCCATGGGCCAAGATCAACCTCATCGACTTCTGGTATATAGCCTATCCAGGTATCTAAATCGCAGCCAGGAAAGTTATTGGCACGAAGCCCGCTACGCTGATTGACGATAGCAGTGCGCAGCGAGGCCATATTTTTGCCAGCTGCAGTGGTGGACTCATAATCAATGATTTGAATTTCCATGCGTGGTGTTCCTGATAAAATCGCGGGTGTTAGGTCTTTAACATCGTTTTTATATTTTTTGAAAAAGCAAAGTCTTGGTGATTTTATCAGATAGAATGCGCTTTAGATTTTTTGCAGAGGTTAATTGCAGTATGAATGAGAGTCAATTTATGGAACAGCTAAGCTCATCTCCTGAAAGTATTGAGTTTGTGGATACGATGACACTTATTGATGCGCACTACAATTTTACGCCAATGGCATTTAGCAATGGTGATCAAATTAATGCGCAGGGTGAGAATTCGGGTTCTTGCAAGATCTTTGCGTTTGCTAAAAATAAGGGGCTTAGCAAGCAACAAACACTTTCGTGTTTTGGGGCATATTATCGTGAGGATGTTTTAGCTAATCCTGATGGCAACGATCACCAAAACATTCGCAACTTCATGAAAACGGGTTGGGATGGTATAAACTTTAGCGATGATGCTTTGACGCTAAAATAAAAAGCTTATTTAAGCGTTAGCGCTTATTGCGTGCTCTTCTAAATAGCCTGAACTCATGATTTCTCCGAGTTGATTGAAGCTATAAAGAATAGGTTTTCCTGTAGGGACTTCTAATTTCTCAACTTCTTCAACAGATAAGTTGTTTAGATGTTTGAATAACGCCCGCAAGGTATTACCGTGCGCAGAAATGAGAATATTTTTGCCGTTGCGTACTTTGGGCAGAACTTTTTCTAACCAAAATTCGACAATACGTTTTTCTGTATCCGCTAAACTTTCAGTATTAGGCAGCACGTTTCTCGGTAAGGCATCAAATAATGCATCAAAGCGTGGGTGACGTGGATCGTCATCGTCTAGTGCAGGAGGAGGGTCGGCATAGCCACGGCGCCAGCGTAAGTATTGTGCATCACCGTATTTTTCTAATGTCTCTGCTTTGTTCATACCCTGTAGCGCACCATAGTGACGCTCGTTGATACGCCAATCTATATCGATAGGTGGTTGCTGTTTTATTTTTTTTAAGACGATATCAAGCGTTGATTTTGCGCGTGTAAGCATAGAGCTATAAGCGTAATCAAAATCAATATTATGGTTAGCGATAAGTTCAGCGGCTTGTTGGCCTTCGACTTCTCCACGTTCCGAAAGCGCCATATCAGCCCAGCCAGAGAAGCGGTTTTCTAGATTCCACTGACTTTGGGCGTGCCGAACAAAGATGACCTTTGCCTGTATAGAGCTTGTATTATTCGATCCAATCATAGCCAAATTATATCATATGTTTGATATCAATTGCAAAAACTAATTATGCGGGCTGTTTCTAGCGCGACAGCAGTGATTCAGCGATAGTATAAGAATCGTAATCTACTAGGTCAAAGTCACTTGTGTAGTGAATAAAGTTCGACTGAGGTGATTTTATAACTGCCACTAACTTCCCTCATGGCATGTGTATGCCTTGGTTTGGCCCCACTTGAAGGTGGGGCTTTTTTAATTGAGCAGGCGTTTTATTCTTCGGCCATGTTGCATCCCTGGGGCACCTTGCTTTTTACTGAACTGACTTTTTAGAAAATCCATTTGATCGCTTAAAATACGGCGGTTACGCAATACCAACCATTCGGCAAAATTTGGCGCGTAGGGTATGGCATGTAATTTCATATGTGCTTGTTCTGGGGTACGGCAGCCTTTGCGCTGATTACATTTTACGCAGGCGGTGATAACGTTTGTCCACATATCTGCGCCACCCTGTGAGACAGGTATGACATGATCACGTGTGAGTTTACCGTCAGAAAATGTTTCAACACAGTACATGCACATATGTTGATCGCGGCGGAATAGTTCACGGTTAGTCAGAGGTGGAACGACTGTAAATTTATTGCCGTTAGCAATACCGCGAGTGGCAATAATTGAATCGATTTCCAGCCATGAGTGTTCGCCGGAAATTCGATTGATACCACCATGAATACGAAAGCGATTTTCACCTAAAGTCCAGGCGACCATTTCCTTACTGTAGAGCGTGACAGCATCCTGCCAGTTAATCCAGCCCATGGCTTTGCCTGAATGATCCAGCCTGAGAATCAATGGATGCATCGTTAATGCTCCTCGTATTCGTTACGCTTTCTTTGGATACCTTGGCATACTAGCCCTTATAAGCTGTAAAACTCAAGGCAAAGTTCTTACCAAGTCATTTTTTATGACTAGATAATTGTTAACTATTATGGTTGTGATAAATTTATGTCGATAGTCAGGCTCAGCGTTTCTCTGCGACGATTTTAACTTGATGAGTTGTGCCATCACGCAAATATTCTACGAGCAGTATGTCGCCCACTTCGGTGTTGCGTAATACCTTGGCATAAGCAGGTAAATCTTCAATCACTACACCGTTGATGCCTTGCAAGATATCACCTGTAGCTAAGCCTGCCTTCGCAGCGGGGGAGTCAGCAACCACATCGCTTAAGAGAACGCCGTTGTCTGCATAATCAAAATCAGGGACAGTCCCAATACTGATTTTTCTGCCTTGTCGTTTTACTTGGCTACCATCTGGCAGTTTTATCTTGCCGAGTTGTGTCGTGAGTGACTCGGGTCGCTTAGCTAAGTACTCGAGTGTTTCGCGGACAACGCTAGCAATTTTTACAAGGCCAGCACTATCGATTTTATCCGCGGTGTCACCGGGTCGATGGTAGTCGAGGTGGACACCACTAAAAAACTGAACACCAGGTACCCCCATCTCGTGGAAATTGACATGATCGCTAGCGCCGAAGGGTCGATTATTAATATTCGTTTTAATGCCAGTGACGAAGCCAACGCCACGGAATATATGTACCCATTCACTGGCTGAATCGGCGCCAAAGACGCTAATGTCATTATCACCGAGGCGACCTACCGCATCGAGATTGAGTATAGCCATCGCTTTTTTTATTGGATAATTTTCACTGTTGTTAACGTAATAACTAGAGCCTAATAATCCTGCTTCTTCGGCGGTAAATGCGACGAATACGATACTACGTTCTGGTTTCCAGCTTTTACCTAGAATTCGCGCAAGTTCTAGCATGACGGCAACACCGCTGGCATTGTCATCAGCACCGTGATGTATTTTGCCCTCATTACCTTGGCGAACATCTGGCCAGCCGAGACCAAGGTGATCATAATGCGCTGCGATGACGACGCTTTGTCCTGCATAATCTGGATTGCTGCCAGGCAAAATACCGATGACGTTTTTTAGTGTGATATTTTTACCGAGTTTGTCGATATCGGTTTGCCATTGCTGAAAATAATCTTCGTCGTAAGTTTTTAATCCAGCTTTCTTAAACTCGCTAGCAATGTGGTTGGCAGCTTTATCTAGCTCAGGGCTGCCGAGGCCTCGACCGTTTAATTGTGAATTGGCTAGATAATCAATATCGGTCATCATCCTCTGTTCTGAAAAAACAGGTGCGAGTGTCGCTAAAGCTTGGCGGGCTTGATTTTTTTGAGGTGTGTGAGTCTTATTGCCAAATGTTTTCACTAATGGTGAGTTTAAAACTGGCCACTGTCCCTTACCTACGTTTTCAGGTTCATCACCGCTAAAAGCAAGATAACTGTATTTACCATAGTGAGGTAACTTGCGCGCCAAGCCTGGTAGTGCTGCAAGATTATCACTGCTTAGCCAGAGTATGGTTTGTGCAGGGTTTTGTGGGTGGCGGCTTGTTATCAGAACAGAATGCTTGTCACGGGTATAGCTTGCATCGTTGATAATGACTTGATCGCTATCGATAATGCTTCCATAAGCTTTTATTTGATCAGAGACAAGGTGTTGAAATTGATTGTTCCATCCAAATAGCCAAATCGCTTTGTCGTGGGGTAATTGATCGATCTCGGAATCCAGCACCACTTCGATTTGAACACGTTGCCTCTGCTGCCAGTTGTTAATCAATTGTCGATAAGCATTAATAATTTCATCTTGAGCTGTTGATGGCAATATCGCTAGTGCTTTGTCTGCGCCGAAGCCTTGTGATAGGGTTGAAGGGATTTCACGTGGATCAAGTCGGCGAAAGACATCAAACTCAGAATCAACTGCAACTCTTGTTGGCGTGGCGGATGTGCTTATCGATACGCTATTTTTTTTGCTATCTAGTGAGACAGATAAATTTTCGCTATGTCCGTCTGAAAATTCGACAATGACTGGAACGGCCATCGTATAAGGTTGATCATTTTGAGTTTGCTCAATTTCGATGGTGAGTTTGTTATCAATAGTTTCGACCTTACTGAGTTTAAGGCTCGGTGCGCCGCTGCGATCTACCCATTGTGTAAAGTATTCGCCTAAGTCTTGTTCAGAAACCTGGCTAAATATATTTTTAAGATCATCAAAATTTGCTTTTTTAAACTTATGCTTTTTATAAAGTAACCTTAAACCATTGCTGAAAGTATCGTCACCGAGTTTAATGCGTAGCATGTGAAACAGCATCAATGCTTTGCCGTAGCCAACGGCTTCGGATGCTGAGTCATGGCGAGAACGAAATTGGCTGAGTGGAAAGTCGCGACCAGAGTCAACGTAGTCAGTATATTTTTGTAAATTATTGCGTCGGTAATTGACCGCGTTGCCGCGTTGCTCGGCAATTAAATGATCGGCAAGATAGGCAGTGAGGCCTTCCGCCCAATTGCCACTTTGATAATCAACAAAAACACCATTGCCCCACCAGTTATGCAGTATTTCGTGAGGGTATGAGCCATGCAAAATGAATGGGAAGCGCATCACTTTAGGGCCTAATAGAGTGAACGATGGCATGCCGAAACCGGTTTCCCAGAAGTTTTCAATGGCGGCAAATTTTTGATACGGATATTTGCCAAAAAACTTTTGGTACATTGTTAAATATTGTGCGCCGGTATCAAGATATTGCTGCGCTAAAGAGGGATCGTCTTCACGTAAATAAACTTGTACTTCAACGTTACCTGCTTGTTGTCTATAGAGTTTGAAACGTGCGGCGACTAGATAGATATCATCTTGAGGGGAGTTTTCTTCCCAGTTGATACGGTTTAGTTTGTCGTCAGATCTAAGAGTTGTTTTCTCGCCAGCACTGACCGCAACCCAAGGTGCAGGCATACTTATATCAAGATCGAAGTTGACTAGGCTGTTAGCTATATAAGGATACCAAGCGGCACTGCCATCGAGAAAAACGCCAACCTCATCGATGATGCCCAATGTAGAGCTAAAGCTGCGAGCACTTTCTTCGCTAGGTTGTTGCAGATCATGGTTAATAGTGCCTGAGTAAGCCAGCGTGATTTTTCTGTCATCAGGTATGACATTAACCCGGTAATGACTAAGATGTTTGGGTGAATTGTCAGTAACTAATTTTTCAATATTATCGTTAGCATCAATAGTCAAATCATGATGGAGTAAAAATTCTAGTGAGTCGGATTCGTCGGCGATGTTGTCAGGCAGTGTTAGTGTGTCGCGAACACTAATAAATGATTTAGCAGGGTCTACCGTGACTTTAAGCTGATGATGGATGGTTGCATTGGCTACATTGCAAAATAAAAGAGTGAATACGAGTAAAAATATTAAGCGTGATGACATAGTATGTTACGTATTAGGAGTGTCCTTATTCGACACTACGACAATCGAAAGTTCGGTGTTCAATAGTTTACTTGAACGTATGACGACTATGGCGAAATATTTAAAGCGTTGGTAGATAGATCAGTAGCATTAATACCAATAATGAGACAGCCCAGATCGTAATATAGAGCGCGACGGATTGTTTTGCTTTATTTTTTGCCAGCCAGGTTCTTGGTTTAACGCCGCGCACGAGCAGTACAATTTTTGCGGCTAAGTTGACGCAAACGATATTCACCGCTAGCAGTAGCACGGCGCCATAGGCTAATTGGTATTCTTGATTGGCGGCCATAATGCCAATAGTCGCTGTTGGGGGAAGTAGCGCGACAGCAACCATGACGCCGACCAAAACGCTTGGCAGGCCAGTGGTTAATGATAGTACTGCTGCTGCACCAGAAGCTAAAGCCAGCGCAGCGCCACTAAAGCCGACATAGGTGCGAGCTAAAAGCTCATTGCTGTCTATGGGCCCTGTCCATATCAGGCCGATGATGTAAGACAAGACGAGTGCTAGGGCGAGACCAGCAAGTGAGCAAACTAGTGCTTTAGACATCAGTTTGGTATCACCAATCGCAGTGCCTAGGGCAAGCGCGATGTTTGGACCCAGTAAGGGGGCGATAACCATTGCGCCAATGACAACAGCGACGTTATTTTCTAATAAGCCAATTGCAGCAACAATAGTGGATAAAAAGACTAGTAATATATAGGTGCTGTCTAATTGCGCACCTTTATAAACATTATTGTAAAGTTCTTCGCGCGTCGTCGTTGCGCTACCTTTGCTCAGTGCTGCTTCATCGGCGGTTTCAGGATGGGGAATTGACGCCTCCACGGGAAGGATAAATATTCGATAGTCTTTACTGGTTGAGATAGTCATTTGTACTGCATCGAGTACGCTTTGTCGGTTTTTGGGGGTAACTAGAAAGCGGGCAACTGAGCGACCGTCTTCTTGTGTGTTGCCGACCCAAAAATCTGCAACTTTATATTGGTCGGCGATACCGCGCAGTGTGTCGACATGGGCATTGTCGGCGAGGACTTGAATGATTTTCACTGGCTTATCTCCCAGAATTAACGCTGTTATGGCGCGGGCACTGAGTGATTGCTCAGATTGTCGCGCTTGTTATTTTTCTATTACACCATTATAACGGTGATATGGCGCGCGCGGAATCATTACATAATTTATTAGGTGATATGAGCCTGGAGACTATCCTTGCTATAGGCTTATCTGACGGTGGTGTGGGCAGGCAACTCATTGATGACTATCTTACTCAACATAATACCTGCACTGCCGAGTATATTGGTGCTAAGGATATCTTGGAGCGACTTAATGGTTTAGGTCGCTATGATCTGGTCATCGTGTCACAGACGATTGAGCTAATGTCACGATCAGATGCGATGCATTTGATCTCTAAGCTAAGAGATCTTCATTCCCAACGTTTGGTGTTATTTGTCTCTATCGGAGATAGTTGGCAAAATTCCGTTAGTCAATGGAAAAAGCGCGATTTACTTTCGCTTGGTTTGATACAGTTGAATGACTACGAGGGCGAGGCTGGCCCTATTCATATATATGGTTACGATATTCTGACCTATAAAACCTGCCCGGACTGGCTTAATAGTCGGTTTTGGGCAACCCCCAACCTGTTTGGTAAACATTGGTGGTAAATGCTTGGCTTATGTTCAGTATAAGGGCGTACAATGACCCCGTTGATTTGCAGCTGATAAATCACTTAATTGGGTTCATTCAAAGGAGAAGGGGCATGGTCAGAATATTATTATTAGCATTATTTATAGGTTTAGGGGTTTCGGCTTGCAGTAAGGAAGACGTTGATAAGGTTAAAGACGCTAGCAAGGCAACGATGGATAAGGCGGGTGAAATGGCCAGCGATGTAGTTGATGACGCCAAAGATATGGGTGAAGCAGCCATGGATAAGGGTGCTGAAATGGTTGATGATGGTAAGGAAATGGCCAGTGATGCAGTCGACGCGACAATGGAGAAAGGCGCTGAGATGGTTGATGAAGGCAAGGAAATGGCTAATGATGTGGTAGATGCGACGATGGAAAAAGGCGCTGAGATGGTTGACGAAGGCAAAGAGATGGTTAAGGACGCTGTAGAACATTAAAGGCTATTAATGTTCTATTAAAAGGGCGGCTTAGCCGCCCTTTTTTGTTTAGTCACGAAAATTATTAAACTGTAGGGGAAGCTCAATATCATCCTCGCGAAGCAGTTGCATGGCAGACTGCAGATCATCACGCTTTTTCCCGTTTACACGCACTTGTTCACCTTGTATCGATGCTTGTACTTTAATCTTACTGTCTTTGATCGATTTCACTATTTTTTTGGCGGTAACGCTATCAACGCCTTGTTTTATAATTAAAGTCTGTCTGGCACGCTGATTGGATGTTTCAATTTTTCCTTCTTCAAGTACGGCGATATCTATTCCGCGTTTCGTTATTTTGAGATGTAAGATGTCGCGCATTTGGTCAAGCTGAAACTCGTTGGCGGCTTCAAGCTTTATGGCGCTGTCTTGATGCTCTACTGAGGCATCACTACCTTTAAAGTCGTAGCGTGTACTGACTTCGCGGTTTACCTGGTCGAGCGCATTAGCAAGCTCGTGCATATCAATTTCAGACACTACGTCAAACGATGGCATATATCACCTTTTTAGTTTTAACCTCGTAATAGAACTTTTTCAGCGTGAGCGAGTTCTTCAGAAGAACCTTGTAATATTAATGCATCACCTGCCTGAAGTTTCATGTCGGCGCTAGGTGGTGTGAATTTTTCACGACCACGACGTACGGCACTCAGAGACAAGTGGTCACCAGATAAGCCAAGATCGCTGACGGCATGTCCGATGGCATGGCTGCCTGGTGGTAATACTATAGTGTGTTTACGCTCACGATTAACATCATCTATGGTATCCAGTTTATCACCGCTAAAGACTTGCCGTAAGCGATGGTACTTATTTTCGCGCGCATTTTTTATGAGTCGTTCGACCTCGTCATCATCAACATCAAGCATGCGTAATAGTCGGCTAGCTAGCATCATGCTGGCTTCGAGTGCATCAGGTACAACCTCTGAAGCACCAGCTTGCTCGAGTGCTTCAAAATGTTCGTCGTGCTTAGTTCTTACAATAATAGGGATGCTATTATTGTGTCGCCGGACGCCTTCGATAATACGTGTTGCAGTTTGAGCTTCATCGAAAGTGATAACGATCGCTTTAGCCCGATTAAGGCCTGCCGCGCGTAACATATCGCGATGGGTTGCATCGCCAAAATAGACAGACTCGCCAGCTTCCCATGCATCTTTAATAACGCTTGAGTTAGTGTCAAAGCCGACATAGGGGATGTTTTCTTCTTTGAGAAAGCTTGCGAGGTTTTGGCCAATACGCCCAAACCCGCAAAGAATAACGTGATCGGATAAATTGCTACAGGCGTTGCTAATACGAGTGGTTTGCATTTGCCGGCCTTTGAGGTAGGAGCTTCGGAAGAAACGTTTGGCGAGCGTCCCATTATAGCGAATCATGATTGGCGCAAGTGCCATGCTAAAAATCAGCGCTGCAAGGATAGGCTGGCTATCGTCATCGCTAAGTAGATCATGTTGCAAAGAGAGCGTTAGCAATGCGAAACCAAATTCACTGCCATGTGCTAGAACCATGGCGGTGCGAAATGCGACCCCATTTTCATAACCCATAAGGCGAGTGAGGGCAGCGACAAGTAGGCCTTTTAGTAGAATAAGCCCAGCGATAATGAGAAGTATCGATAACCAATATTCAAAAATAGTATTAACGTTTAATAGGGCGCCAACACTAATAAAAAACAAACCCATTAAGATGTCGCGAAATGGACGAATTTCGACTTCAATTTGATGACGATACTCCGTTTCACCCAACATCATTCCTGCGAGAAAAGCACCGAGCGCAAGCGATAAACCTAGCGATGCGGTGATAGCGGCGGCAGTAAGCGCTATCAATAAAGTCGTTAGCGTAAAAAGTTCTGATGATTTAGCCGTTGAAACAGCATGAAAAACTGGGCGCAGAGCGTAACGACCAATGCCATACATCATGGCAAAGGCTAAGGCTCCTTTGGCTAGCGCGACGAGTAAGGCTAAACCTATGTCATGGTTACCATCACTGGCTAATATAGGGATGATGACAAGAAAGGGAACAACGGCAATATCTTGGAAAAGCAAAACGCTTATTGATAGGCGGCCATGTCGCGATTGAATTTCTAGCTGCTCATTAAGTTGTTTGCCGACCAATGCGGTTGAAGATAGCGCTAAAATTGCGCCGATGATTAATGAGGCCTCCCAAGGCATGCCAGCAAAGTAGGCAATAACACCGCCTATGGTTATAGAAATAACGACTTGCGCGCCACCCAGTCCAAGCACGGCCGTGCGCATTGCGACAAGTTGCGAAATTGAAAACTCAAGGCCGATGGTAAACAGTAAAAAGACCACGCCCATCTCAGCGAAAAGTTGGATCGCTTCGCTTTCAGGTAGCCACGCAAGCGCATGAGGCCCAGCAATGACACCAACAAATAAATAACCAAGAATTGGCGATAAATTAAGTCGACGTAGAGCAGCGACGGCGACTACGGACAGTGCCATTAAAATCAATATGTCTAAAAAAATTGAATGCTGTTCCATGATTCTATGGCGCTGCTGGGCCAATACCTACTACGGTGCCTATCCAGTGCCTATCTTGTTCCCCAGCCTCACAAGAGTCAGTAAGGGTTGTTAAGTCGTACTGCATTAGCTATACCAAATATAGCAGTTTACGTTGGTTTGTGGGGCATATGAATATTTGTTGGACATTTCATAGGTAGAGGAGTATTACAATAACTACAGAAGAGTGTTATCCGACGGGTTCGCTCTGTCTAATTTGCGTAATGTCTGTTGATGTTTTTATGCAAGGAGGTCGTTATGGCTATAGCAATTTCTCTTCGGGATTATCTCGATAACGCGGGTGTGCGCTACGGAGTGGTAGGGCATCCGTATTCAGTTACGAGTATGCAAACCGCACGTGTTACTCATATCAATGGTAGCCAATTGGCAAAGGCGGTTGTTTTGCAAGATGGTGATCATTACGTCGTTGCAGTGCTGCCGGCTGATAAGCGTATTTGCTTAGGTGCCTTGCGGCGTCAATATCAACGCGTATTTGGCTTAGCAACAGAAGAAGATTTAGAGCGTGTTTTTTTCGATTGCGCACCTGGTGCTGCACCAGCTTTGGGCAAGGCCTATGGTTGCGAAGTCATATATGACGACAGTATTGCCGATAGCGAAGATATTTACTTTGAAGGCGGCACTCACACGGATTTAGTTCATCTTAGTAAAGTTGATTTCATAAGTCTTATGAGTGACGCAATGCATGGTAGTTTTTCTCAGGCTGCCTAAAGTGGTAATAGCGTCTTGCCTTGGTGTTTGCTGTGCTTAGTTTATAAGCGCAGCAGCATTGTGCGTTGGTCTGGGATTAACGGTTCGGTTACGATACACTGATTTATTATCGTGTAACCAAGGTGATTTTTATGTCTGAATCTGAACTCAGTGCTTTGCTCTCGCAGTTGCATGACAAGCTAAATGATTCGCCTGATATTGATGATGAAGCACGTCGTATGCTTGGTATTGTGTCGCAAGATATTGTCGTGGTATTGGGGCGTAGTAGTCCTGCGGTTGATCAGGATAAATCAACGATTGCGGGCAGTATGACTTTAAAAAAAATGGCGGTAGAATTTGAAGCCGATCATCCTCGTTTAGCACATACGCTTAATGACGTGGCAGACTCGTTAGCAAAAATCGGCATTTAATTTTCATGCGGTACATTTACTTTTTATTTGTAGGCGTCGTAAGTTTATCGTTGCATGCTTGTTCTAGCCTGGGTGATATTGTTTATGCGCCTATTGAGGATAAGCAAGGCATAGAAAATAACCATGCTGTTACTAAAGCCGCAGAAAGAAAACTCGCAATACAAAAAGCAAAAAGTGTAGAAGACCTTAGTAATAAAGCAGTGCAAGGTGATTATGCTGCGACACTAGAATTAGGTCGACGCTATGCGATGGGCAATGGTGTTGAGCAGAATGGACAAACCGCTTTGCGGCTATATCAGGTGGTTGCTAATACGCAGAGTGATTATTCGGTTATTGCTCAGTCCCGAATTGGCAGGCTATATCTTGAGGGCGTAATGCCAATCAAACAAGATATGGTTGAGGCTTACATTTGGTTTGATCGTATTATTTCTGATTATGGTAAGCAGATTGTTGTTGAGGGCGAAGCTATGCTGCGTTATCACAACTTCGCAAGACTAAATTTGACGGATGCAGAACGGTTAACGTTAAAAGATAGATTGGCACAAGCGCCCTGATGGATGGTTTTTGGAATTAAGGTTTATGTGTCTTAATCTCTTTCGCTGAATTCTTTGCGAGTTGACGTGCGCTCTGTGTGTTGTGTGAGCGCGCCAATGCGACACCCATACGGCGTTTTATAAATGATTCAAGTTTACCAAATAGCCTGATGTCTGTGTTGGGGTTTGATATCGCCTTTTCCACGTTGCTAAAAGAGATGCCTGCTGCATCTATACCCCCATAAATCACTGCGCTTGCGCCTGGGTTACGCAATTCGACATTGATTGGCAGTCCTAATATAGCGCGTGCATGCAGTTCAAATTCATTTTGCCATTGTGTAATCATGGTGACCATGCCAGTGTCGTGGGGTCGAGGGCTGACTTCCGAAAACCAGACGTTGTCACCTTTGATAAATAGCTCTACACCAAAAATACCGCGACCACCTAAATTATCAGTGACCGATTTAGCGATTGTTTTTGATTTTTCTAGAGCTTTATCGCTCATC
>JAADIY010000056.1 GCA_013151045.1 Gammaproteobacteria bacterium
TAATTACTTCAACCGCCATAATGGCAAAACCAGGTTGCCATTCTTCTTCTATATAGCTAAACGCTTTATCGCGATCACGAGAGTCATTGCTTAGCAATACGAGAAAATCATCAACAGCCTTTGTTGAACTCTCAACTTTACTTTGTGCTGCCGTACTCATTAATACACCAACTAAGACAGCAAATATTAAAGCAGTAAAGGCGATTATGTAACGTTTCATGCGGTTTACTCAGTAGAAGAAAATTGATCGTTATTTTGACAAGGCAAATCATTCCAATCATCACACCTTAATCACATAAGGGCTTTTTATCTATGTGACCAGCTATATCATAGCCTTAAATCATAAATATCTATCTGGCGCTATTGGCCAAAGTGCCTAATCAACATTGCTAACAATTGATTTGTTTTTTATTTCTGAAATTCATTGTTAGTATCGAGATTGACCTCTAACTAATAATGACGAGAGATATTTTCATTAACAAAAAATTCTGTCTAGCTCTAATACAACGATTAGGCTCTGTGACTCTAGTTTATGCATACGTATAGAAAATCATCCCTGCCATCTAATGGCTCAGCAGATAATATTGCGTATGTACACACGTAAAACATAAGCCGTAAAACAATCGGTTTTCCCGTTAAGATTGATCTCCATTCGTTACTTACCTATACAGAAACTCGAAAATATTTCGCTGAGCAAATCATCACTAGTAAATTCACCGGTAATTTGGCTTAACTGATCTTGTCCAGATTTTAATTCTTCAGCCAATAATTCTCCAGATTTATGCTGCACAAGTAATTGATGACCAGTTTCTATATGGCGCAATGTTTTTTCTAAAGCATTAAGATGACGGCGTCGCGCACTAAATATGCCTTCGTTATTTTCATCAAAACCTATAATTATTTTTATCGCCTTATTAAGTTCTGCTATACCGTCACCGGTCTTGGCAGAAACAAACACATTATCTGACGATAAGGCCTTAGTAGGCAGCATGATATCGGTTTTGTTATAAATATGGATACAGGGAATTTCAGCAGGCAAATCGATTAGCGACGTATTGTCAGTATCCGTTACCGTGCTATCAATAATGTGCAAAATAATGTCGGCACGTTCTATCTCTTTTCTTGCTCGCAGTATTCCTTGTTGTTCAATCACATCATCACTGTCACGTAATCCTGCGGTATCGACTAAATGTAATGGAATGCCATCTATACTTATTGCTTCTCGCAATACATCGCGCGTGGTCCCTGCGATATCAGTGACAATGGCTGCTTCGCGTTGCGCAAGGCGATTCATTAAACTTGATTTACCAGCATTAGGTTTGCCCGCAATCACAAGCGTTATACCTTCGCGCAAAATACTGCCTTGTTTCGCTGAATTAAAAACCGATTGCGTCATTTGTTGCAGTTGATTAAGTTGTTGCTCTACTTTTCCATCTGATAAAAAATCAATTTCTTCTTCAGGAAAATCAATCGCGCTTTCAACGTACATACGTAGATGAATCATTTTTTCTAATAGCTGATTAATCGTATTGGAAAACTCACCGTCTAAGGATCGCATCGCGGCACGTGCTGCCGTTTCAGAACTGCTGTCTATTAAATCAGCGATGGCTTCCGCTTGTGCTAAGTCGAGCTTGTCATTAAGAAAAGCACGCTCAGAGAACTCACCCGGTCGTGCCATGCGCACATCGAGTGACAATACTGACTTTAAAATTAAATCCAATACGACTGGGCCGCCATGTGCTTGGAGTTCAATAATCTCTTCGCCAGTAAACGAATTGGGTGCGGGAAAATACAACACTAAACCGTGATCAATAGCAGCACCATCCACAGTGGAAAAATCAGCAAGGGTCGCTACTCGTGGTTTCGGTAACAAGCCCGCTACCCGCTGCCCCACCTCGGCAGCTTTTGGGCCCGAAATACGGATAATGCCAATACCTCCACGCCCAGCCGGGGTAGCAATTGCGGCAATTGTATCTGTCGTAGCGTTTATTGAACTTGTCATGATGAAAAACTAGTTTGCATGAACACAAACGGCTGAATATACCTAGCCTGACCTAAAAAAGCAGTAAAAAAGCACAGGAGCTTGAAAAGCTCTCTAAAAACTCACTGGGAGAGCACTTTTCTGATAAAAAACTTGGCAAATCATTTAATATTGTTGCTATAGAACTAATAACTGGTTATTATTTCTATAGATACAATCTATATGAGGGTATATCGATGCAAAACGCCCGAAATAATAAGGCCTACGCTGATCAAGAACGTCAGGTATTAACCAAAGCCGTGATCAACGCTGCGGCGCTCATGGAGTTACGCGCTACCACTATTGGCCAAATACTCGGACTGAGTAAATCTACAGTTTCACGTATGGGCGATGGCAGTTATCTATTAAAAAAAACCAATAAGGAATGGGAATTAGCCGCGCTGTTGATACGCTTATTTCGTAGTCTTGATGCAATTATGGGTGGTGATAAAGCCGCCATGCGTTCTTGGCTCGCCGCAGACAATACCGCGCTGGCCGATGCACCGAAAACACTGATTACGAATATTACTGGTTTGACCACCAGGACGGTCGATTATGTGGACGCCTACCGCGCTCGCGTCTGAAACGCGGCCGATGGCCGGAGACGCTTGGCGTGTCGTCGAACACCAGTATACGGTCTCGACACGCAAACTCGTCGACACAAAAGATGAGCAATCAATACTCGAAGATATTTTAGAAGCCAGTAAGCCACCCTACCCTAAGGCTGCAGAGAAACTGCATTATTTATTAAAGACGCCCTTTCGCTATGGCTCGCCCTACCCTGTTGGTTCGCGTTTTCGTCGTGCTGGCATTACCGAAGGCGTATTTTATTGTTCAGGACATATTCGCACAGCATTGGCAGAACAATGTTACTACCGTCTACGATTTTTTAGCGAATCACCTAACACCGTATTACCCAAACAAGAAATACGCTTAACGGTTTTCTCTATTGCTTACCGCAGTGAAAAAGCCATTGATTTGACCAAGCCTAAATTAGCAAAAGATAAAAAGAAATGGATACACCCTTCTGACTACGAGACAACACAAAGCTTAGCGGAAAATGCGCGCGAAGCAGGTGTTGATATTATTCGTTATCAATCAGTTCGCGATTTGGAAAAAGGCGCTAACTTTGCGTTATTGTCAGCAAAAACCATTCGCAGCAAAAAACCCAAGCAAGAACAAACGTGGTTTTTGTATATGTCAGCAACGGAATTCAATTGTGAGAGGGCGAATGCGCAAAAATCAGATGAAGAGTTTACGTTTAAATACAATCAATTCGCTTGATTTATACTATCACTTAGTGATATAGTAATTCCCCATGGCAAGGATAGCCAAATGCGTGCATTTAAAACGAAATGGTTTCAACACTGGGCCGTAAAGGAAGGGCTGAGCGATCAAGCTTTACAATCGGCGCTTAACGAAATAAACAGCGGCTTAGTCGATGCAAACTTAGGTGGCCACATCATCAAAAAACGCGTTGCATTACCTGGACAAGGCAAACGAGGTAGTCTGCGTACCTTGCTTGCATTTCGGCTTGATAGCCGCGCATTTTTTATTTATGGCTTTGCTAAAAACGAACGTGCCAATATTGATCAAAAGGAATTGAAGGTACTGAAACTACTAGCTAAAGAGTTGCTCAGCTATAACATTGAGAAATTGAAAATGGCTGTCATGGCCGGTGAATTAATAGAGGTTACAGAAAATGGCTAAAAAAATCTTAGACGTCGTTCATAAAATAGCCAGCGGGTTGAGTAAAGCCGGTACGATGAGCACGCAAACCATGCGTGAATTCGATGTCTTATGCCTGCCACCAATAAAAGCATATAACGCCAAACAAATTAGGCGTATTCGTGAATCTAATAAAGCCAGCCAAACGGTGTTTGCTGCCTATCTAAACACCAGCCCATCGACCATTCGACAATGGGAGCAAGGACACAAAAAACCTAATGGGCCTTCTTTGAAATTATTAAATTTGGTCGCTGAAAAAGGGCTTGAGGTTTTAGCGTCGTAAGCACCTTCCA
Organism: Gammaproteobacteria bacterium; assembly: GCA_013151045.1. Taxonomy (GTDB): domain Bacteria; phylum Pseudomonadota; class Gammaproteobacteria. The sequence goes on from JAADIY010000056.1 coordinate 4,042, forward strand.
ATGTAATTGTGACTTAGTTCTCAGAATTATTAGTCAATCTAGATATACTGCTAACGGACTCGTTGATATGAGAACAAGCTCACTGTTAGTCTTCTGATAATAAATAATAATCCCCGCCTACTTCATTTGATAAGAGGGCTTGGATATGAAAAATAAGAAAAAGAAACTAACAATAATTAAACGCACCAAATTTAGTATCATTATAAAAATTTACGAACCAACCACAAAGTGTGATTCGAAAATATCATAAGGATCTAAACTGCGTTGCTATAGCTACATGCATGTGCATGATTTTGCCATTTTCTAATTATCACTTACCTAATAATACAAAAGACTCAACAGAATGTTATTTAGACTCTTTTATGTTTACGTCAATGAAAGGTAAGATTAGCCCGCTCTCTCAATCTTCCTCGTGATATGCCATTGCTGAGCTATCGACAAGACACTATTTGATACCCAGTAAAGCACTAAGCCTGATGGGAAGAAGGCGAAGAACAAAGTGAACACGTAAGGTAATGCACCAAGTATTTTTGCCTGCATAGGATCAGGTGGTTTTGGGTTAAGCCGTTGCTGAAACCACATGGTGACACCCATTAATACCGGTAGCACATAATACGGATCTTTAATGGCCATATCTTTGATCCAAAAAATAAACGGTGCTTGGCGTAGTTCGACACTTTCGATCAATACCCAATAGAGCGAAATAAAGATCGGTATTTGTATCAACATAGGTAAACAACCACCGAGCGGATTGATCTTCTCGGTCTTGTAGAGCGCCATCATGTCTTGGCTCATCTTTTGTTTGTCGTTACCGGCACGCTCTCTAATTTTTTCGATACGCGGCTGTAGCTTGCGCATATTGGCCATTGAACGATAGCTGGCTGCTGATAACGGGAAGAAGACCCCTTTAATAATGATGGTAATAATAATGATGGTCCAACCCCAGTTACCGACGAGGTTGTGAATTTTTTCTAGTAACCAAAACAAAGGGCGCGAGAATAAATCAAAAACCCCGTAATCAACCGTGAGCTCTAAGCCAGGTGCTACTTCTTCTAATACGTGCTGTTCTTTTGGACCAATGTATAACTTATCCGCCATGATGCCTTGTGCACCGGCTGCAACAGTAACAGTTGGCGCAATCAAACCTAAGGTATAACGACCATCATCCAGCGCTTTACTAAAGTAGTGATTACTTTGTTCTGCATCGGGTACCCATGCGGCGAGAAAGTAATGCTGAATCATCGCCACCCAGCCGTTAGCGCTATCAACTTTGACGTCTTTATCGCGCATGTCGCTGAAATCGACTTTTTCGTATTTTTCTTTTTCGTTAGATAACACACCACCGGTATAGGTGTAGATTAATCTAAAACCGCCTGCGTCATCGGGTTCGGTGCGCTGAAATTGGCGATATACGCGGCCGCTCCACTCAGCACTACTCTTATTATTAATACGATGCTCGACATCAATAAGGTGACTGCCACGGGTAAAGGTAAAGACTTTGTCGATTTGTACACCGTCGTCACTTTGCCAATGCAATACAACTTCCAGCTTGTCATAGCCATCAGCTAGGGTGAATTCTTTAGCATCAGCAGTATAGATTGCGTGATGATCAGGCGCTTGTGACTTCGACAATAAACCACTCTGAGCGATAAAAAGGTTCGTTGGGTCTGTCGACATCAATGGGAAAGGGTTATCAGGCTCATCGATACTCACCGGATAAGCACGCAGATCGGCACGGCGAATATCACCACCGGCTAGCGATATCTCTATATCAAAAGTATCGGTGACGACATTAACACTGCCAGCGTCAACAAGTGCTTTGACGGCGGGTTTGTTATTGTCTGCAACCGCCGGCGTTTCTGCTAGAGGCTCAACATAGTTAGCCGGGCTGTCTGGCACATCCGCGCCAATTTGTGGCACTGCAAATTCGCCATCGGTAATTTGCGAAGACGGTGAACTTGGCGCAACTGCGACAGGTTGTGGACCATAATCCGTCTGCCATGCTTCATATAGCAAAACAACGACAGCAGCGAGTGCAAAGAACAATAATATACGACGAGTTTCCATGACAGCCTTATAAAGGTTTGTGGTGGTGGTTGCAAATGGCGCTTTTTTGCGCCGAGGGCACTGGGTTGCTCTGCGGCACTAAATCGACACCGCCTTCATGCCAAGGGTGACAACGACTGAGTCGACGCAGACTAAGCCAGCCACCATGCAGGGCGCCATGCTCGCGCACGGCTTCTTCACAATAACTAGAGCAACTGGGATAAAAACGACAAGTAGCCGGCAGCAACGGACTAATTAAATAGCGATAAGTACGAACAAAAAACAATAACAGTGTTTTCATTTGTCTTGTGTGCCTGAAGCAGATTGCACCCCTAGGGCACCTCGTCGTTGTAATTTTTGCCAGCTTTGATCAAGCCATTGTCTGACTTGAACGCGATTTTGCTTGGCTATGCCTGGCTTGGCAATAATTAAATAATCACAACTGGCCAATGACTCTCGGCGCAGACGAAAAGCTTCTCTCACCGTGCGCTTAAACCAGTTACGCTGCACGGCTAGCTTAGCCGAACGTTTACCTATTATTACACCCATGCGGGCATGACCCAGCTCATTGGGCCGAGCTAGCATCGTTAAATAACGGCTGCCAGCGCGAACCGGCTGATCAAATACACGTTGAAAATCATTTTTGTGGACAAGCCGGTAACAGCGACTAAACTGAAAAGATGCTCGGCTTGAAGCCGAGCTAGGCGAGTCCGATGGCGCCGTATTAGGCGCTGAGACTGGCACGGCCCTTGGCACGACGGCGTTTAATCACCATACGACCAGCGGCTGTGCTCATGCGAGAACGAAACCCGTGAGTGCGTTTACGCTTAAGATTACTTGGTTGAAAAGTTTGCTTCATTGCAGCATCCCTAAAAATCAGGCCGTGTACCCTAAGGGCACGTCGAAAAGCGCATGACAATACGTAACCGGCCGCCTACTGTCAAGTAAAACCGTCTTACGGTGACTACAATGCTGGCTGAGTAAAAGCTAGCGCAGCTACGCTAGGAAGGTTAGACTTATCGGTTCACGCTGTCTAGTCTAGGCGCTTGATTATCAACATCTGAAACACATCATGGGAGGTCTTCAGCTTTGAGCGATTCGCTCTGGCAGCGCTGCCTGCGTCATCTCGAAAGCGAGCTGAACGCACAAGACCTCAATACCTGGATACGGCCGCTACAACCTGTTGAAGACGGCAATCTTTTGCGTTTGTTCGCGCCTAATCATTTTGTCCTCGATAAAATCAACGAGCTGTTTATTGCTCGTATAATTATCATTATTAAACAACTTGACGATAACACCAGTGTCACAGTTCAGGTTGGTAGCTCACGGCCAACACCTGCGCCAAGCCCAACAACCAGCAACGCCGTCGCACAATCAAATGCGACCAGTGCCTTTTTTAATCGCGAAAACAATAAGACCGGTAAAGGTTTTCGTAGTGGCCTGCAACCCAGTTTTACGTTTGATAACTATGTTGAAGGTAAATCAAACCAACTAGCTCGTGCAGCGTCGGCCCAGGTTGCTGAAAACCCCGGTACGGCTTACAACCCGCTGTTTCTTTATGGTGGTGTTGGTTTGGGTAAAACCCATTTAATGCATGCCGTTGGCAATATGATGTTTGAACGGATGGATAATGCAAAAATTGTCTATTTGCATTCTGAGCGTTTCGTCGCTGATATGGTTAAAGCTCTACAGCACAACACCATCAATGAGTTTAAGCGTTATTACCGCAGTGTCGATGCCCTGCTTATCGATGATATTCAGTTTTTTGCGAAAAAAGATCGCTCACAAGAAGAGTTTTTCCATACCTTCAACTCACTAATTGAAGGGCACCAGCAGGTGATTATGACCTGCGATCGTTATCCCAAAAAAGTCGATGGTTTAGAAGAACGGCTGAAATCACGCTTCGGTTGGGGCTTAACAGTCGCCATTGAACCGCCTGAACTCGAAACACGTGTTGCCATCTTGATGAGTAAAGCTGCGCAAATAGACATTGATATCCCTAATGACGTTGCCTTTTTAATCGCCAAACGTTTTCAATCAAATATCCGTGAAATGGAAGGTGCGCTACGCCGTGTCGTTGCTAACTCGCGTTTTACTGGTCTGCCGATTACACTCGAGTTTGCTAAAGATGCCTTGCGCGACTTATTGGCTTTGCAAGATCGCCTGGTAACCATTGATAACATCCAAAAAACTGTCGCCGAATATTATAAGATTCGCGTAGCAGATTTATTATCGAAGCGCCGCTCACGCTCAGTGGCTAGACCACGACAATTAGCAATGGCCTTAGCAAAAGATATGACCAACCATAGTTTGCCCGAAATTGGTGATGCCTTTGGTGGCCGCGACCATACCACTGTGTTGCACGCTTGTCGTAAAATCGCTGAACTGCGTGCTGAGGATAATGTGATCAACGAAGATTATTCAAACCTGTTAAGAACACTGCAAACATGATGTGGATAAGTTGTGTTTAAGTATCACGAACTCAAAAACGGCTAAGTTATGGCCAAGTTATCCACAGACAACTAACAGGCTATTTTTGGTTTAAAATAAAATAACTTATTGATTATTAATAATAAAGTAGAAATTTTTAATGGATTTATCAAGTTATCTACAGCATTTATAATAGGTTTTGTATATGAATATTAATTTAAGTAAAGACGTACTCCTTAAACCACTCCAGTTAATCAACGGTGTAGTTGAACGACGTCAAACACTGCCTATATTGGCGAATGTACTGCTTGAAGTTGATCAAGGTGTATTAACAATGACAGCGACAGATCTTGAAGTTGAGGTCATTGCTCAACTGGGAGTTGATAGCAAAGCCTCTGGTCGTATTACTCTTCCTGCACGAAAATTATTTGATATTTGCCGCAGTCTCGGTGACGGTGCCGATATCTCGATTCAAGTCGAAGATGAAAAAGCCACCCTACGGTCAGGTCGAAGCCGCTTTGTTTTGACTACTCTTCCTGCCGATGATTTTCCTGATATTGGTGAAATGGAAGACGCGCGTAGCTTTACGCTGAAACAGGGCGAGTTAAAACGTTTGATGGATCAAACTGCTTTCGCTATGGCACAGCAAGACGTTCGTTATTATCTCAACGGTATGTTATTTGAGATGGGTAGTGAGCAATTACGTACCGTTGCTACCGATGGTCATCGTTTAGCGATGGCTGAAGCCGCGGTTAATATAGGTTGGAATGATAAAACCCAAATCATTGTGCCGCGTAAGGGTGTTAACGAATTGCAGCGTTTACTCAATGAGTTAGATAAGGATGTCAAAGTAGAGTTAGGTGCAAACCATATTCGTTTTACTACAGACGGTATGAGTTTTACCTCTAAACTTATTGATGGTCGATTCCCTGATTATGAGCATGTTGTGCCGAAAAATGGCGATAAAATTTTAATTGTTGATAAAGATGCTTTAAAGCAGGCTTTAGTTCGAGCGTCGATATTGACCAATGAAAAATTCCGCAGTATTTCCGTACACGTAAAACCAGGTCGTATCGTCATTCACGCACGCAACCCTGAGCAGGAACACGCCGAAGAAGAAGTTGAAGTGGATTATAACGGCGATGAATTTGAGATTGGTTTTAATGCTGCCTATGTTCAAGACGCCTTGGGCGCGATGAACGAATTACAAGTGCAAATGGTATTTACTGATCCAAGCAGTAGTTGTTTATTGCATGGCGTGGCTAATGAGTCATCTCGCTATGTTGTTATGCCAATGCGTATCTAGCATTTTGTTGCGGCCTTATCGTCGTAGCACCTTATTCAATGTATTTACGTCGATTGCGAGCTATACAGCTGAGAAACCTGATTGAGGTTGATCTTGAGCTCAGTCCACAGTGCAATCTTATTTGTGGACAAAATGGTAGCGGTAAAACCAGCTTGCTCGAAGCCATTTATTTGCTTGCTCGCGCCAAGTCTTTTCGCACTAATCGTTTATCACGTCTTGCTCATTTTGATAAAAACGCTTTTGCAGTTAATGGCGAGATTGAACATGATCACGGTGTACATAAAATTAATGCCCGCTATGAATCCCGTGAGCTGAAAATGATGGGTGGGGAAGAACTGATTAAGCGTTCTTCTGATCTCGCTACTTTATTGCCACTGACATTGGTCAGCACCGATAGCCATAAGATTTTCACAGATGGACCTAAGCAGCGCCGTAAGTTTATTGATTGGGGTGTGTTTCACGTGAAACCACCTTTCCTCGATGCTTGGCGAGCTTATTGTCGTGCTCTCGGCCAACGTAATGCCTTGCTACGTCACGAAAGTGTGGGAACGGTCAGTAGTTGGAATCATGAGCTAGAACGCATGGCGATTGAGATAGATGGCTGGCGAGATGAATATATAGCGAAATTAACGGCGCATTTCTTACCTATGCTTAGGTCGCTAGTTGATTTACCTGATCTATCGATAGAATATAAACGCGGCTGGCCGCCAAATATCAGCTTATCTGAGCATTTATTAGAAAACCAGGATCGCGACTTACGTTTGGGTTATACGCGCGATGGTCCTCACACTGCAGACTTGGCGATTAAGGTAAGCGGGGTGCCTGTGCATGAATGCGCATCGCGTGGTCAGCAGAAGCTTATTATTTCAGCTTTGCATCTCGCGCAAGCGGCATTGTTCGCCGAAGAGCTGGATAAGCCTTGTATCGTATTGGTAGATGATTTGCCTGCGGAGCTCGACGCTGAGCGTCGCAGTTATTTGCTTAAGCTACTTGATTCTTTAGGTTCACAGGTGTTTATCACAGCCATTGATGAGAATGACCTGGATCTCGATGTCTTTTCTCACAGCAAGATGTTTCACGTGAAACAGGGTGTCTTTACTTAGCCTTAACTTATCTAAAAACATCGCTAAACCCTTGTTTACGTGGTAAAATTACGGATTCGAAAAGACTTTTGCCTACGCTACTGTCGGCGGTAACACGGGAGTGCTCGGACATAATGAGCAATGACGACGAAAACACACAAAACGGCTCCTCAGAGAATTACGACTCATCTAAAATCAAGGTCTTAAAGGGCCTAGATGCGGTACGTAAACGCCCCGGTATGTATATTGGTGATACCGATGACGGTACAGGTCTTCACCACATGGTTTTCGAAGTGGTTGATAATTCCATTGATGAAGCGCTTGCAGGTCACTGTGATGATATTAGCGTTATTATCCATGCTGATAACTCTGTAGCTGTGTCTGATAATGGCCGTGGTATCCCGGTTGATATGCATGAGGAAGAAGGTCGCTCCGCCGCAGAAGTGATTATGACCGTACTGCATGCGGGCGGTAAGTTTGATGATAATTCCTACAAAGTGTCTGGTGGATTGCACGGTGTCGGTGTATCCGTTGTTAATGCCTTGTCTGACAAGCTCTCCCTAACAGTGAGGCGTAACGGTAAGGTCTATAAGCAGGAATACCATCTTGGTGAGCCGTTAGCACCGATAGCTGCTGCTGGTGATGCTGATAGCACGGGGACTGAAATTCGCTTTCACCCCAGCCCTGAGATCTTTGCTGATACCGAGTATCACTACGATATCCTTGCTAAACGCTTAAGAGAGCTGTCTTTTTTGAATCCAGGTGTGTCGATTTATCTGAGCGATAAACGCAGCGGTAAGCACGATAAATTCAAATATGAAGGCGGTATTCGCGCCTTTGTTGAGCACTTAAACAGTAAAAAAACCCCTCTGCATAAACAAGTGCTTTACTTTAATGCCGAGAAAGACGGCAGCACAGTAGAAGTTGCTATGCAGTGGAATGACTCTTACCAAGAGAATATATTCTGTTTTACCAATAATATTCCTCAGCGCGATGGTGGTACTCACCTCGCGGGTTTTCGTGGTGCGTTAACGCGTACTTTAAATCAGTATATTGAGAAAGAGGGTATCTCTAAGAAAGAGAAGGTCAATACCACCGGTGATGATGCCCGCGAAGGTTTGACCGCTGTGCTATCTGTCAAAGTGCCGGATCCTAAGTTTTCATCGCAGACTAAAGATAAGTTAGTCTCTTCTGAAGTAAAGGGCATAGTGGAGTCGGTAGTGGGTACCGGTTTGCACGATATGCTTTTAGAAATGCCATCGGAAGCGCGGGCGATTACCAATAAGGTTGTTGATGCAGCGCGTGCGCGTGAAGCAGCGCGTAAGGCACGTGAGATGACACGCCGTAAAGGGGTGCTTGATATCGCCGGTTTGCCGGGTAAGTTAGCCGATTGTCAGGAAAAAGACCCTGCATTATCAGAGCTCTATATCGTTGAGGGTGATTCCGCTGGTGGTTCAGCTAAGCAGGGCCGTGATCGTAAAAACCAAGCGATTTTGCCGCTTAAGGGTAAAATTCTTAACGTTGAAAAAGCGCGCTTTGACAAGATGTTGTCATCAGATGAAATTCGCACATTAATTACTGCATTAGGTTGCGGGATTGGTCGTGAAGAATACAATCCAGATAAAACGCGCTATCACCGCATTATCATCATGACGGATGCGGATGTTGATGGCTCACATATCCGCACCTTATTGCTGACGTTCTTTTATCGACAAATGCCAGAATTGATTGAACGTGGTTATCTTTATATTGCCCAACCGCCGCTTTATAAAATCAAAAAGGGTAAGCAAGAAACCTACGTTAAAGATGATGCAGAACTCAATAAGCGATTGATTCATATGGCTTTTGATGGCGCTAAGCTGTTTGTTAACGCTTCTGCTCCTGCCATTAGTAGTGAGGCTTTGGAAGAGCTGGCGATTCGCTATGTTGCGGCTCAAGCAGTTGTTAGTAAATTTGCTCGTCACTACGATAGTCGTTTGCTCGAACAAATTATTTATATGCCATTGGTTGAAGAGGCACAGCTTTCGGACCCCGATTTATTGTCGCCATGGGTGAATGATCTTAAGTCGCGTTTGAATGCAGATGGTGCCAATGCCTTTGAAATGGAAATATCTACCAGCACCCCAGGGGCATGTGGCGAGAATGGTGATGAGTGGCATGTGCTTATTGATATTACGACCCACAGTGTTACTCGTAGTATCGTACTGCCGAGTGAGTTTTTCCAAAGCGGTGAATATAAAACCTTGAGTGATTTGGGTCAGCGTTTAGATGGTTTATTAGCTGAAGGTGCTTATGTTCAACGTGGTGAGCGTAAACAGGAAGTTACTAGCTTTAAACAGATTTATGATTGGTTAACAAGCGAAGCGAAACGTGGCCTTAGTATCCAGCGCTATAAGGGCTTGGGTGAAATGAACCCAGAGCAGTTATGGGAAACCACGATGTCCTTTGATACCCGGAGCATGTTGCAAGTGCGTATCGAAGACGCTATTGGCGCAGATGAGATTTTCACGACCTTGATGGGTGATCAGGTTGAACCACGTCGTGACTTCATTCAACAACATGCTTTGTCGGTATCTAATCTCGACGTTTAGTTTTTCCGTTTAGTCATTCTCTCCTTAGCTATTGTCTTCGGTGATATACCGAGACTACTTTTCGCTAAACTAGTTGTCGTATTTCCCCGTCTTCTTTTTAGGAAGGAATCGTTCATCATGAAAAAGCCCCTTATCATCTTTGCTTTATTTCTTATCAGCCAGATCAGTATTGCTGACGGCTTTGATGGCATTACACTTAAGACGACCAAGGTGTCTGGCAATGTTTATATGCTAGAAGGTGTTGGTGGATTTGCCGGTGGTAATCTTGCGGTGTCCGCTGGTGACGATGGTCTACTATTAGTAGATGATCAATTCGCAGGCATGAACGATAAAATTAAGGCCGCATTAAAAGGGATTGATGGAGGAGATTTACGTTTTGTTTTGAATACACATTGGCACGGTGATCATAGCGGTGGCAATGCCTTATTTAGTCAACAAGCGATAATTATTGCGCATGACAATGTGCGTAAGCGTTTGCAAGCACCTCAAGAAAATCTTTTTGGCAAATCAACAGCGCAACCTAAAGAAGCATGGCCGCTCATCACTTTTGACGAATCGCTAACGCTGCATATGAATGGTGAAGCGATTGATTTTATCCATTTTCCAAACGGCCATACTGATAGCGATGGCGTGGTATTTTTTACTAAGTCTAATGTCATACACACTGGCGATCATTTTTTTGTCGACATTTTTCCCTTTGTTGATCTTAACTCGGGTGGAAATGTTATTAGCTATACTAAAAATGTAAAAAGCTTAATCGATCAAATGCCGGAAGATGTGAAAATTATTCCTGGTCACGGCCGACTAGCAACCTTGGATGATTACAAACGTTTTTATGATATGTTAATAAGCACTACTGATTATGTGAAGACTAAACTTGATGCAGGTATGACGCTTGAACAAATTCAGCAAGCAGGTTTTCCTGAAAAATGGAATAGTTGGAATGCGGGCTTTATCAAAACCAAGGTATGGATATTATTTATTTATGAAAGCTTACTACGTCAGTAAGTTTTAAGCTTAGGCAAAAAATTAAATGTCTCTAAAGCCGATTTGCCTAACGAGTAATTGGCATAACATTTTATAGTCAGAATTGGGGTCTATCACACGATAGCCAGTTAGTTCATATTCTGGGTTGGCATCATCTTTATGCCAACGAGATTCTGCCTCAAACACAACATTTTCAAATTTTTGACAGCTTTCTGGTAAGGCAAAGGTTAACGTCGAACGTTCTTTTAAAGAATGTTTAGCACGACTTGCTATCATTAAACCTTCGGTTGAGATATCAGCAAGGCGGCCAATTTCCTCGCCTGTTTCAGTATTTAATACAGCCAGATTATAAATTAGGTGGCGTCGTTTCATGTCACGACGATCATCGTCAATGAGTGCTGCAGTGATAGTGTTAGTAGGCATAGTAAGCTCCTAATTTAGAGGCGACTGGCAGCAACAGCTGCGCCAAGTAGCCCACAATGTTCATTTGTCACAATATGCACAGGAAACTGCGGCATTAGCTTAGACATCTTGCCTTTGTGGTGAAAGGCATCGAGGAAGGCAGCAGTTTGTAGCAGTTCACTATTCTTAGCGGCCACTCCGCCGGTTAGATAAATGCCACCGTAGGCCAGGTTAGTCAGTGCTAAATTTCCGGCGACTGAACCGTAAATAGCCGCGAACAGTTGCATGGTCTTATTAGCAGCGGCATCGCTGTCTACAGAAGTCGCAATGGTAGCGGCATCACTATTGTTAGCCAGCGATGTCGCATAATCACCCGTGCTACAAATAAACTGAAAAATATGGCAAATGCCTGGCCCAGAAAGTACATGTTCAATAGAACAATGGCCAGTTTGTTGAAGATAGTACTGACTTAAGGTGGAGCTATCTTCATCGAAAGCAGCAAAATTGCTATGCCCGGCCTCTGAAGCAATGACATGATATTGCTCGTTAATGGATATGAGTTGAGCGACACCTAAGCCAGTGCCAGCACCTAATACTACACAGTGACCTTGGCTATGCGCTTCGTCACCTTGAATAGTAATCAGATCATCATCTGTTAGCGCCGTTATGCCATAACCCATTGCAGCAAAGTCATTGATTAAACTTATTTTGGCAATCCCTATTTTATTTGAAAGGGCTTGGCTATCCAGTGACCAAGGTAGGTTAGTCGCTTGAGCAGTAAAGTGACCGTTATGGTTTTTGACAGGCCCGGCAACACCTAAGCATAAAGCCGCTACATCATGGGTACCGATTTCTGCCATAAAATCAGAGATTAAATCGTCAAAATTATCAAAGTCAGCGCTGGCAAAACGGTGAGCATAAAGCGTGTTAAATCCTCTCTCTGATGCCTCGAATAAACTTAGTAGCGTTTTTGTTCCTCCAATATCACCAGCGATCAATAACATTTTTTAGACAGTTTTCCTTATATGTTTGGCAGCGTCGGCATCGACAAACCAGGTCATATCGGCGCGCGGTTGAATACGTTGTACGGGGAATAAAGGTGTCTCTGCGTTGTTACTAACACCGTCGCCCAATACTGACCGCAAAATTTCTGCTTTACCCGCACCACTAGCAAAGACAATAATATGACTGGCGTTGTTGATAACAGGATAGGTCAAACTAATACGCCAGCTATCGAATTTCTCGACATAAACAGCCGTGGTTAAACGATCGGCTTCTTCCAGAGCGGATGTACCGGGAAATAGTGATGCGATATGACCATCTGGACCAATACCCAGTAATATTAGATCAAACATCGGTAATTCGTAAGTGCATGGTACGTGGTGCGCTAGTGTTTCGGCATATTGCTGTGCAGCGATATCGTGATCGTCTAGCTCAGCTGGGATGCGGTGAATATTCGCTTCAGGAATCGTGATATGCGATAACAGCGACTCGCTAGCCATCTTAAAGTTGCTGTCATCATGATCGGGCGCAACGCAGCGTTCATCACCAAAATAGAAATGCACATTTTGCCATTTTATTTTCTCTTTATACGGCGAAAGGGCTAAAAGCGAATAGAGCATCCGTGGCGTACTACCACCCGCTAAGGCGATATGAAATTCGCCTTGGTCGGTAATAGCATCTTCTGCGAGATCCATAAAACGATTGGCAGCGGCCTCGCACAAGGCGCTGGCATTGGCATAGACTTCCAACCCAGTATGGTGCATAACTGACTCCCTGTATCTGACGAGTTTAACACTTGTCTTGGCTTAGCGGCCTGTTTGCTAACAACTCAATAGCAAAATTAATTGTCTATAATTCTTATGCAATTTTCGCATCTTATGTGCCAAAATACTGTCTAACGAGGTTGAAAGACCTTATTACTATTGAGTTTTTATTGCTGTTATAGAGGAATTTATGGGAACCACCATTATCATCGCTGGCCTATTGTTTATTGTTGGACTCACTGTTGGCGGGATCGCTGGCCGCTGGCGCGAAAAGCACGACAATAAGTCGTTAGAGCTGGAAAAGGAAGTGGATCAACTACGTTCAGATATGAATGAATATCGCGATGAAGTGGGTGAGCATTTTAATAAAACCGGTGAACTATTCAATACGATGACGCAGAACTACCGGGATATTTACGAGCATCTCGCGACAGGCGCACAAAAATTATCGAATGATAAGACGGATGTGTTTCAGCTCAATGGATTTAATGGCGCGCCGAGATTGAAAGATGAGTCGGTTGATGCAACCGTGGCACAACCACCTAGCGATTATGCAAAGCATGAACCGGTGAGTGCGGAGCCGACACAGACGAAATCAACGGAAGAAAACGCTAAATAGACACAGTATCGATTAGTGCGCGGCGATACGATCCAACGTTAGAAAGTTATAGTTGTAAGCGTTTTTTTCATCGGCGGTATTTTCTTGCCAGTCTATTTCGGTCCATTCACAGCGATTAATTTCAGGGAAATAGGCTAGGTGCCCTTGGGGGGTGTCTGAGGTATCAACTTGCGTCAGGTAAAGTCGGTCAGCAACCGCTAACATGGTTTCATATAGTTGCGCACCGCCAATGACCATGAGTTCTTCGGCCTTCAGTTCATCGTCTGCGTAAGCTAGTGCTGCTTCGAGGGATCGGACAATGATACATCCCTCTGCTGAAAACTTAGTTTGGCGTGAGAGCACGATGTTTTCCCTGCCCGGCAAGGGTTTGCCAATAGACTCATAAGTCTTGCGACCCATTAAAATGGGCTTACCCATAGTCACAGATTTAAAGTGTTTGAGGTCTGCGGGTAGATGCCATGGCAAAGTATTATCAACGCCAATAACACGGTTAGCATCCATAGCTGCAATGAGAGATAGTTTCATCGTTCTAGTTTAACGAATTTACCGTAAAACTTGTAGAGATTCGTTAGGACCTTATTTTTTATACGGTACCATACGAAAGCGCAGGCTCAATATAAAAAGCAATAGTGGGGTTGATATGGAAGGAACTTCTTTCCCAATAAAAGGAAGATATGTCGTATTAGTGTTTTTATTGCTTTGGTTTTATTTGCCAGGGTTTAATTGGCTATACAGTGCTATGCCGCTTGGGTATAGCGATTGGTACTGGTTGGATATAATTTATCACATCTATTATCAGATTTTGCCTTTGTGTATATTATCCCTACTAATTTACTTAAGTAAAATTAAATGGCGATATATGTATGGAGGTTTTCAAAAAAATGATTTAGTACCCGCAATTAAACTAACAATCGCTGATCGCCAGGGAGAGCGAAGCGGAGGCGATTAGTCGCCGATAGTCAACGCTGATTATTTGTTTCGGAATGAAGAGCGTTAGCGAATGATGGAGAAAAAATAGTTAGCTATAGTTGGCGTAGAGCCATTGAGGCAGTGCTGCGTAGCCAGAGACGAGCTTGCGATGTTATGGCGTAGCGGCACGAACGCAGGGCGGTCGGTGATTTAGGCTGTCGCGTAGGCGAGTCGATTTTGCACAGGGAAGTGCAAAATCTATCACGAGGTAGCGACACAATCGTGATCTTGGATTTTCGCGCCCTTTTCAGAAGCCGTCTTCCAGACGGCTTCTGAATGGGAGTAAGACTTTTGGTTACTTTTGATCGCAAAAGTAACTCGCCCAAAAAAGGCAAAAAACACTAACAAAGAAAAACCACTTAAATTACGATATCAATCACTGTCATTCCTGCGCCGGCAGGAATCCATCTTTAAAGTATCTCCTGATATAGGTCATTCCACTTTGGGTTTTCCTTCTCAATAAGCTTGATCTTCCATTCACGCTTCCATT
>JAADIY010000004.1:0-50285 GCA_013151045.1 Gammaproteobacteria bacterium
CATTAAAAAATCAGTTATATAGAAACTGGACTCTGACAGTAGTCAGCAAGTGTTCACAAAATAGTTATGGTGTTGATGCTGATTCGATAAACAATTTGGTTCAATCTGATGATGTGTATTCTGTGATTAACCAAGAAATGCTTACTACTCAATCAGATTGGTTAGCATTTCTAAAATGCGGTGATAGATTGGCAATTCATTGCCTATTCTCCATCGCAGACTACGACAATATAGATGAAAAAGGTTGGAGAATTATCTATAGCGATGAAGACTATATGAATGATGAGGGAGAACGATATTCGCCGTTGTTTAAGCCAGACCTCAATATAGATTACTTGCGTTCATACCCATATATTGGTCGATTTTGTTTTTTTAATAAAAGTTTATTACTTGCTATAGGTGGAATGCCTAATATATCAACTTGTTATAATGAAAGTCTCGTATTAAGTGCTGTTGAGTGCTTTGGCGAATCAGTAATTGGTCATATCGCCGATGTGTTAGGTCATAGACACGGACAAGGTGAGGCGTTAGAAAAAATTGATGAGGAGGAGTGGCGTAATGTTGTTTCATCACACCTAAAGAACAGCAATATAGATGCGATTGTAGCTGAAGGTTATGTTGCAAAAACAACGCGTGTTTTATATAACCACGCTAGTAAACCACTGATAACTGTAATAATACCTACAAAAAATAAACCAGACCTGATAGAGCCCTGTATTACATCACTATTTGAATTAACAGAATATCAAAATTTTGAAGTTATTATTGTCGATAATGCAAGCGACTCTGAAGACGTATTTTATTATTACGACTTATGGGAGAAAAAATACAAGGATCGTATTCATATACTTTCATATGATAAGCCTTTCAATTTTTCTGCAATGAATAATTACGCTGCTCAACAAGCTAAAGGTGAGTATTTATTATTATTGAATAACGATATCGAGATTGTGAATGGTGCATGGATGGAACGAATGTTAATGCATGGTCAGCGTAAAGAGGTGGGAGTGGTTGGGGCTCGATTGTTATTTCCAACGGGGGAAATACAGCATGCTGGAGTTGTTATGGGGATGGGTGATTCAGCATCGCATCCTGGTAGCGGAGTCAAATTTCGTGATGAAGGTAGAATGGCACGTTATCAAGTAGATCAAAATTTTAGTGCTGTGACAGCGGCATGTATGATGACCAAAAAAACTCTTTATTTTCAGCTAGAAGGCTTGGATGAAGATGTGTTCAAGGTGCTTTTCAATGACGTTGATTATTGTTTACGGGTGAAAGAGTTAGGATATAAAATTGTTTGGACGCCATATGCTAGTTTGGTGCATAAACAATCTTCATCATTAAAAGATATTCCACAAAGTAAAGAGAAAATGGATTGTACTAGTCAAGAGATTGGTGCATTGTTGACTAGGTGGGGAGAAGTGGCAGCCGATGATCCTGCCTATAACAAGAACTTGTCTTTTCACTCTAGTAATTATATGCCATGTGTTGACTATAGTCCTAGGTGGGACACTCATGTGGTATCGAAACCAAGGATATTTGCTTTACCACAAGATTTTTTTGGTTGTGGTAACTATCGTGTTTGTGGCCCACTGCAAGCTTTGAGCAATGCGTCAAAGGCTGAAATACATGTCGGGCCTCGACAAGATATTTATGTGGTTGAGCCATCAATCCCTACTACCACAGACCTGATCAGATTGAACCCTGATTCAATATTTATTCAAGCATCATTGTCAGATCAATTGATTGGTTGGGTAGAGCAATATAAACGGTATTTGGATGTGCCGCTTATTACAGATATAGATGATTTAAAAACTGATTTACCAGAAAAAAACTGTAACAAACGTTTCATATCAAAAGACGTTAGAAGTCGCTTAAGAAAGTTTTTATCATTTTTTGATCGATTGACTGTTTCTACACAACCACTAGCGAATGCTTATTCGGGTTTGATTGAAGATATAGTGGTAATGCCAAACCGGTTAGACAATACGCTATGGGGTGGGCTTGTTTCTCAACGTCGTTCAAGTTCTAAACCTAGGGTAGGGTGGGTTGGTGCGCAAACAACACCAAGGAGATTTAGAAATTATTGTCGATGTGATTAAACAGACGGCTCATGAAATAGATTGGATATTTATGGGTATGTGTCTTGATGAGTTAAAGCCTTATATTAGAGAGATGCACGAATTTGAAGTAAATTTCTCTGATTATCCGAAAAAAATGGCAGATTTAAATCTTGATTTAGCGGTGGCTCCGCTCGAAGTGCATCCATTTAATGAGGCGAAGAGTAATTTACGCTTATTGGAATATGGAATGTTAGGTTGGCCAGTAGTCTGTACCGATATATATCCTTATCAAAATGCGCCTGTTAAGCGAGTTAATAACACGACTACTGAATGGTTAACTGCGATTCGGGAACGCATCTATGATCTTGATAATACCGCACGAGAGGGTGATATTTTAAGAGATTGGGTCGTGAATAACTGGATTTTGCAAGATCATTTAGATGAATGGATGCATAGTTTAGTGCCTGTTGTGGATGAAAAATCATCTGTAAAAGTTGCATAAGGCATTGAATTTAAATAAATTAATTCATGTGAGCTAAGTTATGTTTTAACATATTGACTGCGATTGACCGTATGTCAACGGCAATCTCCCTCCCCCAAGCTTCATTTTTGTGAAAAGCGGCAAGCTTTTGCCTAAAGCTTTTGCCGCTTTTTGCCGATAGCACACTCGGAAGCGGTAAATATTGGCCAGTTCAGTATATCCGCTAGCGACAAATCAGAGTGTGGTGCTACTGCTGCGACAGTAGACGGCACGAAGGAGAAGCATTATGGCTTTAGTAGTTAATACAAATATTGCATCATTAAATGCACAGCGTAACTTGCTGAGTTCACAAAGTGAATTGAACACCTCATTACAGAGATTGTCTACGGGGCTGCGTATTAACAGCGCACGTGATGATGCTGCTGGTCTATTTATTTCTGAACAGATTACTGCAGATATTCGTGGTATTAATCAGGCTGCACGAAATGCTCAAGATGGTATTTCATTGGGCCAGGTTGCCGAAGGGTCTTTGGGGGAAATTGCCAACAACCTGCAACGTATTCGTGAAATTGCCGTTCAGTCTGCCAACGTCACGGTGCAGGATCGTACGGGTCTACAACAAGAGGTGGATCAGTTAACCCAAGAAATTTCACGTATCGTTGCTACTTCAAGCTTCAATGGTGTGGACTTGTTAAGTGGAGCCAGTTCGCTGGTTTTTCAGGTTGGACAAGATGGTAATGCATCTAATCAAGTTTCGATTACTACAACTAACTTGGCTAATAGTGGAACGTTAGCAGCATTTAGTGCAACTTTGACTGCTACCGGAACAATCGATGTGTCTACTGCCGCAGCCTCTTCAGGTGCGTTGGCAACGTTGGATACTTCTATTAACACTATCTCGCAAACACGTGCAACGTTCGGTGCGGTTCAAAACCGTTTTGAAGCGGTTATTTCTAATCTACAAAACACAGCTGAGAACCTAACGGCAGCACGTAGCCGGATTGTTGACGCAGATTTTGCTGCAGAAACAGCCAACTTGACACGTGCTCAAATTATTCAGCAGGCAGGTGTGTCAGTGTTATCACAGGCAAACTCATTGCCACAGCTAGCATTGTCATTATTGAACTAGTTAGTAAGGGTGTAATGCTGGCCTCGAAAATTAGTTTATTTCAAGGCCAGAACTTTTAAAGATTGAGGTATAGCTTATGGCGACTGAAATTACAGCGGTCAATACCGTCGTTAATCGCCAAGTCGCGGCTACTACGAGTTCGGCTAGATCGGATGCAGCATCAACCGGTCGAGTAGAAGGGAATACGAGTTCAGCAGTTCGAAACAATGGCGAAGAACAAGTTAAGGTGCGTGAGCCTGATCAACAAGAGGTCGATCAGGCAGTACAAAACCTTAACGATTATGTGCAAAACATTGAGAGGAATCTTGAGTTTTCTGTGGATAGAAATAACGGTAACACAGTGATTAGCGTTATAGATTCTCAAACAGAAGAAGTAATCCGACAAATTCCGCCGGAAAAAGCGGTGAATGCTGTGAGAAATTTACAACGTTTGGAAGGCTTGCTGTTATCAGCTGAAGCCTAGTACCACCGAGCTTAGACTTGGTAATAATAAAATTATAAATTGTATAGGTAACAGGAGAAAAGATATTGGGTATTTACAATAGCGGTTAACACATAAGGTCGTTGTTTTTTCTTGATTTTTTAAGAATTACAGAAAAAGGCATTATTGGCCTAAAGTTTGTATTGTCTCCTTCCGATAGTAGTGATGGAAACGGTAGATATTGCTATGTGCAGTATATCCGTTGCGGCTCAAATCGGACGGCGTGCTATTGCGTTTTGCATTAGCTATGCTCGAAGGAGATATATCATGGCTTTAGTAGTTAATACAAATATTGCGTCGTTGAATGCGCAACGTAATCTACTTGGTTCACAAAATGAATTAAATACGGCGTTGCAGCGTCTTTCCACTGGTTTACGATTAAATAGTGCGCGAGATGATGCGGCGGGCTTATTTGTGGCCGAACAAATTACGGCAGATATCCGCGGGCTTAATCAAGCTGCACGAAATGCTCAAGATGGTATTTCATTAGGTCAGGTTGCTGAAGGAGCATTAGGTGAAATCGCTAATAACCTTCAGCGTATTCGTGAAATTGCTGTGCAATCGGCCAACGTAACCGTACAGGACCGTACTGGTTTGCAGCAAGAAGTTGATCAGTTAACCCAAGAAATTTCACGTATTGTTGCAACATCACAATTCAACGGCACAAATTTATTGAGTGGTGCAGCATCGACGTTAACTTTTCAAATTGGACAGGATGGTACGGCGAGTAATCAGGTTTCGATTGCAACGACGAACCTTGCAAGTAGCGCGAGTATTTCTGCATTTAACGCGAATTTGTCTGCAACAGGTACAGTCAATGTGTCTACTCAGGCAGCCTCTTCAGGTGCTTTAGCTGCTTTGGATACATCGATTAATACGGTTTCTTCAACACGAGCAACATTTGGTGCGATTCAAAACCGTTTTGAAGCGGTTATCTCGAACTTAACTAATACTTCTGAGAACCTAAGTGCTGCGCGTTCACGTATCGTTGATGCTGATTTTGCAGCTGAAACTGCTAATTTGACGCGTGCACAGATTATTCAGCAGGCTGGTGTATCGGTGTTATCTCAGGCGAACAGCATTCCTCAGTTAGCATTGTCGCTGCTTCAGTAAGTTTTTAGATTATCTGGCGAGCTTAATATTTTTTCGTGTATTAGCTCGCTAAAATGATAAAAACTCTTATTTAGAAGTCTACGTTTGTGTCGATATATGACTTACGGTTGAGTTGGCGCTGACGTCAGTGATGTACGTTAGCACATTATTAGTACGCCTTAGACGCCAGCAGTATCAAAGCCGTTATGATTATTAGGTTTTGGACTGATTTTTGCTTTTTCAAAGTATTTAGCGCAGTCATTTGAGGATGACAGTATGGGTACAATTACCGCTCCGGGTGTAGGTTCTGGTCTAGATATTTCTGGAATTATTCAGTCTTTGGTTGCTGTTGAGCGGGAGCCGCTGAATCGTATAGAAGCTAACCAATCGGCTGCTCGAACTGAATTGTCAGCATTTGGTCGGCTCAATAGTTCGTTAGAAACTTTTGAAAGTGCGCTGGGTAGCCTTGATTCCTTTTCTAGCTTTAGAATCTTTGAAACGACAAGTTCCGATGAAGATATAGCCACTGCGACAGCAAGTAGCGATGCGGCAGAGGGTGAAACTGATATTGTTATTACTCAACTTGCTCAGCGCAATGTATTGTCATCGGCAGCCTTTGCTGATACGAGCACCATTGTCGGTGAAGGCACTTTAACTATCTCGGTGGGTGCGGATTCATTTGATGTTGTGATCGACAGCACTAACAGTACTTTGTCGGGTATACGTGATGCGATCAATAATGCAGCGGATAATACAGGCATTACAGCGACAGTAATTAACGCTAATGATGGCAGTCGCCTGATTTTTAGTTCAGATGATGAAGGCGTAGCAAATGCCTTGACCCTAACGGGGGGTGGTACTTTAACGTCA
Source organism: Gammaproteobacteria bacterium (assembly GCA_013151045.1). Taxonomy (GTDB): domain Bacteria; phylum Pseudomonadota; class Gammaproteobacteria. Next base: position 6,117 of record JAADIY010000004.1, read on the forward strand.
TTAAGCAGTGCTAATTTGACGGTGCAAGAACCCTCACTTGATGCACAATTTACTGTATCTGGTTTCGCTGTTACGAGTAGTTCAAATACGGTTAGCAATGTTTTGCAAGGTGTTACCTTTGAGCTGGGAGCAATAGGTGCGAGCACAATAACTGTAGGACGTAATAATTCTGCAGTACAAGAGTCTGTGCAAGAATTTGTTGACGCATTTAATGCGGTGAATACGACGATTACTCAATTACGCGCAGGTGACCTTCAAGGTGAATCGTTGCTACTAACCATTGTGTCCGATTTGCGTAATGTTTTTAATACGGCAACAACTGGCCTCGGTGGCACGTTTTCGTCACTTTCTGAAATTGGTGTTGCCTTTAATGATGAAGGTGCTTTGGCTTTGGACGCTGACGCGCTAACAACAGCACTTAATGCTGATTTCCGCGGTGTTTCGAATTTATTCGCCGACCCAACGCAAGGATATGTAACACGTTTGCAGGATATCGCAGAATTGCTAGTTCAGACGGGTGGTCTGATTGATACGCGAGAAGAAGGTGTTAATACGCGTATTGATAACTTTGATGCCCGTATTGATCAATTTGAATTGCGCTTAATAAGCATAGAGCGGCGTCTAACGAGTCAGTTTGCTGCTCTTGATACGCTTTTGAGTTCTTTGAATAATACGAGTCGTTTTCTTACCTCTTCATTAGCATCATTGCCGACGATACAGCGAAGGCAATAATTGTTTGGTGAAAGTGGATCATTTATTGCTTACTTAGTTTATATAGAAAACGTGTTATATCACTAACACGTGATTGTTTGAAAGGAGTGGAAAATGTCATTGAATATTCAAGGCGCTGTTCAAAACTATAGCAAGGTCGCTAACGAAAGCGGTGTTATGAACGCGACACCCTATCGAATTATTCAGATGTTAATGGCAGGTGCCTTAGATCGCATATCTGCAGCAAAGGGTCTTATCGGGCGTGGCGATATCGTCGGTAAAGGCAGAAAAATTTCTGACGCAGTTTCGATAATTAATGGTTTACGCCGCAGTCTTGACCATAAAATAGGTGGTGAAATAGCGGCTAACCTCGATGCGTTATATGACTATATGGTGAGACAGCTTACGCATGCGAGTGTGCACAATGATGTGGATGTGTTGGACGAAGTTGCGAGACTATTAAATACCATCAAAAATGGTTGGGATAGCATCCCAGATCCTGCTGCTGCAAAAGCCGGTATGGCATCTCAGTCTGTTGGTGTTTCGGCATAAAAGATAGATAGCAAATACTCAATACGATGTCTTATAACGATTCGATCTGGTCGACAGTTACGACCATGACCCAAAAAATGCTGAATTACGCGCGCATTGACGATTGGGCAGAGGTTGCTAAAGTAGAAAGTCAGAGACAAGTCTTATTAAAACAGTGTTTTGATGGGGATATCCCTCTTTTTGCATTGGCTAAAGTACGAAACAATATTAAAAAGATCATGGGTGTTGATACGGAGATTAGTAGTCTTTGTACGAAAAAACGTGATGCTATTGCTGTAGATATGGATAGCCACCGTCATTCTCGCAAAGCGTGTCAAAGTTATCAGCAATGCGGTTGATGTAGTCATCTTAACCCTGTCTTATCATGACTGACTCGCGTAATAGTGATGGCCATCTTGGTCAACGCCTTGTTTTTGAAGACAGTCTACCTTTAGCATATAAAGTTGTTGAAGCCTTACCTCAAGGCAATGAATATTTATCTTTACAAATGAGCAATGAAGAGACGCTTCATGCCATTATGATGGTCGAAGATGCGCCTAAAGAAAGCCCGGAGGATAGTAGCGCTGAAGCACAAGATATATTGCGGCTTGAATATAAAATTAATGTCATGTTTGATTTGTTAGCGGGCTTATATCAACGAGAATTCGAATTTCCTCCATGTGCTGATGTGGTGCTACGTTCAGATGCGTTGCAATGGCAAACTACTGATTCTATATTGGTGGGCAGTTGCGTGATGGTTGATCTGCATATCAGTCGAAAATATCCTAAGCCGATTACCTTGCCGGGAACCATTACCTTAGAGGGTGATAACGGTTTGCTAACGATGACTTTTGATGATTCGGTAGGAGAGCGTACACGCGATTGGATTGATAAATTTATATTCCGTTACCACCGACGTGCCGTGGCAATTGCGCGCCGACAACTAACCGGTACTTCTTGATAAGCATCAGTATGATGTGCATAAGTACTTGACATTCAGACTCTATGTCAGATTTTTGACATTCAATGGTTTCAGTGGTTTACTAGCGTTCTGGGTCAGAAAATACAAATGCGGCCTAAAATGAGAACAACGAAACCGGGGGGTATTGAGGGGTGTCTTTATCCAGTGTGTTTGTTGTCGAACCAGACACTGGTCGCCAGCAGACAATTAAACAAACACTTGAGTTTGTCGGCTGTGAATTTGTCACAGTAACTGAAGATAGCAATTGGTCTGGGGCGTTCGATACGTCGTCTGCGCGAGTTATTTTACTTGGCCCGACAATTTCTGATCACAGTAGTTTTCTCGATAGTGCAAACGAATCAGCGAAAGGTGTGCCAGTTATTGTGTTGGCTGATGTTGATGGCGAGTGTAGTCCCAGCCCTGAAGTCATGCGACGTGTTTTAACCGTTGTTAGTTTTCCATTGAAATTTGCTCAGTTGAATGAAGCATTGCTACAAGCAGAATTATTTCTTGAGAGTAAGCAAAAGGCTGAAGGTAAGCGAGCACCTGAATTATTCCGCAGCCTCGTTGGTAATAGTCGCAAAGTCCGTTTCATCAGAGATCAAATTGATCAGGTAGCAAAAACTGATGCTAATGTATTGATCCTCGGAGAATCAGGTACGGGTAAAGAAGTTGTAGCGCGTAATTTACATTATTATTCTGCGCGTAGAGATGAGCCTTTTGTACCCATAAACTGTGGCGCGATACCAACAGACTTATTAGAGAGCGAGCTTTTTGGTCATGAGAAAGGGGCGTTTACTGGTGCGATTAGCGCGCGTAGAGGCCGTTTCGAAATTGCTGATGGAGGAACCTTATTTCTAGATGAAATTGGTGATATGAGTATGCACATGCAAGTGAAATTATTGCGTGTATTGCAAGAGCGTACTTATGAACGCATTGGTAGTAACAAAACCATGATGGCCGACGTGCGTATTATTGCGGCGACTCATAGGAACCTTGAAGAAGCGATTGCTGATGGTCATTTTCGTGAGGATTTATATTATAGGCTTAATGTCTTTCCTATTGAGATGCCGCCACTACGTGAGCGGAAAGATGATATTACACTGTTAATTAATGAAATTATTACACGTTTAGAGCATGAGAAACGTGGGTCAGTACGATTGACGCCTGCTACAGTGATGGCGTTAACGGAATATCAGTGGCCCGGAAATGTTCGTGAACTCGCGAATTTGGTTGAACGCATGGTGATTATGCATCCCTTTGGCGTAGTCGATGCGGCTGATCTACCAGAAAAATTTCGTATCCATGTGACGGCTACCTCTACAGCTTCTTCGCTAGGAGTGACTTCTACCGAACCTGATTCTATTACCATTGATGGTAATGAAATGCCGAGATTGCCACGTGATGGAATAGATCTGAAAACACATCTTAATATGATGGAACGTCATCTCATACTGCAAGCGTTAGAAGACAGTGGTGGGGTTGTTGCTCATGCTGCAAACCGTCTCAAGCTACGTCGTACAACCTTGGTGGAAAAATTACGCAAATATGGTCTTCAGCGTGCCGAGGAAACGACATAATTTTGACGCCAGTATTTTACCCCTCTTAGTAACTCATTGATATTTAAAATAAATATTTCATAGTATGCTCGGCATACTTCTTGCTCAATAGCTTATAAACTTTAAAGCTATTAATAATAATGAGCAAGAAACGATGCAAGCAGAAGCACTAGAGTCGATGTCAAGCGCCGGTCGGGCGCATATACTTGCAACACCTATTCATGTAGATAGTACGATTGCGGTAAGCGATGATGCTCCCGCCGCATATTTGACTCGCTTGCTTGATGCCTTGCCTGCTGGTGTCATAGTGCTTGATGCGAAAGGTTATGTGGAACGTAGTAATGCGGTGGCCTGTGGTCTATTAGGGGAACCTTTGGTAGGCCAACCATGGTATGACGTGATTAGTCGCTGTTTTGAAAGTGGCTCCAGCGATGCTGATTATCTACGCATTAAAGGTGGTCGCTATGTCAGCATCGCCACCAAGCCACTCGATGGTTTGCCTGGCCAAGTGTTACTTATTTCTGATGTCACTGAGAAATACCGCCTTCAAGATCGTCTTCGTTGTTATAAGCGTTTATCGACAATGGGTGAAGTGGCCGCTTCACTTGCTCACCAAATTCGTACACCTTTAGCTTCAGCATTACTTTACGCATCAAACTTACAATCGGTTGAGTGTGATAAGAAAACACGCGACTCTTTTACTGACAAAGTGGTCTCTCGGCTAAATCACTTAGAAAACTTAGTAAACAGTCTGCTTATGTTTGCTGGTAAAGGGCGTTTTACCGTTAATCATATCGTGGTCGATACGCTGCTGAGCGAATTGTTGAGTGGTATCGATACTAAAGTTAATAACTCATTGTGTCAGATTAGCTATGTGAATCAATGCACTGATGCCGTAGTGATGGGTAATCAATCTGCATTGTTAAGCGCGATACAAAACATTGTTATCAATGCAACGCAAGTATGTGGAGATAGCGGCAAGATTAATATTGTGTTTGACAAGGCATTGGATGATCAATGTAAAGAAGTTGTTCAAATACGTATCCAAGATAATGGACCAGGTATTAGTAAAGACGTGTTGCAAGAAATTTTCAAACCATTCTATACAACAAAGAAAAATGGAACAGGACTGGGTTTAGCTGTAGTTAACGAAGTTATTAAAGCACATAGCGGTCGTATACAAGTTGAATCAGAAGTAGGTGAGGGTACGGAGTTTATTATCAGCCTGCCATCCGTCAGTATAAAAAACCAATGTAATGGGAAAAATAGGTGATCGGTATGAATCAATCAACTGTACTCGTTGTTGAAGACGATAGTGATTTAAGGGAAGCGCTTTGTGACACGCTTAAGCTAGCAGGTTATGACGTAGAAGCTGCATGGGACGGTCGTTCAGCATTAGAAATTGTTAATCAACGCAAAGATGATCTGGGCTTAATCATAAGTGATATTCAGATGAAGCCAATGGATGGTGTCTCGTTGTTAAAAAGAGTAAGACGTGTTTGTTCAGATATTCCAGTATTGCTGATGACGGCATACGGCACAATCGAGCAAGCGGTATCAACCTTACGCGATGGCGCTTCAGACTATATGGTAAAACCTTTTGAAGCGAAGGTTCTCGTTAATATGGTGAGTCGCTACATTATCCAGCACGATGAAGAATCAAATTTGATTGCAATATCTACACCGAGCAAAAAATTAGCTGCTTTGTCACGTCGAGTTGCTCTTAGCGATGCAACGGTATTAATTAGTGGTGAAAGCGGAACAGGTAAGGAAGTTATTGCACGTTATATCCATGAAAATTCTACTCGCAGCAAAAATTGTTTCGTCGCAATTAACTGTGCTGCGATCCCAGATAATATGCTTGAATCAACGTTGTTTGGTTATGAGAAGGGTGCTTTTACTGGTGCGTATAACGCGTCACCTGGAAAGTTTGAACAGGCTCAAGGGGGCACACTGCTCCTTGATGAAATTTCAGAAATGAACTTGGCTTTGCAAGCAAAATTATTGCGAGTATTGCAAGAGCGTGAAGTTGAACGTTTAGGTGGAAATAAACTCATTGAGTTAGACGTGCGTGTGTTAGCTACAACGAACCGGAATTTAGCAGAAGAAGTAAAGGCCCATCGTTTTAGGGAAGATTTATTTTATCGCCTAAATGTATTCCCATTACAAATTAGCGCATTACGTGAGCGCAAGGACGATATTATGCCCTTGGCAAAAAGTTTTATTGAGCGTATTGCGATAGAGCAATCACAGCCGATTCCAACGTTAAATGATGCAGCGAAAGAACGCTTGTTAAGTCATCCGTGGCCAGGAAATGTACGTGAGTTAGATAACGTAATACAGCGTGCAATGATCCTACAACTTGGTGATGAAATTGAACCAGATGATTTGCAACTGACCTCATTTAATGGCTTTGAAACCAGCATTATGAATGTTGAGCAGACACACGTTGATGCAGAAAATTTGGCGCAAGATATGTTGGATCATGAGCAGAATCTCATTCTTGATGCATTGAAAAATGGCAACCGTAAACAGGCAGCAGAGAAGCTCGGAATTAGTCAGCGTACGCTACGTTATAAGTTAGCAAAAATGCGTGATTCCGGTATTGAAGTACCGCGACGTGTAGCATTAGCATAACTATTTTTTGTAGTAATAAATTTTGTTTAGAGGTGTGTAATGGAAAGAATTGAAGTAACCCAACTATTAGACCAAATGCGTACTATGACCGCTCAGGCTCAAGGTGAGCCAACAGAAATCGGTGCGGTACAAGGTGGTGATAGCTTTTCTTCAATGTTTTCGAATGCGATTAATACGGTTAATGATATACAAAAACAATCCGGTGCACTGGCCAAAGGTTTTGAACAAGGAAATCCCAATATCGCATTAAGTGATGTCATGGTTGCTTCGCAAAAATCATCTGTTGCATTCGAGGCCACTATTCAAGTGAGAAACAGATTGGTTGAGGCATACCAAGCAGTTATGAGAATGCCAATATAACGCCGAATATAGAATAACGAGATAATAATAATGGCACTAATAAATACTGGAAATATCGCATTACAATCGCAAGGTTTTAACGCTTTGCCATTTTTACGACAAATTGGCCTGATGGTGGGTTTGGCAGCAAGTGTGGCGATCGGTGTATGGGTAGTAATGTGGGCGCAGGAGCCAAGTTATCGCGTGCTATATGGTAGTTTAAGCGAGACTGATGCGGCAGCAGTATCATCTGAGTTAGCTAAATCAAATATTCCTTATAAAGTGTCCGATGCAAATGGCTCGATTATGGTGCCGTCAATTGATTTGCATAATGCACGACTAAAATTGGCTGCGGTTGGGTTGCCTAATAGTAGTCATTCAGGCTATGAAATTTTAGATAAAGAGCAAGGGTTTGGTACCAGTCAATTTATGGAGAACGCACGTTATCAGCGAGCGATAGAAGGTGAATTGGCGCGAACTATCGGTGCGATGAATAATGTACAAACCGCCCGTGTCCATTTAGCAGTTCCCAAACAGTCGGCGTTCCTACGAAACCGTAAAAAGACAAGCGCATCAGTTTTTGTGCATCTGCATCCTGGTCAACAAATTCAAGAAGGACAGGCAGGTGCAATCGTGCATATGGTTGCTTCTAGTGTGCCGAATTTGGATATAGAAAACGTAACGCTGGTTGATCAGCGTGGTCGTCTACTAAGCAACGGTGGAGCAGAAGATACGCTACTCAGTTCAACGCAATTTGATCATCGCCGAAAAATTGAAAATCATTATATGCAACGTATTGAGGATATTCTTACCCCTATTCTTGGCTTAGGTTCAGTTAAGGCGCAAGTCATCGCTGAACTCGATTTTACTTTTAGGGAAGAAACTGCAGAAACGTATAACCCGGAAGGCGCAGCGATTCGTAGTGAAGTCGTTAGTGAAGATGAAGTGCGCGATGGTAGCAGCGAAGTAGGTGGTGTCCCAGGTGCGTTATCTAATCAACCCCCTGTTTCCCCGGTAGGTGCAGAAGAGGGATCGAGTCGGTTAAATTTAAGCCGCCGTTCTACGCGTAACTTTGAATTAGATCATACGATTAGTCGTACACGTCAGGCTAGCGGTACTGTGCAGAAGCTTTCTGCTGCGGTTGTGCTCAATGATAGGCAATCATATGGTGAAGCAGGTGAGGTGACTAATACACCGTTGACCGACGAAGAAATTCAACGTTTTACTTTACTAGTTCAAGAAGCAATTGGTTTTGACGCTGAGCGTGGTGATAGAGTCAGTGTTATCAACGCTTCATTTTCGGTGCCTGAACCAATAGTCGAGCTAGAAGCGCCACCAATCTGGGAGCAAGCTTGGTTTGCCGGTACGTTAAAACAGGTTGCTGCAGGTATTGGTGTATTGATTTTGATCTTCGGTGTACTGAAACCGATTCTAAAAGACTTGGTAAATAAGTCGACTTCGGCAACTACCAATACTATTGCTTTGGCTGATGGATCAGGTGCCCAGTTAGCAGTAGATGAAAATGGTGAGCCAATCGCAGCACCAGCAGGATTGCCGCCCGGTGCTATGCAAGGGGGTGGCATGCCACCAGCCGTTATGGGCGCAGACGGCGTAGCAATGTTACCTACTGGTAATGCCGCATACGATACACATTTACAACAAGCAAGGATGATGGTGGGTGAGGATCCTAAAGTGGTTGCTCAAGTAGTAAGAAATTGGGTGACAACTGATGGCAAGTGATAAAGAGCAAGCCGTTGATTTGTCCTCAGGGACGACTAAAGCGGCAGTGTTACTGCTTACGCTTGGTGAAGAAGATGCAGCTGAAATTCTTAAGCACATGGGCCCCAAAGAAGTGCAAAGGGTCGGTGGCGCTATGGCGACGTTATCCAATATTAGTAAAAATCAAGTTGATACCGTACTAGAAGAGTTTATTAGCATCGTTGGTTCTCAGACTTCCTTAGGGGTGGGTTCCGACGATTATATTCGTAAAACAATGATTAATGCGCTGGGTGAAGATAAAGCTGGCGCTTTAATGGATAGAATATTATTGGGTGGTTCGGCCAGTGGTTTAGAGCAATTAAAATGGTTAGACTCCCGTGGTATTGCTGAAATGATTCGGTTAGAGCACCCGCAAATTATTGCAATTGTACTTTCTTACCTTGAGTCTGATCAGGCAGGTGAAGTATTACAACTACTTCCTGAGAATACCCGCTCTGATTTGATTCTACGAGTTGCAACGCTTGATACCGTGCAGCCGTCAGCGATTCAAGAGTTGAATGTCATTATGGAAAAACAATTTTCTGGTGGTGGTAACGTGCAATCAGCAGGTTTTGGTGGTTTAAAAGTTGCTGCTGACATTCTTAACTTTCTTGATGGTTCGGTTGAAGAAAAAGTCATGGCCAATGTCAAGAAAACGGATGAAGACATGGCGACTCAAATTGAAGATCTCATGTTTGTTTTTGACAATATTAAAGATGTTGATGATCGTGGTATGCAGGCATTGATGCGCGAAGTTTCCAGTGATGCGCTAGTGCTAGCACTAAAAGGTTGTGATGCTGAATTAAAACAACAATTTATCGGTAACATGTCCAAGCGTGCAGCAGAAATGTTAGTGGAAGATCTGGAAACACGTGGCCCAGTTAAATTAAGTGAAGTGGAAGGCGCGCAAAAAGAAATTCTCGCGATTGTTCGGCGGATGTCTGAAGCCGGTGAAATTATTTTAGGCGGTGGTGGTGGAGGAGAAGAATATGTCTAATGCTGCGAGTGATAGTAATACTGATTGTCAACCTTGGGCGTTCCCTCAAGTTAATCAATCGGCAGGGTTAAATGCTAATGGCGGACTGAGTGGAAAGCGTTCTGAGAAGCGTCAAGAACAAGATGCCTATAAGGCTGGTTTTGCACGAGGTCTTGCAGATGGCATGGCATCATCACAATCAGAGTTAAATTATCGCTTGTCGCGGCTGGATCAGGCCTGCGAGTTTATCTCAAAGCCTATGGATGCAATAGACGAGCATGTTGAACAAGAGTTAGCGAGTCTAGCCATTGAGATTGCTCGCCAAATTATTCGTCGTGAAGTCAAATTAGATTCTGGACATGTTGTTGCTGTAGTGCGTGAGGCGATAGCCAGCTTACCGATTAGCACAGAACCTATGAGTGTTCACCTTAATCCGGTTGATGCATCATGTGTCAAAGATGCGCTATCGTTAAGTGAATCGGATCATAGTTGCAAAATAATTGAAGACCCTGTGGTATCAAGTGGTGGTTGCCGCATTGTTTCGGCGGCTTCACAAATTGATGCAACAATAGAAAAACAAGTAGCAGCGATCTCTGCAAGAATTTTTGGCGGAGAGCGTGATGCAGACATTAACTAATGAGCAACATAGCCAACGTTGGCAGCGATACCTAGGTTCCCGTCGACAAAGCATCCAAGAAAGAGAACCCTTTATTGTCGAAGGTAAGTTGACGCGTATGGTCGGCCTGACCTTAGAAGCTGCGGGTTGCCAGGCACCTGTAGGCGGTCGCTGTGTTATTCAAAGTGCTGCAAATCAAACTATTGAAGCTGAAGTGGTGGGCTTTTCGGGTGATCGTACCTACTTGATGCCGACCGGTGATATTCGTGGTTTACTACCGAATTCACGTGTCATTCCAACGGGTCAAATTTACGATGCTGCAGTGGGCGGCGATATGATGGGGCGCGTTATTAGTGGAGTCGGTAAACCGCTTGATGGCCGTGGACCAATTAATTCGACTCATAGAGTGCCATTAACAGGCGTCCGTAAAAATCCTTTAGAGCGTCAACCTATTCGTGATGTGCTTGATGTCGGTGTTAGAGCCATTAATGGTTTATTGACGGTAGGTCGCGGCCAGCGTTTAGGTTTATTTGCCGGCAGTGGCGTAGGTAAGAGTGTTTTGCTCGGTATGATGACGCGTTATACCAATGCCGATGTGATCGTTGTCGCACTTGTCGGTGAGCGTGGCCGAGAAGTGAAAGAATTTGTTGACGACACCTTAGGCCAAGAAGGTTTGGCACGCTCTATTGTTGTTGCGACACCAGCAGATGATCCACCATTGTTACGTATGCATGGTGCGATGTTGGCAACGAGTATTGCTGAACATTATCGTGATCAAGGCAAACATGTATTGTTATTGATGGACTCTTTGACACGTTTTGCGCAAGCACAGCGTGAAATTGCTTTGGCTATTGGCGAGCCACCTGCGACCAAGGGTTATCCACCCTCTGCTTTTGCTAAGTTGCCTGCTTTGGTTGAACGCGCAGGTAATGGCGGTGTGAATGGTGGCTCTATTACGGGTTTATATACTGTATTAGCCGAAGGAGATGATCAGCAAGATCCAATTGTTGATGCAGCGAGAGCCATACTTGATGGACATATTGTACTATCACGAAAAATGGCTGATAGCGGATGTTATCCAGCTATCGATATTGAGGCTTCTATTAGTCGTACTAAAAAGCAAATTACTAATGCTCAACACCAATCAACGGCACGTTATTTTCGTGAGTTCTATTCTAAGTATCAGCAAAATAAAGATTTAATTAGTGTTGGAGCTTACACCGCTGGTGCTGACCCTGAGCTTGATCGAGCGGTATCGTTATATCCGAATTTAGTTAATTATCTAAAGCAAGATATTGATAACCATGTCAGTTTTAATGATAGCGTACAGCAATTGGATGGTTTATTTATGAATCAATCAGTAGGAAATGCAGGCTAGGGAGATAGTGTATGACTAAATCGCAACGTTTGCGTCCAGTTGCAACAATGAAACACAAAGAGCAAATGAATTCGGCAAGAATACTTAATGAAAGTTTTGGCGAGCTAAAGAAACAAGAGGAGTATTTAGCAGAGCTGCGACATTATCGCGACGATTATTTAACTCAGTTTCGACAGGTTTCTAAGGAAGGCGCTAGTATTGATCGTATTCGTCACTATCAGGAGTTTATTGCGCGCTTAGATCAATCTATCGTAGTGCAAATGCAGCGCTTCGAGGAAGTGAAGCATCAAGTTGAATTGAAAAAGGTAGACTGGAAGCAAGCGCGAGCACGTTCAGATGCGTTCGACAAGGTGGTCGATCGCTACCGTAATGAAGAGCATCTACTCAGTGAGAAAAGAAGCCAAAAAGAAGCTGATGATCAAGCGCAGCGAAGTGGTAATCACGGTATAGGTTCACATCATTAATAGGATTGGATTATCGTCGGCTTGAGAATGTAGCGCGTCTTAAGTCAGTGGCATGTTACTTGCCCCCTTACTGTTTAGGAAGTCTAAACAGGTGATGGGAGAGGCCATGTCGGTACAAGCAAGTTTGAATGTCGCAGCTGCACTAAGCAATACAAAACCGAGCAGTAATGCCAATGCGTTATCGGGGGCAAATGGATTAAGTCAGGAAAATCAATTATTTAGCGGGATTCTAGATAGTGTCGGTGGTAGTGACGCTGAAACTACATCGTTGCCAGCTAGTGGTTTGGCTGAAGAGCTAGGTGAGTTTATTGGTCCAGTAGCCCAAGATACAGGCAGCCCTGGGTTTCTATCTGAGGCAAACCTTAGCGAGTTACAAGGCAATCTTTTGCCGTTACTTTCCAATTCTGGTTCGATAGGTGTGGCAGGGTTGGATGTGGCGGCTCTAGATGGGATAAATGGGTTACTTAATATAGACTCATTGTCAGCCTTACCTCTTCTTTCCGGTTCGAATACTGTTTTAGAAAATTTGCGCAGTTTGTTGACTGGAGCGAGTGCTGAAGGGGATTCAGATGAAGTGATAGAGCTGCGTAGTCAATTGCTTTCTTTCCTCGATAATAAGCAAGCAAACTTACGTCAAGAGGCTGATGCGACGCTAAGTAATGTACGTGGCGCATTCAATGATTTCTTCGATAAAATCGAACGTACCCGCAGTAACAATTTTTTTGATCTTGACCAGGTGTTTTTCGGTGGTGCACAGAAAAAACCAGCAGGGCTTGATGATTTGTTGGCAACATTGACTAAAACGAGTAGTGCTGATGTTTCTGTTAATACGCAAGTTAGCCAAAACCCTATTCTTGCACAAATTACGAGTCTTATAAGTGGTAACACTGTTGCTGCGCAGCCCTTACTAGGAGCAGTAGCTGATACGAGTTCATTATTGTTAAGTAACTCTACGCAAACACAGGTTTCAGCATCGCTAAATAGTTCGCGGTGGTCCGAAGAATTAGGTCAGCGTGTGCGTTGGTTAGTGGGCCAAAATATTGGTTCTGCGCAAATACGCTTGAACCCAGCTGAATTAGGTCCAGTTGGGATTCGCGTCAATGTCTCAGGTGATCAGGTTAGTGTGGCCTTTAATTCACAATTTGGTGTGGTTCGTGAAGCGATTGAAGCGGCGTTACCGAAATTACGTGAAATGTTAGAGAGCCAAGGGCTTAACTTAGCTGAGGCAGATATAAACCAAGGCAATACAGCAGACAAGCAGAATGGCCAAGATGCTAATGCTGCAAATGACGATCGATTGGCATTGGATGGTTCTCTAGATGGAGCAGACTCTGCGGTTAGTAATATTGCAGCGAATGTAATTGAGCTGAATTCGTCTAATCTTGTTGATCAATTTGTTTAGTTAAATAAAACTATTTTGATGAAGGGCGCATTGCGCCCTTTTTTATTGAATCATCACGCCCTGCCTATTGTGCAGCTGGCTATCCACACGAGTTACCAGTCAATACGCTGTCGCTTACCAATTTTCTTCTCTATAACGACTGTCAATAAGCTGACTTTTTAGTAAAACTTCCAAAAGTACGAGTCATAAGTGATTGTTATATAAAGAAATATTTTCTTATTGCCCGTGGCATAGCTTTTGCTAAAGCACTATCGTAGGCATTTATTTATGAAAGGAAACTGGCATGGCGGATGAGAAAGAGGAAGAAAAGAAGAAAGGCGGCGGTATGAAGATCATATTGATCGTATTGATATTACTTATTGTTGTTGGCGGTAGTGTCGGTGGCGGCCTTTATTTCGGCGGTTTCTTTGGATCGAAGGAAGGCGAAGAGGAAGGTGAAGAAAAGCACGCAAAAGAAGTGGCTGTTGCAAAGATGCCGGCGATTTACGTTGCACTTGATCCTGCATTTGTTACCAATTTTTCAGATCCAAATGCTAAAGCGCGATTTCTTCAGATTAATGCTTCAGTTTTGACGAGAGACCCATTGGTGGAAGCAGATCTTACAACGCATATTACTGCTATTCGCAGCAAACTCAGTTTGTTATTTAGCACGCAAAAAGAAGCAGAGTTACGAACGGTTGCGGGTCAAGAAAAGCTTGCTGCCGATGCGCTAGCGGTGGTGAGCAAGATTATTGCAGCAGAAACCGGCAAGGCGATGGAAGAGACTGGTGTGGAAGAGTTTTTAATTACCGGCATGGTAATGCAATAACTCTAACGTTGATGAATAACAATAATAAAAGAGCATAAAGCAAAGTGGATGATTTACTCTCACAAGACGAAATTGATGCCCTGCTAAATGGTGTAGACGGCGGTGATGTTGATACTGAGGCTGACGTTGTCGATGACGGTTCTGCTAAAGGCTATGATTTTAATAGCCAAGACAGAATTGTTCGTGGGCGCATGCCTACACTCGAGATGATCAATGAGCGTTTCGCGCGTAATTTCCGTTTAAGTCTATTTAATATCCTACGTCGCAGTGCAGAAATCGCCGTTAGTGGTGTGCAGATGCTTAAATTTTCTGAGTATATGCACACCTTGTTTGTTCCAACTAGTCTCAATATGACACGTGTCGCTCCTCTAAAGGGTACGGCATTAATCGTATTTGATCCAAAATTGGTTTTTGCAGTGGTGGATAACTTCTTTGGTGGTGATGGCCGATGGCACGCGAAGATTGAAGGGCGTGAATTCACCGCAACTGAATTACGTGTGCTGAGTATTCTTTTACAAGAAGCTTATAAAAATATTATGGAAGCTTGGGGGCCGGTTATGCCAATTAACCTCGAGTTCATTAATGCAGAAGTGAACCCACAGTTTGCAAATATTGTTAGTCCTTCTGAAATTGTTGTGGTTTCAATATTTCATATTGAACTAGAAGGTGGTGGGGGTGATTTTCATATCACTATGCCTTATTCAATGTTGGAACCCATTAGAGAGCTACTTGATGCTGGTATACAAAGTGATAGCGATGATAAAGATGAACGCTGGCAGCACTCATTACGTCACGAGTTATTAGATGCGCCAGTTGAAATTATTGCTAATTTGACAGAACAAGATATTAGTTTGCGAGACGTAATGAATTTTAAAGAAGGTGATGTTATTCCGATAGATACGCCCCAGGAAGTTATCGCAACAATCGAAAATAACCCCGTTATCCGAGGAAGTTATGGTTGGTCTGATGGTAATAATGCTATTCAGGTTAGAGAAAAAATTAGTTCCTCTTCACCAAGAACAATACCCGTAATATCAGGAGAACAAAATGGCTGATCCAGTCGATGGCGAAGACATTAGCCAAGATGATGTCGATAGTCTAATGGACGGTGGTGTTGCTGCAATACCAGATGGTGTTGATGCAACAGCAGGTGGTGTTGATAACACATCAGGCAGTGATTCTGATGCAGATGCAATGGATGCATGGGGTGCCGCCCTTGATGAACAAGCAGAGGCTGAGGGAGAAGATGTTGTTGCAGCCGAGACGGTTGCCTTTGATAACTTGAATCCTAGTAGCGGAAATCTTCAAGGCGAAGTTAATCTGGATATGGTTTTAGATATTCCAGTCACTATGGCGATGGAACTAGGCCGCACTCATATTAGTATTCGCAACTTACTTCAGCTAAATCAAGGTTCCGTTGTAGAACTCGATCGCATGGCAGGCGAGCCAATGGATGTTCGTGTCAATGGCACATTGATTGCTCGTGGTGAGGTAGTCGTGGTTAATGATAAATTTGGTATTCGTTTAACAGATGTAATTAGTGCCGCTGAACGAATTAAAAATCTTAAATAATAGTTATATGCATTTAACCCAATAGGCAGAATATTATGTCTAAAATTATAACAATAATAAAAAATACTTTAACAATGATGATTATATTTCTATCATCTGCAGCCATAGCAGATGAAGGGGTCTCAACACAATCTACCTCTATAGCGAATAATGAGCCATTTGCCATGGCGAATATTTTGCAAATGTTAGCAGGCTTGGCATTTGTCATTATTTTAATATTACTTTTAGGTTGGTTTTATCGCCGTTTTGGCACTATAGGCACCAATAATAATAGTGATTTTCGTATCGTAGCTAGTTTATCAATGGGGCAGCGCGAACGCGTCGTAATGTTACAGGTTGGGCACCATCAAATATTGCTTGGTGTTGGGCCAGGACACGTTGAAAAGATACATGTCTTTGACGAGCCTGTGATTAAAGAATCAAATTCTTCAGGCGGCAGTTTTTCAGATAGCCTTGCTAAAGTTATTAGTCAGCGAGGTCAACGTTAATGCGTGTGCTTATAACACTATTATTTATTATGCTCCCGCAAGTGTCATTATTTGCTGCTCCAGGGCTTGATGCCATTTCGGTGACCACAGCAGCTAACGGAGAAGAAACCTACTCAGTATCACTGCAAATACTTTTGCTAATGACAATGCTGAGTTTGTTGCCAGCGGCATTGTTAATGATGACTTCATTTACTCGTATTATTATCGTATTAGCATTGCTTCGTACGGCGATGGGAACCGCGCAAACACCGACGACTCAGGTGCTAGTTGGCGTCGCATTATTTCTTACATTTTTTATTATGGCGCCAATATTTGAACAAGTTTATGACGATGCAGTAACGCCATATCTTGAAGAAGAAATGTCGGTTCCTGATGCGTTAAAGGCGGCAAGTGAGCCGTTTCGAAACTTTATGATGGAACAGGTTCGAGATAGTGATTTGCAGCTTTTTGCTGAATTATCTGGAAAAGAAGAATTTCAATCAGTAGATGATGTGCCAATGTCGCTATTGATGCCAGCTTTTGTGACCAGTGAGATTAAAACAGGGTTCCAGATTGGGTTTCTTGTATTCATCCCTTTTTTGGTTATTGATCTAGTCGTTGCGAGTGCTTTGATGTCCATGGGTATGGTTTTTTTATCACCCATTATTATTTCACTTCCATTTAAGATCATGTTGTTTGTACTTGTCGATGGTTGGGTGCTATTAGTGGGCACCTTAGCATCTAGTTTTTATGTGTAGCGGTGTAGCGAATGACTCCTGAAACAATATTAGCCATAGGTGGTCGAGCAATTGAATTGACCATAATGTTGAGTAGCGTATTACTTTTACCAGCACTGGCAGTAGGTTTGATAGTTAGTATTTTTCAGGCTGCCACCCAGGTGAATGAAATGACTTTAACGTTTGTTCCAAAATTAATGGTTATTTTTGGGCTGCTAGTTTTGTTGGGACCTTGGATACTATTTCAAATCACTAATTTTACTCGAAATTTAATTTTGGAAATCCCTAGCTTAATCGGGTGAGTTAATAGCCATTATGAATTTTAGTGATGAGCAAATAATGTTATGGCTAGGTTCATTTCTTTGGCCATTGATTCGGGTTGGCGCGATGTTAAGCGTGGCGCCGCTAGTTAGTTCACGTTCTATTTCAGTTCGTATTCGTGGCGCTTTAGCAATATTAATTGCAATTGCTATTGGGCCAGCCATTCGTTACGAAACAGTAATAGATCCATTTGGCTTGGATGCTTGGTTAGTTACTGCTAATCAAATAATAATTGGTTTGGCTATGGGGCTGGTTTTACGTTTTGTATTTTCTGCATTAGAAGTAGCTGGACATTTAATAGGAATACTTACGGGATTAGGTTTTGCTCAATTTATTGATCCTGATAGTGGGGTGCCTACCCCAGCTATTGGCCGTTTGTATACTGTAATCGGATCATTATTATTTCTCAGTTTGAATGGCCATATAATTTTGATACTAGTGGTAGCAAAAAGTTTTGAGGTGATCCCTGTTTCTCTTGTGGGCCTTAGTGCTGATAGTGTTTGGCAGATTATTGAGTGGGCAGCCGTAATGTTTGCTGGTGGAGTGACCATTGCTTTGCCTGCCGTGGCCACTTTGCTTTTAGTTAATGTTGGTTTTGGTGTTATGACGCGTGCGGCACCTCAGTTTAATATTTTTAGTGTTGGCTTTGCTATTACCATTACTCTTGGCTTTATTATTGTTCTGTTTTCTTTGCCTTATACCGGCGATCAATTCGTTAAATTACTTGAATTGGGTTTCGAGCAAATTGATCGATTAGAGTTGTCGAGTGGTGCCCCCTAATGGCAGAAGAGACAGGTCAAGAAAAAACCGAACAGGCGACCCCTAAGAAATTAAGTGAGGCCGCCAAAAAAGGTCAAGTTCCGCGTTCAAGGGAGCTCACTACAGTTGCTATGCTTCTGGGTGCCGCTAGCGCGTTGTTAGTTATGGGTGATTATATTGCTGGAACCATGACTTCTATATTGTCAGCAGGTTGGAATATTCCACGCGTCTACGCATTTGACACCATCAAGATGACTGAAACTTTGTACGACCAAGTACAAAGTGGGTTGTTAATGTTGGTCCCGCTTTTTGTGGTTATGGTAATCGTTGCAATATTGGCTTCTGTTGCTATAGGGGGCATTGGCTTTAGTGTTGAATCACTCCAGTTCAAAGCGGAGAAAATGAGCCCTTTAAAAGGCCTAAAACGTATGTTAGGCGTTCAGGCGTTAATGGAAATGGTTAAGGCTGTTGCTAAAGTATCGTTGGTTGGTTCGGTTCTCATTCTATTGCTTTGGCTTAACGCAGACTGGATTGTTGGACTATCAAATCGAGATGTTGCTAGCGGGCTTGGTGTTGCTGTCAATTTTGTTTTATGGAGTTTTGTATTTCTATCTGCAAGCCTATTAATTGTAGCGTCTATCGATGTTCCCTTCCAGATGTGGAATCACGCTAAGCAATTGAAGATGACTTTGCAAGAAGTTAAAGATGAAAGTAAGGATACTATGGGTAACCCAGAGATGAAAAATCGTTTGCGACAATTGCAAATGGAAGCTTCTCAGCAGCGCATGATGTCTGCGGTACCCGAGGCTGATGTTATCGTTACTAACCCTACGCATTATGCTGTGGCATTGCGTTATGACCAAGAGAATATGGGTTCGCCTATTGTTGTGGCAAAGGGTGCTGATCTCATTGCTATGCATATACGTAAGATTGGTGACGCACATAACATAACGAGAATTGAGGCTCCGCCACTGGCGCGTGCAATTTTTTATAGTACTGAAATTGAACAGCCTATACCGCGCGGCCTGTACATGGCGGTTGCACAACTATTGGCCTACGTTTATCAGCTAAAACAAAACCCAAGAAATAAAAAGAATGTGGTGCTACCTGATTTTCCAATTCCAGATGAGCATAAGCACAATTAAGTCAGCGTGTTAACGAGAGAATAATAATATGATTGCAAATTCACAGGCGAGCAGCATAACAGCACCAGGGTCATTTAACGGTGCGGGGATTGGCGCATTAGTTATTTTGGTTGGGATGTTGGCGATGATCGTTTTGCCTATGCCGCCTCTTCTTTTAGATTTACTTTTTACATTTAGTATTTCTTTTGGAATTGTAATTTTACTTTCTAGTGTCTATACCAAACGACCGCTTGATTTTACTATTTTCCCTACTATTATTCTTATGGCAACCTTATTAAGGCTTGCCCTCAACGTTGCTTCAACTCGTGTGGTGCTATTAGAAGGGCATACCGGTACGGATGCAGCTGGAGCAGTGATTCAAGCGTTTGGTGATTTTGTTGTTGGCGGCAACTATATCGTCGGTATTGTTGTTTTTGCCATTCTTGTGATTATTAACTTTGTTGTGGTGACTAAAGGTGCGGGTCGCATATCGGAGGTAAGTGCACGTTTTACTTTGGATTCTATGCCTGGCAAGCAAATGGCGATTGATGCCGATTTGAATGCGGGAATTATTGATCAGGATGAAGCAAAAGAACGTCGCGAGACGATTGTTCAGGAAGCTGACTTCTATGGGTCAATGGATGGTGCGAGTAAGTTTGTTCGCGGCGATGCCATTGCGGGCATTTTGATTTTATTTATCAATATTATTGGTGGGTTGTTAATTGGAACTATTCAACATGGCTTAGATGTTTCAGAAGCTGCTCACAACTATACATTGTTGACAATTGGCGATGGCCTTGTCGCACAAATTCCGGCATTAATTTTATCTATTGCTGCAGCTATTACCGTGACCCGTGTTTCTTCCGCGACGCAAAGCATGGGTGATCAGGTGATGACTCAGCTATTTGAGTCACCAAAGCCTTTGGCTATTACTGCAGCGGTATTGGGCATTATGGGTGTCATACCTGGTATGCCAAATATCGTATTTCTATTGATGGCTGCGGGAGCAGGCTATGGCGCTTATATGATTGCGCAGCGTGTCGCACAGCCAAAAATTGTTGAAGAAGATGTTGTCGAGGCCCCGGTTGATGCTGAGACACAAGAAATTAGTTGGCAAGATGTTATTCCTGTTGATGCATTAGGACTTGAAGTAGGTTATCGCCTAATACCGTTGGTGGATAAAAACCAAGGCGGCCAATTGTTATCCCGTATTCGTGGTATCCGTAAAAAGCTAACTCAAGACCTGGGATTTTTGATTCCACCTATCCATATTCGCGATAACTTAGACTTGACGCCAAATGTTTACCGCGTGAGTTTGCTTGGTGTAACACTAGCAGAAGCAGAAATACACCCTGAAATGGATCTTGCCATTAATCCCGGGCAGGTATTTGGGACGCTTAATGGAATACCAACTAAAGACCCTGCCTTTGGTTTAGACGCGGTATGGATCGAAGCACGTCAACGTGATGAAGCGCAAACAATGGGCTATACCGTTGTTGACGCGAGCACGGTTGTCGCAACACATATTACGCAATTAATTCAATCTCATGCTGATGAGTTATTGGGTAGAGATGAAGTTCAGCAGTTACTGGACACCTTAGAGAGCTCTGCACCGAAACTTGTTGAAGAGCTAATCCCTGACATCATGCCTATCGGCATCGTATCACGCGTATTGAAGAACTTATTACAGGAAGGTGTGGCGATTCGTGATGTCAGAACAATTGTCGAAACCTTGGCGGAGAATGGCTCGAAGAGTCAAGACCCTGCCGTATTAACGGCAATGGTTCGTATCGCTCTTGGCCGGTCAATTGTCCAAAGTATCAGCGGAATAAGCCAGGAACTGGAAGTTATCACTTTAGATCCGTCGCTGGAACAGATATTGCAAAACTCTATGCAGGGGCCGGATCAGTCCGGTATAGCACTTGAACCAGGGCTTGCAGACAGAATGCTTCAATCTTTGATAACGATGACACAACGTCAGGAAGCTTTGGGTAGTGCAGCAGTAGTGCTGGTATCTGCTGCGATTAGAAATTTGATTGCTCGTTTTGTGAAGCACTCGATACCGAATTTAAAAGTGCTGTCTTATAACGAAGTACCGGATAACAAACAAATTAAGATCGTGGCGACAGTCGGCGCGAACGCTTAATTACTAGGACAATAATAAATGAAGGTAAAACGTTTTTTTGCTGAGGATACGCGGACTGCGATGCGTGAAGTACGCGCGGCATTCGGGTCTGACGCAGTGATTTTGGCCAACCGTGAAGTTGATGAGGGTATTGAGCTAATAGCCGCTATTGATTATGACGAAAATGCATTGTCAGAGTCGGTGAATAAAGCTGAAAAGCAAGCAGCAAAAAAATCAGTGGCTTCGTTTTCTGAACATCGAGCAAAAAAATCTGTAGCAGATCGCGATAAACCTCGGGTAAAAGCTCCTGCTCAGGCAGAGCAAACTTCGGCAGCTATAAAGAAACAAACGAATTTATCTTGGATTCAAGAGCCAGCGATTGAAAAAATGCAGGAAGAGCTTTCTTCACTGCGCCATGTAGTTGAAGATCAACTATCAGGTTTAGCGTGGGGTGACTTTGAAAGACGTCATCCACAGCGTACCGAGCTTCTAAAACGTTTAATGGGGCTAGGGCTTAATGCGAGTATTTGTCAGAGCATCTCTAATAATATCGATGATAGCGGTGATATAGAACATACTTGGCGCCAGGCATTGGGACAGCTCGCTGCAAAGATTAATGTGTCTGATGATGATGTGCTTAATAATGGCGGTGTTATCGCGATGGTTGGTCCGACAGGTGTTGGTAAGACAACTACCATTGCTAAATTAGCCGCACGTTATGTTTTACGTCACGGGCCTAAAAGTGTCGCACTTGTTACTGCCGATAATTACCGCGTTGGTGCTTATGAGCAACTACGAGTTTATAGCCGAATCTTAGATGTCCCTCTTCATTTGTTGAGCAAAGAAGATAAACTCGAAAATGTATTAGATAAGTTAATAGATAAAAAATTAGTACTTATTGATACCGCAGGTGTTAGTCCTCGTGATATTGAGTTACGACAACGTATTCAACCATTGATCAATAATCGTGAGCTGTTCGATACCTATTTGGTATTATCAGCAAATTCCCAATCGTCCAGCATGGAAAAATGTTTTGAAGCATTTTCAGAACTTAATCCAGTCGCGTGCATTTTGACAAAAACCGATGAAGCAGAGAATTTAGGTGCTGCTTTGGGTTCGCTTATTCATTCTAAAACACCTTTGGCCTATGTCTGTGACGGTCAGCGAGTGCCTGAAGATGTACATCTAGCAAGGCCGCACAGTTTGGTTAACGATGCTGTGGCACTAACACAAGATAATGACCAAACATTTGACTGGGAAGCACTAGCGATTGTGCTCGGCGGGAGTTCAGCTAATGCTTACAACTAGTTCACTTTATGATCAGGCTCATGGTTTGAGACAAATGCATTCCAATGGCCCGGTGCGTGTCATCGCGATTACGGGTGGTAAGGGCGGCATAGGTAAAACTAATATATCGATTAATCTTGGTGTGTCGATGTCACAGCTAGGTAAGAATGTCTTGCTTCTTGATGCTGACTTAGGCCTTGCTAATGTCGATATTTTATTAGGTTTGCATCCTAGAAAAAATTTATCGCATGTCATTAATGGTGAATGTGACCTCGATGACATTATCGTTACTGCACCGGGCGGCTTGAAAATTGTACCCGGTGCATCGGGTATTCAGGCAATGGCTGATTTGTCGAGTGCTGAGCGCGGTGGTTTGGTTACAGCGTTTAGCCAGATCAATACCAGTGTCGACGTAATGTTAATCGATACGGCGGCAGGTATATCAGATTCCGTACTGAATTTTGTTCGTGCTGCGCAAGAAGTTGTCATTGTAGTCTGCGATGAACCGGCTTCAATGACGGATGCCTACGCCATGATTAAGACATTAAGTTGTGAATACGGTATTCATCGTTTTCGTGTCGTTGCCAATATGGTAGCTGGGGTAAGAGAAGGGCAAGAACTCTACAAAAAGCTCTCTGCGGTGACAAGTCGCTACCTCGATGTTGCGCTCGATTTCGTTGGTGCTATCCCTTATGACGAATATTTACGTAAGGCAATACAAAAGCAAAAACCGTTAGTTGAAGCTTATCCTAGGAGTAAAGGATCTATGGCATTTAAGAATTTGGCCCAAAAGGCCGATAAATGGCCTGTACCTAAAGAGGCTCAGGGGCATTTAGAGTTTTTTTGGGAACGTTTGATTGGTAATCAATGTGCTCAAGGGGCCCAATTATGAATGGTGCAGCAATGTACGCATCGGTAAGGCCTAACGGCTCAGAGCAAGATGAAGTTATTGCTCAGCACGCGTCGTTAGTCAAGCGAATAGCTTATCACTTAATGAGTCGATTGCCAGCTAGTGTTCAAGCTGATGATCTTATTCAGGCGGGGATGATTGGTTTGCTAGAGGCAGCGCGAAATTATGATGCCAGCCAGGGGGCTAGTTTCGAAACCTATGCAGGGATTCGTGTGCGCGGCGCCATGCTCGATGAAATTCGTAAAGGCGATTGGGTGCCACGGTCAGTGCATCGTAAAGCTCGACAGATGGCTGAAGCGGTGCGTTCTATTGAGCATAAACATGGTCGTGATGCACGAGATCATGAAATTGCTGAGGCAATGGAGTTAGGTCTCAATGATTATTACAAAGTATTACAGGATGTCAGTGGTCATCGGGTATTGAGTTTCGAAGACGTTGGTGTGGATGAAGATGCAATGTCTACACTAGCCGCTGACCAATCGACAAATCCAGATGAGAGTTTGTTGAGAGAGGATTTTAAACGTTGTTTGGCGGAAGGTATATCAGGTCTGCCAGAGCGAGAAAGACTGGTGCTAACACTCTATTACGATGAAGAACTTAATCTTCGAGAGATTGGTGCCGTTATTGGTGTAAGTGAATCGCGAGTTAGCCAAATTCATAGTCAGGCATTAATTAGACTTAAGGCGCGCATGGCTAATTGGTTAGGGAAAGACTGAAGTCATGTCTCGTATAGAAAAGAGAATAGTTTGGAGGTCAATCAGTGGATAAAAATATGAAAATCTTGATTGTGGATGATTTTTCCACAATGCGTCGAATAATCAAGAACCTATTACGTGATTTAGGATTTAATAATACTACTGAGGCCGATGATGGCCAGACAGGACTGCCTATTTTACAAGCAGGTGGTATCGATTTTCTTGTAACGGATTGGAATATGCCGGGTATGCAAGGAATTGATTTGTTAAAAGCAGTACGTGCTGATCCTAAATTGGCGAGTACGCCAGTGCTAATGGTCACCGCAGAGCAAAAGCGTGAACAAATTATTGAAGCCGCCCAGGCAGGTGTAAATGGATATATTGTTAAGCCATTTACAGCGGCAACATTGAAGGAGAAGATCGATAAGATTTTTGAACGCATAGACGCCGCTTAAAATGAAAAAATGCAGGGGAGCACCATGCAAAATCAGGCTATAGAAGAAGATATACGGTTAATAAAAGCACGTGAACTCGTCCTTTGCCTAGAAAAGGCAGACGAAGAGTCGGCTATAGAAATTATTGACGACATTACTAATGTTCGTAATACCGAGCTATTCAATTCAATAGGTCGCTTAACGCGAGACCTTCATAACGCTATCTCAGGTGTTGGTGACGGTGCAGATGTGTCGCAGTTAACTTCATTTGAAATTCCTGACGCTAAAGAGCGGCTCAATTATGTTGTTAAGATGACTGAACAAGCCGCAAATAAAACACTTGGCGCAATTGAAGAAATTTTACCACGTTGTGATCAGTTGCATGATCGTTCAGCTCGACTCACATCGATTTGGAACCGTTATGCCTCTGGTGATATGCCAGAAGATGAGTTTCATTCAATGTCAGATGTCATCAAAACATTTCTCAATAAATCAGAAATTGATTCTGATGTAATGCGCATAAAGTTGAAAGAAGTTTTGATTGCTCAGGAATATCAAGATATTACCAGTCAGGTTATTGGGCGCGTAATTAAGCTTGTCGAAGATGTAGAAAGCAGCCTAATGAAAGTATTGAAACTTACTGGAGCGACAGCCGATGGCGCTGATCAAGACTCAGGTAAGCGCAGTGGGGATGAGTTAGAAGGACCGCAGATACCAGGTCATAAATCCTCAACGGCGCTAAATGGCCAAGATGAAGTTGATGATTTGTTATCAAGCCTCGGTTTTTAAGGACTAATAGAAATGTCTTACGATCTAAATGATGAAATCTTACAAGATTTTTTGGTCGAAGCAGATGAATTGCTTGAGTTACTTGCCGAGCAACTGGTCGACCTAGAAAAAAACCCCGAAGATGCTGATTTGCTCGCAGCGGTCTTTCGTGCATTCCATACCGTCAAAGGTGGAGCAGGTTTCTTAGCCATTACGCCATTGGTTGAGATCTGCCATCGTGGTGAGGATGTATTTAACGTATTGCGACAGGGCGACCGCGTTGCTGATACGGGTTTAATGGATGTTATTTTACAGGTTATGGATAGCATCAACGAAATGTTTGACGTCGTTCGTACAGGTGAAGAACCCGATCCCCCTGATCCAGCGTTAATGCAAGCTTTAGAAAACTTGGCAAAGGTACCTGGTAAGGAAGCTGCAACCGTTGCAGAGTCAAGTCCTGAGTCTGTTAGTGCGGCGGCACCAGAAAGCGATAATATTACCGATGATGAGTTTGAAGCGCTGCTTGATAACTTACATGGTGAAGGGAAATCAACAACACCAGGTGATGATGTTGCGGCATCTGTAAGTGCTAGTGACGTAATTAGTGAAGATGAATTTGATAGCATGTTGGATGACCTTTATGGCTCCGGCCCTATTGGTGGTGCATCAGCCGAAAAATCAGAGCCTGCTTCAGTAGAGGCAAAGTCCGAAGCTGTCGCAGAAGATAAACCCGCAGAAAAAATGCCAGTCATTGCTGAAGAGGCGACTCCTCCAGCTAAGCCTGCCGCAAAAGCGAAACCAAAGCCGCCTGCACCTAAAACTGAGAGTGTAGTGCGGGTTGATACGGAGCGTTTAGACGAAATCATGAACATGGTTGGTGAGCTGGTGCTTGTTAGAAACCGCTTACAAACTTTACAGATTGAAGTTGAAAATGAGCGTATGGCAAAAGCCGTCAGCGATTTAGATTTAGTGACTTCTGACTTGCAGACTTCAGTAATGAAGACGCGTATGCAACCAATTAAGAAAGTGTTTGGTCGATTCCCGCGCGTGGTTCGTGACCTAGCTCGCAGTTTGAATAAAGAGATTGAATTAGAGTTAGTCGGTGAAGACACCGATATGGATAAAAATATGGTTGAGGCTTTGGCTGACCCATTAGTTCATTTGGTACGTAACTCGGTTGATCATGGTGTTGAAACGCCAGCGATACGCGAAGTAGCAGGTAAAGAGCGCCAAGGTAAAGTGATTCTGTCAGCCGCACAGCAAGGTGATCATATCCTGCTGAGCATTGAAGATGATGGCGCAGGTATGGATGCTGAAGTGTTACGCGCTAAAGTCATTGAAAAAGAGTTGATGGATGCAGAAACCGCTGCGCGATTGGACGATCGTGCATGCTATAACTTGATCTTTATGGCTGGTTTTTCAACGAAAGATCAGATTTCTGATGTCTCAGGTCGAGGCGTTGGTATGGATGTGGTGAAAACACGAATTACCCAATTGGGTGGCTCTATCACCATAGACTCAGAGTTAGGTAAAGGTACAACGATACGGCTTAAATTGCCGTTAACCTTGGCAATTTTGCCGACACTGATGATTGTATTGCAGGATCAAACGTTTGCATTACCGTTAACCTCTGTGGTTGAAATTTTCCATGTCAACATTAATGAAATCAGTGTTGTCGATGGTAATCCGGTGATTGTTATTCGAGAGCAGGCATTACCACTGTTACATGTTGGTGAATGGTTGGTTAACGGTTATGACAAAGAACATTTAAATTCTCAGATGGCACATGTGGTCGTTGTTAACGTGGGTTCACAGCAACTTGGTTTTGTCGTAGATCAATTGGTTGGCCAAGAAGAGGTTGTGATTAAGCCGCTAGGTGCCTTTTTACATGGAACCAAAGGTTTAGCTGGCGCAACGATTACTGGTAACGGCCAAATTGCACTGATTCTCGATGTGCCGGGCTTAGTTATGCAGTATCGAAACATCGCCTAGAGGATTTTATAGATGAGCGTTCGGGTGCTGGTCGTCGATGACTCCAGATTTTATCGTCGCCGTGTATCCGAAATTCTAAGTTCCGACCCAAGTCTAGAAGTGGTCGGTACTGCAAAGGACGGAGCCGAAGCGGTAGAGTTAACCGACTCCTTACGCCCTGACGTTATTACCATGGACGTTGATATGCCGGTGATGGATGGTATCACTGCAACACGACGTATCATGGCTTCTTCGCCAACACCCATACTAATGTTTTCCTCACAGACAACGACCGGCGCTAGAGCAACACTCGATGCGTTAGATGCTGGTGCCGTGGATTATATTCCTAAGCGCCTTGACGATATAGCAGGGCATCAAGACAGCGCGATTGCGACTTTATGTCGGCGAATACATCAGCTTAAATCAATAAAGCAGTGTTTTGAAACGCAAAAAGTTACCTATCAATCCCCCGCTAAGAGAGTTGTTAAGCAAGAGCTAAAGAAAGACATTAACCTTCGAAGTTATCGAATTTTAGTTATTGGTACGTCGACGGGTGGGCCGGTTGCGTTACAGTCAATTTTGACGCAATTACCTAAAAATTTCCCTCTGCCTATTTTACTCGTGCAGCATATGCCAGGAAACTTTACCCCAGCATTTGCGACGCGATTAGATCAGCTATGCCAGATAAAAGTAAAGGAAGCAGAAAAAGGTGAAACTTTGCAATCAGGTGTTGCCTATGTTGCGCCGGGTGGCTATCAAACCACCGTAACAGGCTCGATAAGCGCGATGAGATTATTAATAGAGCCAGCGCAGATAGGCCAAATATATAAGCCTTGTATTGATATGACTTACGACTCTTTATCTAAATTAAATGCTACCAATAGAGTGTTAGCAGTCATATTAACAGGTATGGGTTCTGACGGAACTCAAGGGGCTAAATCATTAAAATCGGGTGGTGCGACAATTTGGGCGCAAGATGCCGCCAGTAGTCTTGTCGCAAGTATGCCAAGCTCTGTGACCGAAGCAGGTGTGGTTGATAGAGTACTTTCATTAGATGAAATGTGTTCGGTGTTGGCGGGCTCGGCATAGACTATGGATTTTCTAAGCCTGTTAGGTATTCTCATCGCGTTGGGTGCTATTCTCGGCGGTAATATTATTGAAGGCGGTCATACTTCATCGTTAGTGCAAGCAACGGCATTTGTCATCGTTATGGGTGGGACAGTCGGTGCCATCATGTTGCAAGTTCCCGTGCGTGTGTTTTCTCGCTCCTTAAAAATTGTGTCATGGGTGTTTATGCCGCCTAAGGTTAATTTTGAGGAATACATAGGCAAGATTGTTAACTGGAGTAATGTCGCGCGTCGTGAAGGTTTATTAGGCCTGGAAGTTATTGTCGAAGATGAAAAAGAAGACTTCGCTCGCAAAGGGCTGCAATTACTTGTCGATGGTAGTGAGCCAGATTCAATCCGAGCAATTTTAGACGTCGATATTATGGTTAAAGAAGACTTTGACCTGCAAGCTTCCAAGGTCTATGAAGGCATGGGAGGTTACGCACCTACAGTTGGTATTCTTGGCGCAGTGATGGGGCTGATTCATGTCATGAATAACTTGGCTGATCCATCAAAGCTTGGGCCGGGTATTGCCGTGGCCTTCGTTGCAACTATTTATGGCGTTGGTTTTGCAAACCTCTTCTTTTTGCCTATTGCCGCCAAATTAAAGGCACAAATTAAGCAGCAAAGTCGATTGCGAGAAATGATACTCGAAGGTGTTGTGGCGATTGCCGAAGGCGAAAATCCACGTAATATTGAAACTAAGTTGCAAGGTTACCTGATTTAGAACCTTATGAAATCAAATAGAAGACGCCAAGAAGAGGAGCATGTTAACCATGAAAGATGGTTGGTTTCCTATGCCGATTTTATTACCTTGCTCTTTGCATTTTTTGTTGTGTTGTATTCGGTGTCTTCTGTCAACGAAGGTAAATATCGTGTGTTATCAGATGCCTTAGAAGCTGCATTTCGCGCGCCAGCAAGCAGTTTAAACCCAGTTAATGTGGGTCGCGGAGGACAACCGGCACCCTTTGATCCTTCCAATGCAGTAATGATTCAGTTGCCAAGAATGCCGTTAGCACATTTTATTCCTGAAAAAGAAGAGCAGGTTGATATTGATAAGATTGCTGAAAATGTTGAAAGCGCATTAGAGGGCTTAATTGATCAAGGGTTAGTGAGTGTAAAGAAAGAGGGTTTGTCACTCGAGATTGAACTAAAGTCACGCATTTTATTTCCTAGTGGCAGTGCCGAGTTAGCAGGCAGCGCGAGGCCAATACTACTGCAACTTGCAGACATTATTCGTGGTTTTGATTACCCAGTAAGGGTAGAGGGTTTCACCGATAATGTTCCCATTAGTACACGTCAGTTTCCTTCTAATTGGGAATTGTCTGCAGCCAGAGCGTCAAGTGTAGTGCGACTTATTTCTAGTGCGGGCATTGATCCTTTACAGTTAACAGCGTCAGGTTTTGGTGAGTATCGACCTATTTCGAATAACGATACTGAAGAGGGGCGCGCCGATAACCGGCGTGTTGTCGTCGTAGTTGATGCGGGTGCTAGCGTCAAAGTAGACTCGGCAACAGCGAGAAGCTTGGGTATTTCGCCAGGATTTTAGACAGTAGTACGATGGTTTGGAGGATATTGAGATGAAAGTATGGGCCGTATCAAATCAAAAAGGGGGTGTAGGTAAAACTACAACTGTTGCGACATTAGCGGGTATTTTAGCATCACGCGGCAAGCGTGTATTGATGCTTGATTTGGATCCGCACGGCTCACTTACTAGCTATTTTGGTGGAGATCCTGATTCATCGAGCAAAAGTGTCTATAACTTATTTCAGCAAGGGCCCCAATGTGCCGATACGGTAGTGCAGGAAACAGCAATAGAAGGACTTAGCTTGATTCAGGCTACTACTGCAATGGCAACGTTGGATCGTCAAATCGGCGCCAGTGGTGGTAAGGGCTTAGTAATTAGCCAGGGTTTAGCGCAGTTGTATGAGGAATATGATTATGCGTTGCTCGATTGCCCGCCAATGTTAGGCGTGTTAATGGTCAACGCGCTCGCAGCATGTGAGCACTTATTTATTCCGGTGCAGACGGAGTTTCTGGCGTTGAAAGGATTAGAGCGTATGTTGAATACACTGAAAATGGTGATCAAAGCCAAACAAATGAAGTTGGCCTACACGATATTGCCAACAATGTTTGATAGACGTACGCGCGCGTCGATTAAAAGCCTAAGGTCATTGCGAGAAACCTATCCAGATACTATCTCACCGAATGTTATTCCTGTTGATACTCAGTTTCGAGATGCAAGTTTAGTTGGTAAGCCACTATCAATGATAAACCCACGGGCGAGAGGGGTTGTCGCTTATAACAGTATTTTAGAAGAAATACTGGGTGAAAGTGCTGTACTCAAACCAAGAGCGATTGCCTCATGAGTCAGAAAAGTCATGTCGCAGTGCAAACTCAGTTGGCGGATGCCAGCTCGGCGCTAAATGATTACTTTGATGTCTTGTTGCAAGAGGTTACGGGTATCGTTGAAGACGCTACAGATGATAAAGACGTTGTACGGGCGGTCGCGCAAGAACCGGCCAGTGTTGATAGCACTGAAAAAGCGACATTAAAATTTGTTGTTAAAGAGCCTGAAGAAATAGAAAAAAACGAAACAATAGTAACAAGTGAAGTTGTAGAAGAGCCCGTAGCCGTTGAAGTGGCAAGTAAAACAGAGGGTAAGACTGCTGAAATCAGCATCGAAGTTGCTCCTATACTCGGAGTCAGCACTCAAACTAAAAAAATTGTTAGTGATTCAACTGAAACACTCGAGGTAACTGAATCTGAAATTATTATCGATGAACCTAATGCCGATGAAGTTGAAGACGCTGTAGAGATAGATAGCGAAGATTATTTTGTTGAAGGTGCGCCTGACTGGGCATGCCGACCATTTCAGGCTTTAGAATTTACCGTAGCTAAATTAAAACTGGTTATCCCTCTTGTCCATCTTTGTGGAATTTTAGATTGGGAGTATGCCGATCTGACACAAATGCCGGGCCACAGTGAGCACTTTATAGGTGTTTGGCCAAATCATGGAATCAACTCAAAAATTGTTGATATCGCCAATATGATTGTGCCGCAGCGATATCAAAGCAAAATCAGCCCTTGGCAAGAGAGAATAAGTAAAGTAGTGCTTATCGATGAATCTATCTGGGGCTTAGCTTGTGACGATATTTTAGGAGTTGTTACATTAGATCCGCGAGATGTACGTTGGCGCACAGATCGTGCACGGCGGCCTTGGTTAGCAGGCACATTAATCGAACAGATGTCGGCCATTATTGATGGTGAGCAATTTGCAGTAACACTGTTGCAAGGTGAAAAAAATGAAGATTGTGAAGCATCATGTACCCCGGAGGGCACGTAGCACATAAGTGGCATATTTTCTGCTTAGGTAATGTATAAGTAGAAAATACGCCGATTTTTTGACTAACATCTGCTTGCAGTAATGGCGGCAGGATAGAGCGAAGGAGTAAGACGATGGCAGAAGTCGCGTACGACGAGTACCAAGATCCAATTAATCAGGATATTCAAGATCCATTATTACAATGGGTCACATTTCGTTTGGATGAAGAAAAGTACGGCATTAACGTTATGGCTGTACAAGAGGTGCTCAAAGTCACCGAAATTACGCAGGTGCCTGGTGCGCCTGACTTTGTGTTAGGCATTATTAACTTACGCGGTAACGTTGTTACGGTCATTGATGCACGAACACGGTTTAACTTAAGTCATCGTGATCGTGATGATAATTCACGTATTGTGATTATCGAAGCGGAAGATCAAGAGGTTGGTATTTTAGTAGATAGTGTCGCCGAAGTAGTCTACATGCGTGGTTCTGAGATAGAGCCAGCGCCTGCTGTCGGTAGTGATGATAGTTCTAAATTTATTCAAGGCGTAAATAGTTCTGGTTCAGAGCTACTGATTCTTGTTGAGCTTGATAAATTGTTATCTGAGAAAGAGTGGGGTGAGATTGCCGCTTTGTAAGCGGTAATTGAAATACGCCATGATTGAGGTGAGCGATATTCCGCCCATCAATCCGGTATTGCCGAAAAAATCGGTAGTAAAAAAACAGCGGCAGCAGCAGCAATCAAACACTCCTCAGAAAAAATCGCAGAATAAAGAAAAGCGTGATCGCTATGGTCGCGGTCATATTGATGAGTTTGCCTAATAGGTTTTGGAATTGATTGTTATGTCTATAAGTATGTTTGTTATTGCCGTTTGTTTAGGCCTAAGTGTTGCGTTAGCCTATGGTTATTACCAGCTTAATTTACGCTTAAAAAGCGCGCACCAAGTGATACGCGGTTTACAAAATGACGTATCTGCACTCTGCACGGGGGCGGTGGGCGTTAGCCAACATTTAGATAAGATTGAAGATCAATCTCGTTATTTAGCCGACAGACAGGATCAAATTAACGTCAGCGTCAGTGATGATAAACCTTATATTCAAGCCATGCGTATGGCAGAAAAAGGCATGGATATAGAAGAATTAATGAATACTTGTGATTTGTCTAAGGAAGAAGCAGGGCTTATCTATGCGCTGCATTCAAATCAACAAGAGAGTGGAAAAACGATCGGTTTAGATATTCGTTTTGAATAACACTATGATTAGCTAGTCACTTGGTATTGGTAAGGGTAACGGCTTACCAATAAAGTATCCCTGTACATAGTCCACGCCATAGCTTGTCAATAAATCCAGTGTTTCTTGGTTTTCGACAAATTCAGCAATGATTTCCTTGTTTAGTGAGCGTCCGACTTCAATCATTGATTTGACCAATGACTGATCGACAGGGTCATTGATAAGGTTACGAATAAACGCACCATCAATTTTTAATTGATCGACAGGGAACTCTTTAACATAACTAAATGAGCTGAACCCGGCGCCAAAATCATCTAATGCAAAGCGGCAGCCCAGCTCGCGCAATTTAACAACCATTTCGCGTGTTTGTATCGCATTGGCTACAGCAGCTGTCTCAGTAATTTCAAATAATATACGAGCTGGGTCAATGTTATGTTTGGCAATAAGCTCACGAATCAAACCGTATAGTGTCGGGTCTTGAAAAGCATGCCCAGAAAGGTTGACGTGTAGCGATATATCGTTTTGACTTTTTGGTAGTTTTGCCAATGACTTAATAACGCTAGTGACCATATAGCGGTCGATTTCATGGATAAGCCCCATGCGCTCAGCAACGGGTATAAATTCACCTGGGCCAATAATTTCACCTGACTCATCAACCATACGTATCAATGCTTCATAGTGGCGAATTTTTCCACTGGCTACGTGTTGTACTGGTTGAAATGCTAAACGGAATGAGTCATTTTTTAAGGCTTTTCTAATTATTGGTACCCAATGCGCTGCACTGCGCAAAATATGCATTTCAGAATCTTTATCATTAAAGACATGAACCATATTACGGCCATGTGTTTTAGCGACAAAGCATGCTTGATCAGCACGTACCAAGGCTTCACTGGCGGTACAGTGGCTGTTAGGCAAAATGATTGATATGCCTATGCTGGCGCCAATGTGGTAAGTACGGCCTTCGGTGTTAAAAAATAACTGATTTAATGTGTTGTGCAGAGTTTGAGCAAACTCAAGTGCACGTGTTTCATCAACATCGTTGGCTAGAACGACGTATTCATCAGAACTAATTCTGGCTAATAAATCATTTTTTTGAATATGCTTACGTAACGTATTGGCCACGAGAATAAGTACTTTATCGCCAGCAGCATGACCTTCAAGATCGTTGATGACTTTAAATTGATCGAGATCAATATAAAATATTGATGAATAGCGCTCATTATAATTTGACTGAATGACAGCAAGCTCGATAGCTTGTTCTAATTTACGACGGTTGCATAAGCCTGTTAGGTCATCATGGCTGACAAGGTATTGTAGCCTTGCTTCCATAATTTTGCGTTCGGCCAATTCAGTTTCGAGTTCGTATTCGCGTGATTTTCTTAGATCACGCTCACGCTTCAGGCTAAGCGCAGAGATAACACGTGGGACTAACTCCATACGCCTGAAAGGTTTAAACATAATGTCAGACGCGCCACAGTCAAGGCTGGAAATGGCGGTATCGTCTTGCCACATATTATTGGCGGTTAACATGATTACGGGGATATCAACCCATTCACTATGCTGGCGAATTTTTCGGCATACTTCGTAGCCATCCATGTCAGGCATCATTACGTCAAGTAGAACTAAATCAATATCGCTGACATCATCACGAATGCTTTTTTGTAATACATGAATGGCTTCAGCACCATTACTCGCAGTGATAATATTCGGAAAGTTACTTTTTTGTAACATGGTTTTAGCGAGACGAACATTGTGTTCGGTGTCATCGACAATGAGAATACGCATATCGCGCAAATGTTCGAAGGTACTAGCGAGGTTTAACGGCTGTTGAGCCTTATTCCTCTGTTGCACGTTTGCCTCTTTGCTATACAGTATTGAATGTGCCATGAATTATTAATTACCCTTAGGGGTATATTTATCTCGTTATAGTTGAGGCTGATGCTATCTAGCTCAATATGTAGCACTAAGTTAGGTCGCAAGCAATAAGGCGAGCGGATACCCTATTTAGCGGCGAAGGTGGGCTAATCTTTAGGGTACCTAGTATTGCTTACAGGAGGGGTTTGAGCGGAAATTAGGTAGGCAAATGCGAGTATTTCGGTGAGGATAACGAATAAGTCTTTGGGTATGGATTAACCCAATTCAATTTGTGAGAGTATTTCTGCCAATGCTGGGTTCTTATGAATGGGATGTCGTATTGGCACACAAGTTCGATGGTATCTTGGTCGCCTTGTCCGCTGTCTTTAGCAGTGATTTGAGAGGGTGTAGCACCATCATATTTTAGCGCCACTGCTATAGGTTCGTTCCACATGTGTTTATGTTTCGGCAGATTTTGCCTGTGTTGGACTGGGTTTGGTTTGAGCAATCATGTCAGTCAATCGAGTTGATTGTTAATTGTGCTGATAACTTTGCGTCAAATCTCTGTTGTGAGGTCTCATCGACGGCAACTCTAGTACGTAGTGGTTGTCCTACTTCGAAGCTCTTAATAAGCTCGCTATTAGAACACCAGCATCAATACGTACGGAAATTTGTGCTGTTAATTGAGATAATTGACTAATAGCCATTACTTTCCTTAAGTCGTTGCTAGCGGAAGTCGCTGTAAAGTGATCAGCCCCGTATAATTACTATCAGACAATTACGCTATATCTGAACTATGAAAAGAGAACCACTTTGGTATATCAGACGTGAAGGAGTTGTAAGCGGGCCTTTCCCGGTTAGGCTCATAGAGCGTTATACCGTACTTGGTCGTGTTAATGCTGCGACAGAGCTCAGCGCTGATAATATCCATTGGGCATTTTTTGCAGAACTGCCAGAGTGGGTGGCTTATATTGAAGATTTTAAGTCGCAAGATGATAGCGAAGAGCATATGGAAGCACTGCGACGCTGGGAAGATGAACGCGGTGGCTATGATAGACGTCGAGGGACGCCAACAAATATCGCTTCAGATCAGCGTAACTCTGGTGACCGTAGAGACGATGAAGAATATGAACAAATAGAGAAAAGGCAACAACGCTCGCAGCGAAAACCGGATACTCGAATGTATTCATTGAAAGTGGCGGCAATACCCATATTTGCCGTGATGATGTTGATAGGATTTTATTTGGTTTTATATAAACCGTCTGCGATACAAGATCCAATTGATTGTTTTATAGGTGCTGCTGAAGGAGTTAACTGGAGCTACTGCGATTTACAAAATATAGATTTACAAAATGTCAGTTTGCGTCATAGTGATTTAAAAAGTAGCAACCTAACTGGCGCGCGTTTTATTGCGGTTGATGTGTCGGCATCTGATCTATCATTTTCATTGTTAACGCGAACACGGATTAGCGATTCGAGCTTTTCTAGATCAAGAATGATTGGAGTTAGTTTTCGTAATTCATTGATAAATAATGTTAAATTTATAGATTCAGACTTAACTTATACCGACTTTTCAAATGCCGAATTTATTAATGTTGATTTTTCTGGAGCACGTCTTGACCACGCAATTTGGATAGATCGTAGACGTTGTGCAGCGAATTCAATAGGAATATGTCGCTAGCAATTAGACATATAAACAAAGAAACATTAAAGTATCCGCTGATTTTATCGAAATATACTATACTGGGCGTAGGTATCGCGCCGGACTAACAGGGATTCATGGAGGATGTTGGTAGCAACTAAGAATATACTCGTTGTCGATGATGACGAAGATTGCCGAATTATTGCTCGACGTATTTTGACACGTGCAGGATATACGGTAGACACCGCTTGTGATGGTGCAGAGGGACTGCAAAAAGCACAAGCTCGCCAATTTGATTTAATACTTCTCGATGTGATGATGCCAAAACTCGATGGTTTTGAGGTTTGCGCACGTATTCGCAGAGAAAAACCCAACGCAGATACGCCGGTGGTTATGGTGACGGCGCTTGATTCAATGAGTGATCAAGCAAAGGCAACCGAATCAGGCGCGCAGTGGATGGTTAATAAGCCTTATGATTCTCGCTACTTAGTTTCGGTAGCCAATCATCGTATTGCCCCGTCCGACGCATCGTTAGACGCTCGACAAGATTCAGGGGGCTAGGCGCTTGTTACTAGGCCAAAAGCGGATACTTGTTGCCGACGATGACGAGCCAAGTAGAACTTTGGCTGAGCGTATTCTTACGCGTGGTGGTTTTGACGTCGAGACCGCCGCAGACGGCAAGGAGGCGCTAGAAAAAGCCACAGCGTTTGAGTTTGACTTGATCGTGCTCGACGTGATGATGCCAAAAATGGATGGTTTCGAGGTGTGCACGAAGTTGCAGCAAAATAGCAAGACCGCAGATCTACCGGTGGTGATGCTGACAGCCTTAGATTCTTTGAATGATATGACTAAAGCCACTCAGGCGGGCGCTAAGTGGTTCGTCACCAAACCTTTTGATTCAAAATATCTGTTAAGACGTATTCGACAAATACTGTTCTATCAAGAAAACCCACATCAGCCCAAAACGCCGCCTGATTAGCCGACCCAATTAACGCAGCAAGTTGACATTAGCGATTTTGCCTTGGCAAATCCTTGCTGTAGGCCGCATAAATAGTGGCGGCTAGCTGTCGATCAATCTAAACAATCTGGTATCATAGTGACATCATAATAAATGTCTCAATACGCACGTGTCAGTCTATTCCGTCGATAAGCTCATTAGTGAAGCTAGGCAACTCGCCGCCGAGTATCGGCGTACTACGGGTGGTCCTTTGCCTGGTATTAGTGGTGAAATTGCACGTCATGACGCGGTACGCTTATTGGATCTCACCTTGGTTGAAAATGGCGTTAGCTATGATGCGACAGGCAATGGTGATCGTGAAGGTAAGCGCATTCAGATTAAAGGACGTGTTATCCAAGACGATAATCAAAGAGGCCTACGTATCGGTCAAATTAAGGTTGAGCAAGAGTGGGATAGCGTCGTTTTGGTATTGCTTGATAGTGAATATGAACCGTTTGAAGTCTATGAAGTTGACCGCGACGAAGTTGTAGAGGCTAGTGCAAACTCATCACAAGGCAGAAGTAAACGTGGTGCGATGACATTAGCGCGCTTCAAAGCGATAGCCAGTCTTGCCTGGACGCGCGAAGATGGTTTAACAAAAGATGGGGTTTGGATCAATGAAGATAGTGATTAAACCGCGATTATTATGAGCCGTATTCTTGCTATCAATAGCGCTAGTGATTTTTGTTCTGTCACGATTTCAGATACCGATACAGTGACTACGACAACACGTTCAGCACCGACTGAGCGCGGTCATGGTGATGCCGTCTTAGCAATGATAGATCAAATACTGCAAGAGACGAATTACGCAAAAACCTCAATTGATGCTTTAGCTTTTGCTTGCGGCCCAGGTGCCTTCACCAGTTTACGTATTGGCGCAGGGATTACTCAAGGTTTGGCGGTAGGCATTGATCGACCCGTTGTGCCAATCTCATCGCTCGCTATGTTGGCGCATGGCGTTTATCGACAGCATCAACGGCAAAGGACGCTTGTCGCTATCGATGCGCGAATGGGGCAAGTGTATTTTGCTGCTTATGAAACCGCCGTAATAGGCGACAGCCAATTAGTATCTGAGGTGCGCGTATGTGACCCGGTCGAGCTAACATGGTCAAAGGGCGCATGGACGACGGTAGGTAATGGTTGGCAAGTCTATGCCGACGAAATACCGCCTGATAGTGCACTGAAATATATAGGGGGCGGTGCAGAGGATAGTGCGATAGATGTTGCGTGTCTAGCTGAGAAAATAGTTAAAGAGGGTAAAGCCTTGCCCGCTGAATTTGCCTTGCCTGTTTATGTTCGTGATCGGGTTGTACATCAGGCCTGTTAGCTGTCGAATATTAAATTTAGCGTAGTTGCTCTTTTTCTTCCAAACTGATTTGCCGCGCTTCGCTCTCAAGCATGACTGGAATGCCATCACGAATAGGGTAAGCTAGAGCGCTGGCTTTGCAGATTAACTCATTTTTACTCTTGTCATAGATAAGGGGTGCCTTACTGACAGGGCAAACCAAAATATCGAGAAGTTTTTTATCAATCATTACTACTGTGCCGTTTACTTAATCACTTACGGCAAGATTATACGCTAAAAGTAAAACAATTAGACCCAGAAGCTAGACCGGAAAGACAGGGTTTGAAAAACGCGATGTTTATAGTAAAACCGAGAGAACAAAGAGCTGTTCCCTCGGTTAATAACAAGATTACTAATTATTTTTTCAATGAATCGCGAATTTCTTGTAGCAATAATACTTCGTCGTTAGGTTTTGCGGGTTCTGCAGGAGCTTCTTCTTCCTTCTTCTTCAGTGAATTCATGGCTTTAATGACCATAAAAATAGCAAAAGCAATAATAATGAAGTCGAGCATCGTTTGAATAAAGTTACCATAGTTAATGGTAGGGGCGCCTGCTTCCTGGGCTAGCGCTAGAGATTCATAACCCGTGTCGCTTAAGTTAATGAATAGCTGGGTAAAATCAACGCCACCTAATAATTTACCGATAGGAGGCATTAAAATATCACTAACGAACGAGCTGACAATTTTACCGAAAGCGCCACCGATAACGATACCGACAGCCATATCCATCACATTGCCGCGCATTGCAAAATCCTTGAACTCTGACATCATACTCATCGTCTTACTCTCCTATATATTTTTTTGATTAGTTTTTTTGTTATTAAGATGGAGCCTTCCCCCACTACGTGATTGCATCAGTGTCATTGACGCTTAGCAATAGACTCATTGTGATTTATTCACTGGGTGATCATATAATTAGTTTGCAGGCAAAACAACGACAACATAATAACCTTGTTATTATAAAGGTTAATAACCCATTATAAGTGCATCAATAAAACACCTATGAAATTGAATCAATTATGAGCATCCCCTTAAAACTGATACATATTACAGATTTACACTTAGGTGATAAGGCAGGAGACCAGCTCTCAAATATTGATTGTGATGAATCGCTTAAACACGTTATGAATTTGTTTAAAGAGGACACATACGATGCCTTATTAATTACCGGTGATATTGCAGCCAACGGTGCGCGCGAAGCCTATCAACGCTTGCAGCATATTCTTCCTGATATAGAGGCACCCATTTATCTGCTACCAGGCAATCACGATAATCTTGCAGCCATGCAGCAAGTGTTTGGCCAGCTAGAAAAAAATAATGTACTCGGTGATTGGCAAATCATCTTATTAGACTCCAATGAAGACAATAGGTATTTTGGTCAATTGTCGAGCGATGAACTCAATTTTTTAGAGCAAAGTCTGCAAAAGGAGAGAGATAAACATAGCCTAATCGCATTGCACCACCCGCCAGTAGATATTGGTAGCCAATGGATGGATGCCATGCAGTTGAAGAATAAAAACGAATTTTTCGCTATCATAGAGTCTTATAGCTCGCCCCAAGCCATAATATGGGGGCATACCCATCAGGAATTTGACCAACAGCGTAAAGGTGTGCGTCTACTATCATCGCCATCAACTTGCAGCCAGTTTTTACCGCGTAGTGACCAACATCAAAAGGACACGCTAGGCCCAGGTTATCGTTGGTTAGAACTGCATGCTGATGGGCGAATTAAAACAGGTGTTATTCGCGTCAGCGAATAAGTACGCTATATTGGAGAACGATTTGTTGAAGTATCAAAGTAAATATTTGTTAACGAGTTTGGCCTTATTGACTGTTGTCAGTAGCAATACGCAAGCGGTTGAATTCGAAGCTGGCGAATGGGAAACAGAAGTACGTATCGAATTTAATGGCGCTATATTTCCGGTGCCATTTTTTACTGAAAAATGTCTTAGTCCAGAAGATCCTATACC
This sequence comes from Gammaproteobacteria bacterium, assembly GCA_013151045.1. GTDB lineage: Bacteria > Pseudomonadota > Gammaproteobacteria. Next base: position 46,895 of record JAADIY010000004.1, read on the forward strand.
CAATACTACGGCCAATAATAGCAATTGCAATATTAGTGATGTTAAAGACAGTGACAATAAGCTCGATTGGACGCTGCATTGCGATGATGAAAAAGGAACGCTTCATGGAGTTGGTGGTATCACCTTCGAAAACGAAGGGTTTACCGGCGTCATGGAAATGGAAATACGTGATGACGAAGGCGAACTAGAAAATAAGCATCGCTACCACATGAGTGGAGTGCGCCGCGGGCCTTGCAAAGAATAGCAGCATAAGCCATTATTTTTCTATTAAAGACAGTCGCGAGAATAAAGCAAGAACATGACTGAAGTGAGCCATCAAATTATCGCTGTAGTAGTAGGGTGGCTAGCCTATTTTGTTATTCATTCGCTGACAGCATCGACACAATTCAAAGACGCCAGTGCTCAGCGCTTAGGCCTTGGCTCAGCTCGATACCGCCTACTTTACGTTGTTGTATCAACGGTATTGCTATTGCCGCTGGCCTATCTTATAGGGTCAGATAGCACGCCTATGCTTTGGCAACACGCTGGCGTAGTAAAAATCATTTTAAACGTCATCTCTTTATTGGCAATTGTTGGCTTTGTTATCGTAGCTCGTAGTTACAATATGATCAGCTTTTTAGGCCTAAAAACACAAGAAGTACCACACGAATTTAAAATTTCATGGCTGCATCGCTATGTCCGTCATCCATGGTATTTTTTTGGCTTAATAATCATCTGGACACGTGATATGAGTCTGCTGTGGTTGATCAGTTGTATTTGTATTACGGTATATCTCATTGTAGGCTCATGGCTAGAAGAGAAAAAACTCGTCACAGAGTTTGGTGAAGTCTATCGTTATTATCAAAAGCAAGTGCCAGGCCTATTGATGATTCCAGGTCGCTATATCAGCGATAACGATCTTCAAGAAATAGAGCGACTCAAGGCCTAGTAAATCATCATTCAAAGAATTAGCAGGAAGAGAGCATCATGACAGAATGTTTGTTTTGTAAACTAATCAGCGGTGATATTCCAGCAAATATCGTATACCAAGATGATGAAGTATTTGCTTTTCGCGATATTAGCCCGCAAGCGCCAACACATATCCTCGTAATACCCAAACAACATATCGCCACGATTAACGACGCCGATGAATCACATCAAGCGCTATTAGGTAAGCTTATTTTAACCGCACAAACACTCGCTAAAGAACAAGGCTTGGCTGATGACGGTTATCGACTGGTTATGAACTGTAATCAAGATGGTGGGCAAATGGTTTATCATATTCACTTGCACTTGCTAGCAGGTCGAGCCTTAAGTTGGCCGCCAGGTTAAGCATTATTCATTGAGCACTATTTATATAGTGTGTTGGAATTAGCATGAAACAAGATCAAAAAATTGCATTAGCACAATTAATTAGACGTCAACGTTGGGCGGGCTTAGCAACGGTCAGTGTCGATGGTGAACCTTTAGCCGCGATGGTGGCATATGCTTTTGCAGAAGACTTCACAGCCTTTTATATTCATATCAGCACATTGTCACAACACACAAAGCAGATGCTTGAGCGACCTAAAATTTCCTTGGTTATTGCCGAGCCTGATAAAGGAGCGGGTGATCCACAAACCTTACCGAGAGCCAGTATCAGTGGTGATGTAGAAGTGATTGAGCGCGATAGTGCATCGTATGCGAGTATTAAAAATACCTATTTAGAGCGCTTACCTGCATCAGAACAATTATTTGGTTTTGGCGATTTTGTCTTGTTTCAGTTGAATCCGCAGTCTTTACGGTTTGTTGGGGGATTTGCGCAGGCGCATAGTGGGACTAGAGTGACGTTGTTGGAATGTGCCAAACTATAGGGTTCGCCCTTATTTGGCGAGTTATTTTTGCGATCAAAAATACCCTAAAAAACCGACTTCCACACAGCCGCCGCCTTCCAGGCGTAACCTCGATGTTCTACCCACTACGCGGAGTTGCGGAACTCGGGCAGGTGATCTCCCCCGAATTGAGTAGTGTAGTGGCATAGTGAATTTGGCCACCTAACTAGAGGTGATAGTATCATCTTGATCAAAGATAGGTGGCACGATAATAAAACGAATACGTCCGACTTTCAGCCCGGAATTTAAATTAGAAGCGGCAACTGGTACTTGGCCAAAGTTGCTCCATTCGTGAAGCGGCAAGTGCCATGAATGTGGGTAAATCCACGATGGATAGACGGCTACGGCAACTTAAAAGTGAGCGCAATGGTACCGCGGTCATTCTCATGCCATAACGCCAGAGCAGCGAAAAACACTACAATCGTTTTTTTCATTTCTTGGACTCTCAATTATTGGTTTGCTTAATAAACAACCAGTTTCTGCTTTAGGGTGAGGAGAGTCCAATTACCCCTCCCTGGCGATCAGCGAATGAGAGACCCAGGAAAACATTAGACTACCAGACGCCAAGTGAAGTATTGTTTGAGCGTGTTGCAATGACTCATTGAGCTCACAGCGGCTTTTTTTAGAATTGTATTCTCCTTTTTGAGTTGATCATTCTCTCGTTTGAGTTTTACGAGCTCATCATCCTACCCAGAACGCAGACCCTTACCTGTATTGTCACAGCTATATTAAATTATGTAAACATTCAGTAACTCAATGTTTTAAATGTATATTTTTATTTTATTTAATATTAAGCTTGAATTCATCTATAACGTTGGTCTAGTATCTCTGCAAATTACATATGAGTTAAAGAATAAACAATTATTATAATGAATTCCTTGAGATAAGGGCTTCAATTTATTGATTTTTAACAATAAATTTTTTTATTTTTTTCTATTTAGAATAAAAAATTTTGAGATGGATTTTTATAAACAATAAAAATGGATCAGTGATGTAGCGATTGGATCGCTAGCTATTCCACTGTTGAATTGGAAGAACAAAGGAAATTTATGCTGGATGCATTAAGGGAGAATAGAGGCAATGGATGGCGTATTCGCTAGATTAATCTGTTTCCTATTCGTTTTGTCGATACCTCAGTTTGTCTACGCAGCTGGAGTTGATATTCGCGTTGACGGCGTTCTTAATGGGGGCGCTGATACAATTTCGTATTCTGCTTCTGTTGGTAATTGTTCAAATTTACTTTCTATAGAAGCTGGTTCTATCGGTGACTTGCAGTCATTTACTAATGAGCTCGTAACGCTCGATCCGTCCTTCCCTAATACTTGTTTTATTAATTTTTCGTTGTCGGGTGCCGGTAGATTAACTCCCACACTGGAACTATTGTTTAATGACGATGAGCCTGTTGAGGTGTTTAGTGAGACTTACTCAGAAGAATCGATTTCACCTGATTTGTCTTTCGGCACTGTTTCAATCGTTGAAGACTCGGGTCGCCAATATCTGACCGTTGCTGTTAACGCATCAGATAATCAGGATATTTCCTT
>JAADIY010000004.1:50290-64762 GCA_013151045.1 Gammaproteobacteria bacterium
TTCGTTAGTTTTAACGTAGCGGGTTTACGTGCTTCTGAGTTGCGCAATGCTGGTGGTGTAATCGCCGAAGCTCGCCGATCGGCTTTTGTGGTTTCTCAAGAATCTCAACGAGTTTATCCCGTCGATAATGACCAAACACAATATGCTCTCCGTTTACTTATAAGTGAGCCTCTCTCACAGGAAGAAATTGCTTTTGATTCTATTGTTCTGGTTAATGCCGCTGCGGTGGATGCATCGGGTAATCAAACATCTTTTTCACGTATAGCGTTCACAGGGGAAGATATTCAGGAAGAAGCAAATGCTCTGATTGTTTCTCAAGAACCGATAGTCATAAATAGCCCGCTGCAGACACCAGTTATTTCTCCGTCAGTTGAGTTCCAGTTCAGGGGGTTGGTCAATTTGAGTGGTCCTGGCAACGGAATTACCTATGAATCGTTACGACCTGACTTAGTGGGTGTCACCGATGGTGGAGTGATATTTGCTCTTGCCGAAACTGAAGGTGTAGATGTAACGATTAGTGTTACATATCCTGGTTTAGACCCAGTTTTAATTCCAGTATTGGTGGATTTTTCAAAGGTATTAACAGATTTACGTCTCGTTGGTCTCGCTGATGGTGAATCATTTGAACTGCATAGTTTAAATACGTTTGTTGATATACCTGCATTGCTGGGCGTTTTTGATGATGGCTCAACGACATTAGTATCTGGTCAATTCACCCCATCAATAACAGTGAATGAGACATTTTCCTCTTTGCTGGAATTGGATAACCGCCGACGATTGGCTGCGCGGTCTGTTATTCCGGCGACAAGTCCAGCTGAAATCATAGTTCGATTGTTAGAGCTTCCAGGAATTGAATCGACAGTTTTTATTCGTGCTATCGATGCAGTGCCCAACGTAGAATTAACTATTCCTGGCTCAGTGGCGATTGAATCAGAATTATTGCTCGAGCCAATATTGAGTGATGATGTGGGAATTAGTCAGGTTACCTACACCTTAGACGGCGCGATTATTGGTCAGCAATTGACACCGCCGTTTTCACTAGCGTTGCCCGTTACTGAGCAGCTTGAGGGTAGGGTCCTAAATTTTTCGGTTTCAGCGACGGATACGGCGGGTCAAATATCGACAACACCAGATACAGCAGTACGGGTAGTGAGAGCACGTGCTCCAACCGTACCGCCAGTAGAAATCGAAGCTCCGAGAGACGGTGCGCGTCACATCGAAGGTACGCCACTAGACATGCAGGTAAGCACTAACCTTGGCGAAGTGGGTGGTCCAGATACTCCTTCTCGTTCAGAGATCAGATATGTTGAATACCTGTTTGACGGTGCAAAAATAGGCGAAGCAACATTTCCTCTCATTGAGATTAGGGTAATAGAAGGCATAGAGTTTTTCTTTGAAGTATGGCGCGTTACTGAGACCTTACCTCAAATTTCCATATTTGAAAGCAGTCTTGGAGTGACTGCAGTAGTTAATACTGCTTCTGGTGGCAAAGAGCAGTTACCAGTTATTGTTCGCTTGGTAGAAAACACTGCGCCTGTAACCAGAGTGATAGCGCCAGTGGTTGGTGCTATAGCGACTGCCGGTCAACCGATCGAGATCGTTGTAGAAATAGTTGAAGACACCCTTGAATTTGACACCTTAGTTGAATTTTACGTCAATGATGAGCTGGTCGAGAGACGTAATACCAATGATCAACCAAACGTCAATAATGAATTACAACAGTTGTTAGATGATCTGAATTTGCCGGAGGCGCTTGATCAGCGTCGTCAAGAATCATCGGTTCAACGTTTTACCTATACCGTGTCGCCAGAAGCGTTAGGTGATAGTTTAAGAATACGGGCAGTAACGATTGATTATCTACAGGCCGTAGGTCCATCACCGACTATAGAAATTCCCGTAAGAGGAGACCAAAACCCAACGGTCGGTTTAGAAAATCCGGTCGAAGGTGCATCGTTCGTATCAGGGTTGCCGATACAATTACGTGCTAACGCGGTTGATGATATCGAGGTTTCTAAAGTTGATTTTTTGTAAATAGTCAACTCGTTGGTACTGATGTCGTTGCACCGTATGCGTTTGATTACGATACTCCTATCGATATTGTGGCTGAACAAACTTTGGTTATTCAGGCTATCGCTACTGATAGCGTTGGTAATACTGGTGAAAGCAATTCAGTTAGAGTCATTCTAGGGTTTGATGAAGAACAACCCGTCATCAATTTAGTTTCCCCAGTCTTTACCGCTACGGATTCTGGTGATGATATTGCTGAGGTAGTGGAACTATCTGAAATAGTGTTGCGTGTTACGGGCTTTGATAATGTTGGGGTTGAACGTTTAGAGCTGTACGGTGTGCGAAGAGAGGGTGCCGGTTTTGTACTGAGTGGCGATATCAACGATGTGCTAACGGATGCTGATTTTGCTCCGCAGCAAGTACCAGGGGTCGTCAATGCTTATTCAGCGTTTCGTTTGGTTTCAGTGCCAGAGTTTTCTGGTATCGAAGGACTTGAATTTGATCGTTATCCAATTCGTGTCAGTGCTTTTGACGAAGTCGGAAACTCATCTACGCTCAATGCAGTAATTGGTGTGACAGACGATCAGGTGCCGGTTGTTTTCGATGTATTGCCAGATCAACCTTCATACTTCACCCGAGACACAGTAGGGGTCGATATCGCCGCAAGAGATGATCGTGCGGTAGAGAGCTTGATAGTTGACTACCGAATTGGAGCACAAGTTCTACGTTCGATTACTGTAAATAGAGATAGTGAAGATTTTAATTTTAATCCGCTAGAAGTTGTTCAGATTACAGATGCATTTGATCTTACTTCATTCAATTTAAGTAATGTCGACCAAGAAATCTTAGTAGAGGTGCGCGCTACCGACAATCGTGGTCAGCAGTCCTTATTAAATACACAGACAATTGCAATTAATGAGGATAACACCGCTCCGTTAGCAGCGATCACATCGCCGCCTCAAGGCAGTGTGTTATATAGCACTGATCAAGTTGACTTTAGTTGGCGCGGATTAGATGAAACCGCTTTGGCGACGATCCAAATTACGACTGGTTCTGAGACAGTTGTAAATGAAACATTATCTTCTAAGCGTGCAGATGGAAGATTTGTATTTACGATTCCTCAAGACTCTGGCGAAGGGTTGGTCTTTCGCATTACTGTCTCAGATGTCTTTGGCGCAAGCACAGAAACCTTGTGGCGATATGACATCCTCGATAATCAAGCGCCACTAATCTCATTTAGGACGCCACCGGCTGGTTCACGTTTAGTTGAAGGTGAGGCATTTACGGTTAATGCCTCTGTTAGCGATGATCAGGGTATTGATTTAGTTGAAATATTTATCGATAGCGCAGGTGATCGACAAATAATTGAATCGTTTTCTGCCGGTCAAGCAAATGAAATTATCGAAGATGGAGGGTTTTTCCGTGCTTCATCACGTGTTCCCAATAAAATCAATGATACTGACCCTAGAGTTGGCGTACGCGCAGTAGACAATAGCGGTGCAATAACTGAGCTATTTTTAGACTGGATTGTTCTTGATGACGAAGAAGCACCAGTAGTCAGCAATAGTGAGCCTAACGAATCATTTTCTGTCTTGCCAACTGATACGTTTAATGTGGTCGGGACTGCCAGCGATAATCGCTATATTAATACTATTACCCCTATTTTGATTGATAATGAAGGTAATGAGGCAGTATTTGAGTGGGAGGTGTTTGGTCGAACTGATCGTATTGAGCGAATTACTGCACCAAATCCGAGTTCATTTGGTAATTCTCTAATAGCAGAGCGTTTCTTTGTTGATTTTGATGGCCGTATTCGCGTGCCAATTTCCTTTTTAGACCGTGCTGGTGAAGTATTCGATTTTATAATTCGAGTAGAAGACAACGGAATTAACCGTGGAGAGACCGATCCCATTCAGGTGACCATCTTAGCGGATGAAGAAGCACCAGTAATTAGTATCACTGCACCTGAGCAAGAATTAGTAGATAGACAGGCTGCAGAATTATTGGCGACATTGACAGATAATATTCGAGTAGCTAGTTACGAAGTGAGTGTTATTGATGCCGACGGCATAAGGGTATTAGAGTCAAAAACGGATATCAATCAAGAGCAAGCTCAGGTGAGGCTAGATCTGGATCTAAGTGCTTATGCTCCAGTTATAGAGCCTGTCACGGTAACATTCAGTATCACGGCGACTGACATAGTTGGTAATAGTGCTACAGAAAACTTAGCTGTCAATATTGTTGTCGACGAAGCGCCCACCATAACTTTACAAGAAGAAACACCAGGTGATCCACAAACAAAAGGCTCTATTGGTTTCCATCGGTTTAATGTTGAAGATGACTATACCGACAATGATGATTTCCTTAATGCAGGAATAATTTACAGTTCACTCTCTGGTGAACGTAATGTGGTAGGTATTTCAGCTGTATCGGCGGTGGAAAACGAGATACGTAGAGATAGAATAGAGTTTGATTACCCAGAAGCGATAGGGACAACGGGTGTACTGCGGATCAATAACGAAAATCGTTATACTTTTAGTAACGGAGTTATGTCAGTTTCTGACATTGTTTCGCCTGATCTGTTTCCTCCACAAGTCGAAACGATAGAACTCGATTTTTCTGGGGTATCGGTTGATTATCGATTACGCAGCTTCGACACAGGGGTTTGTGGTGGAGAGCCAGTCGATCTTATTGTTACAGCTCAGGAATTGCTGAGCAGTAATGGCGTGTTAAGACTATTAGACTACATACCCTCTGCTGCGGCGCACGTAATTATTGAACCTATTTTTAATAGTATCGATGCGACGGTTTTACCTGCCTATATCGATCATATAGAAATTAATTTTGCGAGGTTGCCTAGTAATTTGCGTTTTACTACCGGTGAAGAGGCGCAGGCTCGTAGGTTTGATCGTTATGACGCAATACAACTATTTGTTAACGATAATAATGCTGGTCAGCTAGCATTTGTTCAATCTAACAATATTTCGCAAATGGGTTCAGATGAATTTATAAGCAATCGATTTCTTGCTGGGTTTGTTGAGCCTGATATTTCGAGCTATTCCATATATGGTTATGCCTCAGATCGTTTTTCAACCTTACGTGGTCCAACATTATTGACGTCGTTGACCAATACACCTTTTGTTCTTGATACAGAGACACCAACAGTTTCGATTTCCTCGCCGATAGACGGAACCATAGTGCATGTTGGCGAAACGGTGGCAATTGATGTTGAGGTCAGTGATAACACTAACCAAGTCACTACAGTTAGCTTGCGAGACAACAATGGTGTTGTGATAGAGCAAGGTGGTGTCTGGAATCAGGATAGTTACAGCTTTCGCTACCAAGTTCCTGAAAATGCCGTTGGCAGCGAGCTCGAATTTACCGCTATTGTTGAAGATTTATCAGGACGCACTCAATCTTCTACTATATTGCTGCCAGTAGAAGTCAATCTCGTGCCAGAGATAGAATTGGATCGTTTCTCCAGTTTTCGTTTGAATGGTAGATTTCAACGAAATATCGTTGAGGCAGACCGACTTAATTTTGCCGAGTTTAGAGTAAGAATTGGTGAAGAATTTCAACTGGCGACAAACCTAGCAGATGACATTGGGCTGCAGTCTTATCGGCTCTATCGACTACAAAGAGATGGCTCGAAAGTATTAGAGGATGAAATAACTTATTCAACTGCATGTCCCGCTCTGCCAATAACGCGCGCGCCGTCACAAACCAGTACCGTTAGATTTCAAGAAACAGAGCCAACAGAATATGAAATAGTGATAGAAGATCTGAACGGCTTGATCGCGGTTCGTACTATATTAGTTATTCCATTGACTAACATTACGCCAGAAATTCGTGTAACGGTACCTGCGGAAGGACAGTTTATTGTTGCAGGTACATTTAACATTGAGGTGGGTGTGGTAGCGGCTGATGATCGTACACTTTCAAATAATAGTATTCGCTTATTTGCTAACGGTATTGAATTAGCGGCGACTAATGCATCAGCAGATTCTCCTGGAGGTTTATCTATAGTTAATCAGGCTTTCGATTCTATCTTTGATGATTTTGAGCGCAACTATACAATTGATGTGGCTGAACAGCATGGTCGTGTCGATAGTCCGAATTCTTTATTCTACTCGGCGACTTACGCAGTGCCATCAGGGCTGATTCGTTTTAATGAAGATATTACGCTAACGGCTCAAATTGAAGATGTCGATGGTGCTCGAGCGGTTGATACCATTACTTTTATTGGAGCTGCCGATGATATTAACCCAGAAATTGCGGTGGTATCACCAAACGTAGGCTTTGGTCCACCTGAGTTTTCTGATTTCGATTTTGATTTCAGGGGTTTTGATAACGTTAAAGTGAATCAATTACAGCTATTTCGCACGTATGCCGTGCAGATTCCTGGCGGAGAATATCAGCGTTTAGATTTTGGTACACCAATTCGCACTATCAATGGCATACCCGATGCCGACGTAGTGCCAGTTACGACAAACAATATTGATACGCCGCTGTACAGACAGTTAGTTAATGTTGATCGTCTGACTGATATTATTGATCTTTTTCCTAATATAGCGCTAACACAAGGCACGCGGTTTGATATTTGGTTGCGAGTCGTAGCGACTGATCCTTCAGGTAATGTCCGAATTAGAGAAGTGAGTTACCCGGTTAGAATAGATCAGCGACCTGTTATCGATATTATTGAGCCGATAAACGGCAGTCGGCAAGTCGAAAGCACAACGTTATTTGTCAACACGCGTGCCTTCGATGATGTCGGTATTGATTCAGTTACGCTTGTTGCGACTCAAGGCACACAATCACCGGTTGAACTAGTAAACCTTACATTGCGCCAAGCCCCGTATGCGTTTGGTGTGCCATTGCCAGCTTTCGATCCCGACAACCCCGACAATAATATTATTACATTACAGATGGATGCGATTGATACCTTTGGCGCTGCATTTGGCGACCTTGACGCACATTTGGCATCAGAGACGATATCCATAGAAATTGTTGAAGATGTGCCGCCGGTGATCGCCATTGGTACGCCCGAGGATGGTGACACGGTAATTGAAGGCGAATTTATGCTAGTGCAAGTTAATGCGCTGGATGATGCTGGTATCGACCGTGTCATATTAAATGTAAGCGGGTTAATAGAGGGCGATCGTAGTTTCACTGATACTGCCTTCCCTTATGAGTTCTTTGTCGAAATACCCTTTGGTCAAGGTGGTAGGTCGTTGCAGTTAACGGCGTCTGCTACTGAACAGCGTACAAGCGGTGAGCCACGTACGGTACAAACTCCAAGAATAACAACCGTTAACGTCGAACGTGATACTGATGCACCAGTGATCGCTATTCGTCTACCAGAGTCTAGCGGCACCGCAATCGCTGAAGGGCGCAGTTTGCCTTATGATTTGAATGTCACCGATAATGTTCGTGTCATTTCTGTTAGGGCAGAGTTGTTTGCTGATCAAAACTTAGATTCAGTTTTTCAAGATGATGAGCGCATACGTTCTGCCTTACTCCTAGCTTCACCATATTCTGGAAATTTAACGGTAGATTCACTCAGCGAGTACTTAGGTGAAGACTCAACAGTAAACCAATTGGATCTTCAATTTAGAGTGACGGCGATCGATGGTGCAGGTAATACTAGTATTACAGAAGTGCCCGCAGTTCTGATAGAGAATCAGCCTCCTAGCATTGATCAAATTCAAATTTTAGATGAGCGTGGTTTTAATTTTGGCGATAGCTTAACTGAAATCACAGAGGGTCGCGGAATCGTAGTATCGGTTATTGCATCTGACCCCGAAATAGGTATTAGTAGCGTTAGTCTAAATCAAGCACTGGGTATCGATCCAGACACTTTGACATTTCAACCGTTGACTACGGATGTCGCAGCACCGTATCAATTCCAGATTGATGTGCCAGTAGGTGCAGTTGGCAGTACGATTAGCTTTAACGCAACGGCAATAGATGTAGACGGCAGGACTTCGGCTGTATCCGCACCGCGAAGCTTAACGATTATTGCCGACCAACCGCCGACGGCAGTGATTACCCAACCGTTTAATGATGAATCAGTCATTATTGATGGGCAAGACATTGAAGTATTCGTTGATGTTTTTGACGATCTCGGTAACCGCGGTATTGATCGAGTAGTGTTCTATGTTAATGGTAACCAGGTGTTTACCGCATTTGAACCAATTTCTACAGATATCGTTGGTGCAACGGCAGCAGACAATATTTATCGAGCTCTGATAGAGCCGCCAACTGGTGTAGATGGTTTCTCTATTCAAGCGACCGCATTTGATATCCGAGGTCAGTCTGGCCAGAGTCAAGTGATCCAGGTTGGTCGTATTGATGATACCGTCGAGCCCGATTTAGATTTATTTTTACCATTTAATAATGAAATTCTGACAACAGCAGAGCCATTAATTGTGGCAGCAGCAATAGAAGATATTGGCAACGAGAGTGAACGCTTTGTTTTTGTTAATTTTATTCGTGAACATCAGAATGAAGCGGGTGAGTGGGTTACTCTAAATACCAGCGAAATTCAATTATTCAGAGATGACGCAGATACGCGTCCAGATATATTAGCAAGCGATGCTGATAATCATCTGTTTGTTTATTGGGCTGAATTTGCTGACGGCAATATATTGCAACGTGGTGCTTTTGAGAATGAACGGGTTCGTGCTATATCACGTGTTACGACGCCGGAACACAATGTAGAGTTAGAAACCACCTATGAAGTTGGCTTGCCCGTTGCTGAGCGTCGATTCTTTAGCCCAAGTCAAGGTCAAAATAATGTCGCACGTAGTGTATTTTATACCTCAGTAGCTCAGTTCAATACGCTAGAAAGAGACAATGCCTTAGTTGCTGCATGGGCGACGACAGCACCGGTAGCGCAAGAGCCTGGAATAGCGACGCGACGCGCGCCCAATCTATTAGAGCCTGTAATGACAGGTTTGTTTTTAGCAGATTTTGCATCGGAGCAAGATGATGACGGCGATGTATTCATATTTTCTGATTTGCTTAATGGTGCTAGTGAAATTTTTGCTGGGTCAATATCTGAAATTCATGCTGATCCGAATTTTGTACTAGCGTCGAAAAATGGTCTCGATGAGCTTCTTGAGTTTGATCCAATTGGGTTAGCTCCTTTTGTTGCAAGCTTGTTTAATGAAATTAACCGTGACCCTGAAACAGGCATGACGTATTTTGATAATACGAGTGCTGAGTTATTGATTTTTACTAACCAATCTGGTGAAGGCCAATTTGGTTTACCTTACTTATTAGCCGGGCGTATCGATCTGCCATTTCCAGATACTTATGGTTTAACGCGCCGCGATGATTTAGCATTTGTAGCCAATGGTGATGGTGGTATCCAGGTTATCGATATCAGTAATCTTAATGCGCCTTATCGTGTTGGTTTTATTCGACCAAACGGATTTTCTCGCGATGTCAAAATTAGTGGCGACTATGCGTTTATTGCAGCGTCTAACGAAGGTGTAGTAATCGCTGATATTACAAATCCGTCTCTACCCATTGTTGCCACCTTAGATACCTTAGGTATCGCTAATCGATTACAAATAGTGGGGAATACGCTTTATGTCACCGATATGTCGGGAGAAGGCCGCGTATCTCAACTAAATATTATTGATATAGCTGATCCGCAACAGCCACGCTTATTACGTACTGTATCTCTAACCCCTGCGCGCGAAGACTTTGTCTCGCGCGGTGTCTATGATGTTCATGTTACAGGTAATCAGGCTTATCTCAGTGTTCATTATTCAGACCAAGAAGATGTCGCAGCACAGGCCGTGGTTGAGGTGTTGGATTTAGAAAAACTCGATACACCACAATATGATCCTACTATACCTGCCGTCATTCATCGCCAAGTGGTCGATGATGATTTTATCCTGCGTGACATCACACTAGCCCGTAATGGTATTCAAGTAGCAGCAGGTAAGGCTGGGATAAATCGTATAGAGTTAAGTCAGCTTACAGTGCTGGATCATAGCCCTGCTGTTGACGAAAATTTTGTTGTTACTGATATAGATCGTTTTCTCATTGAGCTATCAGCAGTATTGCCACCTAACGCAGATCTGGTCTCGGCAGTTCGGGTCTTTGCCGGTGAGTTGTTAATTGATAGTGCGGGTGATTTCGCGCTAGCTGAAGAGGTGAGCGCTGATTTTAGCGTTGCCTTCGCAACACGTAATGACGATGATGCGCGCAGTTTTCTTGAAATTATTCCTAGTCAAGAATTAACTGCGAATACACAGTATTCGGTAGTCGTGAACGCAGGTTTACAACCCTTGGCGGGTAATCCACTGGCACGTGATTATGTCTTTAGTTTCTTTACTTCACCTGCAGGTTCTATCGTAGCGCCGGATATTACGGCTATTAGTCCTGCTACAGGTGGTATCGATGGTAGTACACGAGTGATGCTACGAGGACAAGGTTTTGGTGATAATCCGCAAGTGTTTATCGGTGGTCAGCGTTTAGTCATTGATGAATATGTGCCGGCTAGTGTTGAAGGTGAGGATGATCAAGTTATTGTCACCACTATTCCGAATAATGCAGGCCCAGCATCCGTTGAAATTCGTACCGAGACGGGTTTACGCGATATTGTTATTGGTGGTTTCGCATATGTTGATCTATTACAGTTGAGTTTTGTTGACCCTGCTGTGGTGAGTATTAGTCAAGCTGGAAGAAACGACATAGTTGATGTCGTAGGGTTAGGTTTTCATCCGGATATCAGCTTGATTAGTTATCCCACTGGAGAACCAGATCGCGCCGTAACACAATTGGTAGATCAAGATCGTTTACGTTTAGAGAGTTCCAGCAGACTAGTTTGGTCGGTACCTGAGTTTGGTGAAGATTTCCGTGGTTTTATTGATCTTGAAATCGTCGATGAAGTTGGCCGACACGATATTTTGCCACGTGCGATTTTCTTTGGTCGCCTGGGAGCTTCGCGCGTGCTTGAAAATGAAGTTACGTTAGCCAGTATTGAAATTAACGCAGCTCTAAGAGCTATCGAGCTAGGATTGCCGAGCCCCCTTACTCGTGACCCAGGTAAATTGCCACCAGGTAAAATTGTTAGTTTGGCATCTGATCCGGAGCTAGGTTATATCTATGTGCTCAGTCGTGCGACACGTAATTCGGCGAGACCAGGTTTCGCGATAGACAATGTGACATTTACCAATTTTATCCAGCCGAGCACGTTGACCTTAGTGCACTACGAGCGTGATCAGTTAGAAAATGCAGCGCCACTTTTGGGTTTAGGCTATTTTGATCTACCACAAGATCTTAATGCTTCTGCAATAGTGCTAGGGAATGAAAATCTTTATGTCTCTGCTCGAGGAATGAATTTCCCAAGTATTCGAACGGAGCATGAAAATCAAACTTGGTTGTTGGTTTATGATCGTGAGGATCGTTTGCCTGGCCAAGGTGGTCCAGAGCAGACCGAAGGTCGTGATCGTGATATTCTTTACAAACTACCTATTCCGCTCAATCAACCACCGCGTAAGATGTTGGTTAAAGATGGCTTGATGGTGCTTGATGGGCGTGATCAAGGCGTGTTAGTGATGAGTATTGCCGATCCATTACGCCCGACAATTATCGGCCGCATTGAAAATGGATTAGCTAGTGGTGTGCCTGTCGAATTGAATGTGTCAGACTTTTCTATTGTTGATAGTGAATTGACTATCGTGTCGTTAAGAGATAACAATTCTGATCGATTTGTCTTTGATTTAAGTTTGCCGAGTTTGCCACAGACCGGACATCAGTTGTTACAGCTTGGCATTGTACCTATTATCCATAGTGCTTCTGAGCAAAAGCAGGCCTTGATTCAACTTGGGTTTCAAGGTTCTCTTGGTTTATACGATAGTCAGACACCGAGTAATGCCTTTCTTCGTGGTCGTTATGAGACGAATGGTTTTCCACTGCCTGGTACCGTGCCAGGGTTATTAGGACTTCATAGTGCCGCGACAACCAGTGTTACCTATGGTAACGAAAGTTGTTTTCCTGAGGCTCGTGGGTTCCGATTTTTCGTTAATATCCTTGATATCAGTCGTGATGATAATGTTAGCGTATTAGATGCATCGGAAGTTGCACCTTGTGAATCAGGAAGCACTGTTATTGGCTTAGAAGATTACAGCAATGAACGAGCTCCTTCTATTTACACTGATGATGGTTTAGTCATCTTATCGAGTAATAATGCTGCTAATGAGGAGCAGGCTATTTCTCAAGGAGCTGATTTTGAGATTGTCACTGATCTACGTATTGTTGATACGTTTGTTCAAGATCTTGTTGAAAGCTATCCAGGACAAGGCGGTGTCGGTGTCGCTGTCAATGCCGTTATAGTGTTAGATTTCACCTTGCCGGTTTCCATCCCCGGTTCAGAGCAAGCCAATAGTTATCTTTCTCGTTATCTTGCATTACTCTATGAAGATGGCAGCGCAACCGGTCAAGCAGTCGAATTCAGTGTGGAGATTGATTCGACTGATTCCAGTAAAATACTAATTACTCCCAATCAAAATTTACCTAGTAACAGCAACTTCCGTTTAGATCTGTTTGCCGAGCCAAGTGATGGTGGCCGTAGAGTTATTGGTTTCTTTGATCACACAATACGTTTTTCCACTGGTAGCAGTCAGGCTGCTCCACTGCAAATTGTGTCCATTATTCCTGCAACCGTACAGATAACAGGCGGTGAAATTACTGTTGACGTAATCAATGCAAATGATCCTATTTTTCTTATTTCCGGTGACCCAGCCAATATTGAATCAGCAGAAACACTGACTAGTGGCGCAATACGTTATGTGCTTAGAATACCAAGCCAATTAGTTGGTCCTGCGACATTGCGTATAGAAGAAAGTGATGGCAGACAATTAGAGCGTATTGGTGCGGTTCAGTACGTAGAACCACTGATTATCGAATCAATTGCTCCAGCTCAAGGCAGTATCAATGGTGGTGCCAGCGTTACCATTACTGGCCGCGGTTTTGCTGGTGGCGACCTGACTACTGAAATTTTTGTTGGGCGTAACCCCGTCAGTTCTGAAGATATACGTATTATAGATACGAATACGATAACAATAGTCACTCCGCCTGGACCACTTGGTACTGCCGATATAGAAGTGCGTATATCAAGTGGGCAGCGTGGCCTTCTTGATTATGCCTTTGAATACCAGCAGCCTGTTGTTCAAAATATTGCAGATCCATCTGTAGCTCGATATTACGACTTGGTCTTGGATCCGACACAGACTTTTATGGTAGCTGCTGCCGGAAGAGATGGCGTAATACTTTATAATTTAGATCCATCTGTTTTTGTTGCCGATGTGAATGATCCAGCGAACGCTGAAGATTTATTAGAATTTATTGACCGTGATGGTGATGGTAGTGATGATCGAATAGTATCGCGGATTCCCTTACCGGGTGGCTATGCGGCATTAGGTGTTGAGTTATTTTTCGAACGTAATAACGACCGTATATTTGTGACTGCATCGCGACTCAATGGTAATGGTCTTGATGCACGATTATTTATTATTGCAATCGATAATAATGATCTCAGTAACTCAACTGTTATACGCTCTCTACCATTACATAGTCGCTTTGCTCGTGGAATAGTTGCTGAAAACAATCGTGCAGTGATTGCGATGGCAGAAAAAGGTATTGGTTTCGTAGATACTTTTTTCCATACTAAATTCTACTTGTCTGAATTTCATGTGTTACCTAATGCTTTACCTGCATTAGATGTTGATAAGCTCGCTACGGTAGTTGGACAAACTGAAAAGTATGTCGTGGTGGGTGGTGAGTTTGATTTAAATAGCAATAAATTGCTCTCTGCCGAAGCGGCAGGCGCAGGTGGTTTCCACATTATAGAGCGTGATCCAAGTGTCGGGCTTAGAACTCTAGCATCTCTTGATATTCCCGCGAGTCGCGTCAAAGTAGTAGAAGGTTATGCTTACTTAGCTGCAGGTGATGCAGGTCTTGTTATTGTCGATGTTCGTGATTCCGCGAACCCGACTATCGTGTCGCGAGTGAATAATGTCGGGCGTGTTTATGATATAGACGTTAATGGTAGTACCGTTTATCTTGCGCGCGGTGATGCAGGTATTCTTACAGTTGATGTTACAAACCCAAATCGTCCTGTCGTTGTTGAAGGTATTGAAGCATTTGATGGTAATTTTATTGATGTCATTATCGCCACTGATTTTTCTGCTGTTGGTGCAGGCATTGATGGTTTAAATCGCGGCGTTGTTCAAGTTGCACCAGATGTTGTTCTGAGGCTCAACCGTATTGATCCTATTAACGGAATTCTTGATCTAGATGCACTAGGTAATTTGCAGATACGTTTGCGCTTTAACCAAGCCATCGATCTCAACAATGAAAATAATCAGTTCTTTGAAGTATTGAATAGCGCTGGCGACTTATTGAATTTTGATTTAGAAATTATTAATAACGATGCCATTATTACGC
>JAADIY010000022.1 GCA_013151045.1 Gammaproteobacteria bacterium
ATTTATTTGCAGCTCTGGATGGCCAGTCCTACGATTTGATTGTTAGTAATCCGCCTTATGTTCCTCAGGATAGTTACGATAGTTTGCCGGCAGAATTCGATCACGAGCCTGAAATGGGTTTGGTTTCAGGTGTGGACGGATTAGAACATGTCACACGAATTTTCAACGAAGCGGCTAAATATCTGACTGATACGGGGTGGTTATGCGCTGAGGTAGGGGAAGCGCGGTATGCCTTGGAAGAAAAATGGCCTAACTTACCTTTGATATGGCCTGACTTTGAGCGTGGAGGTGGCGATATTTTTCTAATTGACGCGCAAACTTTGCGTAATCATTTCTAGGCGAATAATAATAGTTCAGGTAATGCGTTAGCAGTGACGGGTTTGCTAAATAGATAGCCCTGATAACTATCGCAATTTTTTTGTTGAAGGTAGTGCAGTTGATCTTGTGTTTCAACGGCTTCAGCAGCGATATTGATGCCCAACTGATGGCAGCTTATTATGAGTGAATCAACTATTTCCATTGACGTGGGCGTGTCAAGTGCAGAGCCAATGAGCGAGCTATCGATTTTTACTTGGCCGACATTGAAGCTATGTAATGTGTCTAGTGTTCGTGCTCCAGTCCCAAAATCATCAATCGATACTTGAATTCCAAGTTGTTTAAGCTGTTGTAAAGTTTCTTTGCTATGTTTGATGTTTTGGCGCAGCGTTATTTCATTAACTTCAAGTCTAATTTGTTTGGGGTTTGTTCCGTATTTTAACAGCGCATTTTCCAAAGTGTTGACTAAAGAAGGGTCAATAAATTGCTTTTGGCTCAGATTGATTGATATAGGCAATTTATCTTGATCAGCAAAATGCCACTGGCTGATTTGTTGGCAGACATTGTCAATTACCCAATGCGCAACTTTTGTGCAATGCCGACTTTGCTCAATATGGTGCATGAATTGTGCGGGAGCTAACAGATTGTCTGGTGTTAACTGCCAGCGTAATAACGCTTCGATGGCTACGACATGATTATTCTTGATGTCTACCTGAGGTTGGTAGACTAAGCGAAATTGATTTTGCGATAGCGCTTCGTTGAGTCGAGAGCGCAGGTTTAATGACTCGGCAGGCCGAGCACGTAAAGTATGGTAGGAAAAATGATTGCCACCCAATTTCTGCGCACAAGTTAGGGCGTTATCTGCGTCTTCTATGAGTTGTTGGCCGTTGCAGTGTCGTACGCTTGGTAGTGCCATCCCGATATTGCATGATATTGAAATAATCCTCTCATCGATGTTGTATGGGCTTTGTAATGTTTCAATAAGCTTTTCGGCAACGATGGCAGAATCTGATTCTGCGTTGAGGTGCCTTAATAGTATATTGAAACCGCTTTTTTTGCCGCGTGAAACCATATCCGTTGCGCGTAGATTATGCTCTAGTCGTCGTGAAATAGCGGGTAGTAGGCAAGATAATATTTTTTTATCAACGCTGGCATTTTGTTTTCCTGTATCAATGCTAATCGACAATAGGGTCATCGATACTTGATCAAAGTCTACATGCTCCAATGAGGTTTCTAACACGAGCCGCAAGGCGGTTTCATTGGCGAGACCAGTAAGGTCATCGTAACGTGAGCTCTCAGCCAGTTGGCGAGCGGCTAGATTTTGTTGATATGTTTCTTCTAAGAGTATGGATATTTGATCTTTGTTTGCGGTGGTGTGTACCAAGTATTTAGTCGCGCCGTGTCGGGTAGCGCTATTTGCAGTTTCATCATTATGGGTTTTGTCGATGGCGATGATGGCGCAATGGTGGTAAGTATCCGCTAATATAGACAGGTCACGGCTATCTATTCCGTTGCCTTCACTAATATCAACCAATATCACGTCAAATGAGATATCAGACTTGTGCGATAATGAGTGATATAGGCCTTGGGTATAGGTGTATTTTAGGTCGGCTGCGACCAGTTTGGTTAGAAACTCGATCATATGGTTTTCGCTGCTACAGCGGCCACCTACGACGAGTAGTTTTTTGTTTTGGTTTGGCTTGCTACATTCGGTGTTTATATCTACCGTCATTGCCATGTCCAGCGTTGCTTAGCTGGTTGAAGATCCTAATGGAAAACAGTAAAGCTTACAAGCCCGCCAATGGTTGGGTGATTATAGAATTAGGTTGGTACAACTACTTATGTCAGGAAACACAATAGGTCGTTTATTTAGCGTCACCAGTTTTGGTGAGAGTCATGGTGCAGCAATTGGCGCTACTGTTGATGGCTGCCCGCCAGGTATGGAGTTAAGCGCTGAAGATTTGCAGCGTGATCTTGAGCGCCGTCGACCAGGTAAATCGCGTCATACGACTCAGCGTCGTGAAACAGATGAAGTTGAAATACTCTCAGGTGTTTTTGAAGGCAAAACTACAGGGACACCAATTGCTTTATTAATTCGCAACGTTGATCAGCGTTCTAAAGATTATTCGGAGATAAAAGACCGTTTTCGGCCGGGTCATGCGGACTATACCTATGAGCAAAAATTTGGGTTTCGTGACTATCGCGGTGGCGGGCGATCTTCTGCGCGTGAGACGGCTTCCCGTGTCGCTGCCGGTGCTATTGCTAAGAAGTATTTAAAAGAACGTTACGGTGTGACGATCCATGGTTACTTATCACAGTTAGGCCCAATACAAGCAGCTAGTGTTGATTTAAGTATTGTTGAAGATAATCCATTTTTTTTCCCTGATGCATCGCGTATCGCCGAGCTTGAGAATTATATGGATGCCTTGCGTAAAGAAGGTGACTCTATTGGTGCGCGGATCAATGTTATTGCTAAGGGTGTGCCGCCTGGTTGGGGAGAGCCTGTGTTTGATCGTTTAGATGCTGATTTGGCGCATGCCTTGATGAGTATCAATGCAGTTAAAGGTGTCGAAATTGGCGATGGTTTTGCGGTAGTGAACCAAAAAGGCACAGAGCATCGCGATGAGATTCGGCCGGATGGCTTTTTGGCTAACCGTGCAGGTGGTGTTTTAGGCGGCATTTCATCTGGCCAAGATATTACTGCCAGTATTGCCTTAAAACCTACTTCTAGTATTCGCCTATCAGGTCAAACCGTTGATACAAAAGGTGATTCGACTGATGTTATTACCAAGGGTCGTCATGATCCTTGTGTGGGAATTCGTGCGACACCTATTGCTGAAGCAATGATGGCAATTGTTTTGATGGATCATGCATTGCGCCATCGTGGCCAGAATGCTGATGTGAAATCCAATACGCCTATCATTCCAGCGTCTGTTGATCCTGATTAAGACTTGCGCCTAGATTTTTCGTAGGCGATTACAGACGTGGCAAATATTCCTTATTGGCGTTTATCGGCCTTTTATTTTTTCTTTTTTTCTGTTCTGGGTAGCTTTGTCCCTTATTGGAGCCTCTATCTTAAGGAGTTAGGGTTTTCTGCAGAGCAAATCGGCCAAGCCTTGGCGATCATGATGTTGATGAAGGTGGTGTCGCCTTATCTATGGGCTTGGGTGGCTGATCATAGTGGCCGTCGTATTGAACTGACTCGCTGGCTGATGATGTTTGCAACATTTGGTTTTTGCGCCGTATTTATCGGTGATAGCTATACCAATATTATCGTTTGCATGGTGTTATTTGGTTTATTTTGGCATGCTATTTTGCCTCAGTTCGAGGCGACGACGTTAAATCATCTCGGCGAGAATATTCTTCGCTATAGTCACGTTCGGCTTTGGGGCTCGGTGGGTTTTATCGTCGCGGTGGTTTTGCTGGGGCCGTTGTTGGAATCTCAGGGTGCCGCATGGTTGTTGCCTGTTATGGTGGCGCTATTAGTGCTGACTACCGTTATGAGTTTCTTTGTGCCCAGTGACGATGGACACCACCAATCAGTATCGTCACACGGCATTCTTCGTGTATTACGCAGGCCTGAAGTGATTGGTCTGCTGGTGGCAAGTTTTTTGATGCAGCTAAGTCACGGGCCTTACTACACGTTTTATTCGATTCATTTGCAAGACGCTGATTACACTCGCAGTTTCATAGGCGTTTTGTGGGGGTTAGGCGTATTAGCTGAAGTAGCATTATTTGTTGTGATGCATCGTATTTTTCACGTGTATAGTCTACGTTTTTTAATTTTGGCCAGTCTATTATTAACAACAATTCGTTGGCTGTTGATTGCCTTTTTTGTTGATCATGTTGCGTTGTTATTGTTTGCTCAATTGCTGCATGCAGCAAGTTTTGGTTTGTATCATGCGGTGGCGATGCAGTTAATACATCATCATTTTGTTGGTAATCTTCAAGTGCGTGGCCAAAGCCTATATAGCAGTATCAGTTTTGGTATAGGTGGTAGTTTAGGTAGTTATATCAGTGGTGAGTTATGGGATAGCCAGGGTGCATCGGTGGTCTTTGTCTTGGCTGCGGTAGCTACTGTAGCGGCGTTTGCAATTGCCTGGTCGACAATACGTTTTGGTCGAGTTTCGTTATAACACTGTTGATTTTTAATATGTCTAGGGTTTGACGGCCTGAGCGCTGAAGCGTATTATGCCGGGCCTTGCTGAGGGGTGAATAGGCCTTTAGCACACAGTGTATCGGGGTGTAGCGCAGTCTGGTAGCGCGCCTGCTTTGGGAGCAGGATGTCGGGGGTTCGAATCCCTCCTCCCCGACCAACACACTGTGCCCCAATCTGGCATAATCTTGCTGTGCGGGAAAACTCGATTAGAAGTGCTCTTGTATGCGCCCGTAGCTCAACCGGATAGAGCATCGGCCTTCTAAGCCGAGGGTTGCAGGTTCGAGTCCTGCCGGGCGCACCATATTACAGTGCGCAAAGGAAGTTATGGTGACTGTAGCTCAGTTGGTAGAGCCCCGGATTGTGATTCCGGTGGTCGTGGGTTCGAGCCCCATCAGTCACCCCAATCCTGTTGTGTTGTAGCAGTAGGACCTTAAGGATGGGCCGTTAGCTCAGTTGGTAGAGCAGCTGACTCTTAATCAGCGGGTCGTAGGTTCGAAACCTACACGGCCCACCATTTTTTTGCTGGCGTTCTGCTAGGAGAAAATTGGTTAGTTGAAGTGTGCTTGAATCAGCAATGATGAAGATAAGCGCCAATATCTGTATAATTAGTAAGTTGGCCGTGCGAGAGTGGCGGAATTGGTAGACGCGCTGGATTTAGGTTCCAGTGGGGTAACCCGTGAGAGTTCGAGTCTCTCCTTTCGCACCATTAACCATTATGTTATGTGGTTATATATTTTATTCAATAATATCAATGGCTTGGCCTTAGCCAAACGACAGATTCCAGAGGATCTCATGCAATTTTCAGTGACTACCACCGAAGGATTAGAACGCCAGATGAAAGTGGCGGTTCCCGCCGAGCAAGTCGATAACGAAGTACTTCATCGTTTGAAAAAGATTGGCAAGACAGCGCGTATTAAAGGCTTCCGTAAAGGTAAAGCACCTATAAAGGTTTTACAGCGTGATTACGGAATCGCGGTACGTGATGAAGTCGTTGGCGACGTTATTCAAAGCAGCTATGTTGAGGCGTTAACTCAAGAGAGTATTCGTCCAGCTGGTAGTCCTCGCATTGATGATAGGTCTGCTGAGCCTGGCCAGGAATTGACTTATACTGCGATATTTGAAGTCTATCCCACACCAGAAGCCATCCATTATGAGGGCTTTGAGTTAGAAGAGACGAAGTGTGAGATTGGTGATGTTGAAGTTGATGATGTCATTACCCGCATGCGTGAACAGCGGAAGAATTTTGAAAAAGTTGATCGTGCCGCTGAAAATGGCGATCGCGTGATGATCGATTTTATTGGCACCATAGATGGCGAGAAATTTATGGGTGGCGAAGCCGAAGACTATCCTCTGCAATTGGGTGTTGGTACCATGCTGCCAGGTTTTGAAGAGCCAATTATTGGCGCTAAAGCTGGTGAGCAACGCGATGTCACCATTACTTTCCCTGATGAATACAACGACGAAACATTAGCCGGTAAAGAGGCTGTGTTTGTCGTGACCTTGAAACAAGTGGAAGGCGGTGCTATTCCTGAGCTTGATTCTAACTTTGTTGAGCGCATGGGTATTGAGGATGGTAGTGTCGAGACGCTACGCAAGGAAGTGAAAGATAATATGCAGCGTGAGTTAGATGTTGCTGTTCGGGGTCAAGTCAAAACGCAGGTCTTTGATACCTTAGCTAAAGCCAATCAATTTGAAGTGCCGAAAAGCATGGTTGAAGCTGAAATTGAAGGCATTATGAAGCGCGCTAGAGAGAATGCGGCACGACAGGGTAAGTCTCCTAATGTTGAGCGAGAGAATCTACGCGAAGAAGCGGTTAGGCGCGTTCGTCTTGGGGTTGTTTTGAATGAAATAGTCCTCAAGAATAAGCTTAAAGTGTCGCAAAAGGAATTAAGAGAATTTATTGTTGCTGAGACAGCTTCTTATGAGAAGCCAGAAGAAGCTGTGAAAATGATGCTTTCTGATAAGGATCGTATGGAAGGTATTGAACCCTTGGTGCTTGAGAATAAAGTCATTGATTTAATTGTAGAAAAATCTACAGTTAAGACAAAGACAGCTAGCTTTGACGACATAATGGGTCGCAGCAGCTAAGCGGAAAAAAGTTTGGTATGACGCGACATTGGGCGCGATCATTACCTGTTTAATGGAACAGAAACAATTAGGTGGCGAAATAGTGACAGATATCAGCGGCTCAACTCACTTCGAGACTTCAGCAATGAATATTCCCATGGTCGTCGAGCAATCTGCTCGAGGCGAGCGTGCTTATGATATTTATTCGCGTCTCTTAAAAGAGCGTGTCATCTTCATGGTTGGCCAGGTTGAGGATTATATGGCTAATCTGCTGGTTGCTCAGTTCTTGTTCCTTGAGTCAGAAAACCCTGATAAAGACATTCATTTGTATATTAACTCGCCAGGCGGGTCGGTCACAGCTGGCATGGCGATTTATGACACCATGCAGTTCATTAAGCCTGATGTCAGCACGATGTGTATTGGCCAGGCAGCAAGCATGGGCGCATTATTGCTCGCTGGTGGCGCTGAAGGTAAACGTTATTGCCTGCCGCATTCACGTATGATGATTCATCAGCCTTTAGGTGGTTTCCAAGGTCAGGCGTCAGATATTGATATTCATGCAAGAGAGATCTTGATGATACGAGATCGTTTGAATGGCATACTGTCAAAACATACGGGTCAGCCAGTAGAGAAAGTTGCGGGCGATACCGACCGTGATAATTTTATGGGTGCAACCCAAGCAGTCGAATATGGTCTTATAGACAAAGTAATTGAAAACAGAAATGATGCGGCCAGTAAAGCTGACAAGTAACGCCAATCAACGCGAGGCGCAAAAAATATGAGTGACGACAAAGATAATAAAGACAAAAATAAAGACGACGATAAGCTACTTTATTGTTCTTTCTGCGGCAAAAGTCAGCATGAAGTTCGTAAGCTAATTGCTGGTCCTTCTGTCTTTGTTTGTGATGAGTGTGTCGAGTTATGTAACGATATTATTCGCGAAGAAGTCGAAGAGAAAGAAGCTGGTGAGCAGGATCGTTTGCCAACACCGGCTGAAATTTGCGAAATTCTTGATCAGTACGTTATTGGTCAAGAGCGTGCTAAAAAAGTTTTGTCAGTCGCGGTTTATAACCATTACAAACGTTTGAATGATGGCGCGCGTAAAGATGAAGTTGAGTTATCAAAAAGTAATATTTTGATCATCGGTCCTACCGGTTGCGGTAAGACTTTATTGGCTGAAACTTTAGCGCGATTGCTCAACGTGCCGTTTACGATTGCTGATGCAACGACGCTCACTGAAGCAGGTTATGTTGGTGAGGATGTAGAAAATATTATTCAGAAGTTGCTGCAAAAATGCGACTACGATGTGGAAAAAGCGCAAACCGGCATTGTTTATCTCGATGAGATCGACAAGATTTCACGTAAATCAGATAATCCATCAATTACACGTGACGTGTCAGGTGAAGGTGTTCAGCAAGCCTTATTGAAGTTGATTGAAGGTACTGTTGCTTCAGTTCCACCTCAGGGTGGTCGTAAGCATCCACAGCAAGAATTTTTGCAAGTTGATACTTCCAATATTTTATTTATTTGTGGTGGTGCTTTTGCTGGTCTCGATAATGTTATTCGTGATCGCTCAGAGAAAGGCGGCATTGGTTTTGCGGCTGAAGTGAAAAGTAAAGATGATAAGAAGTCATCGAATGAATTGTTGCACACTGTTGAGCCTGAAGATTTAACCAAATACGGTTTGATACCAGAATTTGTTGGTCGTATGCCTTTGATCGCAACCTTGGAAGAGCTTGATGAAGATGCCTTGATCAATATTCTTACTGAGCCCAAAAATGCTATTACCAAACAGTATGCAAAACTGTTTGATATGGAAGGTGCGGAGCTAGAGTTCCGCGAAGACGCACTGCGTGCAGTAGCACATAAAGCAATGGAGCGTAAAACGGGCGCGCGTGGTTTGCGTTCAATTCTTGAAAATGTATTGCTTGATACGATGTATGAGTTGCCGTCGTTAGAAAATGTTGGCAAGGTTGTTATCGATGGCGGTGTGATTACTGGTGAATCAGAGCCATTATTGATTTACGAGAACGAAGAGCCAGCCAAACTAGCGAATAACGCATCTTCAGACTAATTCTGTTGCGGCTGACGCGCTAAGGTAGTGGGTGCTTGCATTGTTTATTTGTGGCCCCATAATGATTAGGTAATAGCCAATTTACCGATAGCGGATGTGAGCCAGGCGATGCCAAAAAAAGACCCTAAAAAAGAAATCGTTTCATCTTCAAATTCTGAAGGTTCAGAATATTTTCCAGTTTTGCCATTGCGCGATGTTGTGGTCTATCCGCATATGGTGATCCCGCTTTTCGTTGGGCGCGAAAAATCTATTCGTGCTCTCGAGTCGGCGATGGATAAAGATAAGCAGGTTTTGCTTGTCGCGCAAAAAGACGCGGGTATTGACGATCCGCAAGTCGAAGATTTCTACCACATTGGTACTGTCTCAACCATCCTACAATTGTTAAAGCTGCCAGATGGCACCGTTAAGGTGCTAGTGGAGGGTAAGCAGCGTGCACAAGTGAATTCGTTTGAAGAGGATGTTGATGATTTTTTTGCAGCGCATACTGATACCTTAGAAGCTGAGGCGCTCGGTGAGCGAGAAAGCTCAGTTTTAGTTCGTTCCATCTTGAGTCAGTTTGAGCAATACACTAAGCTTAATAATAAAGTTCCACCTGAAATCACTGCCTCCTTGTCAGGCATTGAAGATCCGAGCCGATTGGCAGACACCATTGCCGCGCATATGTCGCTTAAGGTTGAAGAAAAACAATCACTGCTTGAAATGATGGATATCCGTGAGCGCTTAGAGCGCTTGATGGGTTTGATGGAAGCAGAAATCGATTTATTACAAATCGAAAAACGCATTCGTGGTCGTGTTAAACGCCAAATGGAAAAAAGCCAGCGCGAATATTTTTTGAATGAGCAAATGAAAGCGATTCAAAAAGAACTTGGCGATATGGATGATGTGCCAAATGAAGTTGACGAATTAGCAGAAAAAATTAACGCTGCGGGAATGCCTAAAGAGGCAAAAGATAAAGCGATTTCTGAGTTGAATAAACTCAAAATGATGTCGCCTATGTCAGCGGAATCGACAGTGGTGCGTAATTATATTGATTGTATGGTCAATATTCCGTGGAAGAAACGCAGTAAAATTTCTAAAGATATTAAAGCCGCAGAAAAAATACTTGAGACTGACCATCATGGTCTAGAAAAAGTTAAAGAACGTATCTTAGAGTATTTGGCTGTGCAGCAACGTGTTTCAAAACTCAAAGGTCCAGTGCTTTGCTTGGTGGGTCCTCCAGGGGTAGGTAAAACCTCGTTAGGACAATCCATCGCGCGCGCAACAAATCGTAAGTTTGTTCGCATGGCTTTGGGCGGTGTGCGTGACGAAGCAGAGATACGTGGTCATCGTCGTACTTATATTGGTTCTATGCCAGGTAAAATTATTCAAAACCTGTCAAAAGTAAAAACCAAGAATCCACTGTTTTTATTGGATGAAATTGATAAGATGGCGACCGATTTTCGTGGTGACCCATCATCGGCTTTACTGGAGGTATTAGACCCAGAGCAAAACCACACGTTTAATGATCATTATCTTGAAGTTGATTATGATTTGTCGGATGTGATGTTTGTTTGTACGGCAAACTCATTGTCAACCATACCTTCAGCGTTATTGGATCGTATGGAAGTCATACGTTTGTCTGGCTACACCGAAGATGAAAAGCTCGCGATTGCGCAGCGTTATCTTGTACCTAAACAAATGAAAAATAACGGTCTTAAGGACGGTGAGTTAAAAATTTCAGAAGGCGCGTTACGCGATATCGTTCGCTATTACACTCGCGAAGCAGGTGTTCGTAATCTAGAGCGAGAAATTTCAAAGTTCTGTCGTAAAGTTGTTAAGCAGGCGGCTCTAGGAGAGCATAAAGGTTCGGTACAAGTTAATTCTCGTAATATCGAGAAGTATCTTGGTATTAAGCGGTTTCGTTTTGGTCTTGCTGAAGAGAATGATCATGTTGGTCAGGTTACTGGCCTTGCGTGGACAGAGGTTGGTGGAGACTTGCTGACTTTAGAGGCAGCAGTGGTTAACGGTAAAGGTAAATTATCGATTACTGGCCAAATTGGCGATGTTATGCAAGAGTCAGCGCAAGCATCAATGACAGTTGTGCGTAGTCGCGCAGCGATGTTAGGCATTGACCCAGAATTTTATCGCGATAACGACGTTCATATACACGTGCCTGAAGGCGGTATACCGAAAGATGGGCCGAGTGCTGGCGTTGGTATGTGCACGGTGTTAGTTTCCGCGTTAACAGGTATCCCAGTGCGTTCTAACGTGGCAATGACAGGTGAGATCACATTGCGTGGTGAAGTGTTGCCTATTGGTGGGTTAAAAGAAAAACTACTTGCAGCGCATCGTGGCGGTATCGAAACTGTTTTGATACCAGAAGAAAACAAACGCGACCTAGAAGAGATTCCAAGTAACATTAAGCAAAACCTTGATATTAGACCGGTGAAATGGATTGATGAAGTTTTTGCTGTGGCATTGCAGCATATGCCAAAGCCGTTGACTGAAGACGAAGTGCAAAAATTACTTAGCAAAAGAGCGGGTGGCGTGAAAAATCAAGATGACCAGATTCGCGCGCATTAGTAAAAAACCGTCTCTAAAACTCTCTATAGCCTTGCAAGCCGCATAAACACTGCTTGACAGGGCTTTTTCCTAATTGGTATAAAGGTTCACCCTCTCGCTCCGATTGTGTTTCTTTCTCTCGGTGTGCGGTTATTACATCAAATCAGAGTGGCTACCTAGTTGTTGACTAACGCCACTCTTTATAAAATACTGAGGAGTATACATAGTGAATAAATCAGAACTAATCGACGCCATTGCTGATTCAGCAGATCTTTCAAAAGCTGCCGCAGGCCGAGCACTTGATGGCACAATTGAAGCAATCTCAAGCGCATTGAAAGGTGGCGACCAAGTAACCCTAGTGGGTTTCGGTACTTTCTCTGTTAAAGAACGTGCGGCACGTGAAGGTCGTAACCCGCAAACGGGTGCAACCATTCAAATTAAAGCCTCAAAGTCTCCAGCATTTAAGGCTGGCAAGACCTTTAAGGATGCCGTACAATAGCGCTCCTTTCACCCGGGTGCTTAGCTCAGATGGTAGAGCGTCGCCCTTACAAGGCGAATGTCGGGGGTTCGATCCCCTCAGCACCCACCATGAAGTTTTGGAGTGGTAGTTCAGCTGGTTAGAATACCTGCCTGTCACGCAGGGGGTCGCGGGTTCGAATCCCGTCCACTCCGCCAGTTAAATAGTTGCGAGGGTACCGAGTTAAGATGCTTGTGCCCTTGTTACTTTTCCAAAAGAGGCAAATTACTAGGCCTTGTCTCCGATCTGGGTTACTATTTGACCCCATATTTCATCTAACAACACAAAATAAAAAAGTCTCATGCTTGAATTTATTCGTGAACGCGCCACTGGTGTTATCGCCTGGATTATCGTCATAGGTATTACTCTAACCTTCGCATTATTCGGTTTGGGTGATTACTTAACGCCCGATGCTAATATCTATGTCGCTGAAGTGGACGGTGAAAAAATAACGCAAAACGAATTGCAACGACGTTATTTGCAAAATCGCGCGCGCTTGCAAGCCACATTAGGTGAAAATTTTAATCCTGCGTTTTTTAGCGAAGATGCACTCAAGCGCCAGGCTTTAGATAGCTTGATTGAAGAAAATGTTTTGCTGGCAAAATTAAGTGATTCTGGCCAGAAGGTGGGCAATCAACAGCTGAGTGCGACAATCCAATCCTTAGAAGCATTTAAAACCAACGGTGTTTTCGATAATTCAGCATATCAAGAGCAAATACGAATTCAGGGTGAGTCTGTAGAAGGTTTTGAGCAGCGGATACGTCGCGCGATTATGATTGATCAGGCTGCAAGCAGTGTCGTGCAGAGTAGTGTGGTTAGTGATGCTGAGCTAGATGCGTTTGTTAAGTTAAGAGATCAACAGCGCGAAATCAGTTTTGTCACCATACCGCGAGCACGTTTTATTGATAGCGTTGAAGTGAGTGATGACGATATTCAAAGTTATTACGACGAAAACAGCAATCGCTATCAAACGGTAGAACAAGTATCCATTGAGTATCTTGTGTTGGATGCAAATGACTACACCGCTGATATTGAAGTTGAAGAAGAAGATATTCAATTTCAATACGAAGAGCGTAAAGCAGAATTTGTCGTCGATGAGCAGCGTCGTGCTAGCCACATACTGTTAGAGGTTGATACAGGTGCGGATGAGGCGGTGCAAGCTGAAATACGGGCAAGAGCACAGGCGCTACTTGACCGTGCTAATGCCGGTGAAGACTTTGCCGAGCTAGCCAAGGCGAATTCAGAGGATGCGGGTTCTGCTGGTAGTGGCGGTGATCTAGGCTTCTTCGGTAAAGGCGTTATGGTGCCAGCTTTTGAAGCAGCAGTGTTTGCTTTAGCGCAAGATCAAATTAGTGATCTAGTCCAGTCGAGCTTTGGTTTTCATATTATAAAGCTAACGGGGGTTCAAGAAGAACGCGGCAAAACTTATGATGAAGTCAAAGCGCAACTTGAAAATGAGCTAAAGCGAGATAAGGCTGCTGATATTGTTATTGAACGATCTGAGCTGTTGGTTGATACAACGTATGAAAACCCAGAAACATTAAGTGTTGCTGCAGAGCAGTTAGGTATCGAAATTCAGGTAAGTGAACTGTTTGAGCGTGGTCGAGGCGTAGATATAGCGAGCGACCAGCAAGTACGCGAAGCGGCGTTTTCTGATGAGGTTGCTCAGGGCAATAATAGTGAGGCGCTGCAAATCAGCGGTAACCGCATTGTTGTCTTGCGAGAGAAAGACAGAGTAGAGCCGGAAACTAAACCGTTAGAAGAAGTGCGTGATCAAATTACGGCCAGCTTGAAAAATCAAGCGGCAAACGATGCGGCGAAAGAATTAGGTGTGAAGCTGTTAGTTGATATTGAATCTGGCTCTGATGTTGCTGAGCAATTGGCAGCAAATGAATTGTCTTGGTCCGAAGCAAAGTTTTATAGTCGCAATGACAGTCAGCTAGATCAGATCATTTCGCAAGACGCCTTTAAGGCAAAGCAAGCTAGCGAAGAGGCCCATGGTATCGAATTGCGAAACGGTGATTATTCGATTGTCAAAATGACAGGCATTAAAGACGGTGACCCTGCAAGTTTGAGTGAAGAGCAGCGCCAAGTTCTTAAAGATCAGCGGCAACGCGCTCAAGGCAACAGTGAATACACGGCTTGGCTGAAAATGCTAAAAAGCGTAGCAAAGATCACCTTATTTGAAGAGAACATATAGTCTTTTTAATAAATTGCTTAGTTCCATTAAATATTCTTAATTCTTTTATCACGGCTGCGTAGTTAGTCAGCTTCTCTTGCGCGTATCAGCGTTGTATTTGCAATCATGGTTATGTCGACTAGGCATATGCTTTGGTATTATAAGCACCAGTATTTGCTAAGCCTGCCGCTATATATTATGGCAGTGGGGTGTCTTTTTTAATACTAAAATAGACTTGGGTTGTATTAGTCTGTGTATCATTAATTCGTGGTCACATATTAAGGCTGTTTTTATATGAATGTCTTTACGATATAACATCGACAATGATTTATCGTTTATACACAATACCGATAGTTGTGTTTTTGGTGGTGTTTGCGGTTAGCAGTTACTTAGTGACAACTTATCAGCGACTTGCTGAGAAAGAGCAGGTGCTCTTGATGTCGCAAATTATTGCGAGCGAAGGCGCAAACATAGAGCGCCGTTTGTCACGTTCACTTTCTTCTACGTATATATTAGCTTCCTTGATACGAAAGAACGGTGGCGAGCTAAATGATTTTGAATACTATGCCGCGGACATCATCAGCTCTCTTGGCGGTATCTCCAATCTACAGCTTGCGCCCAACGGCATCATTAATGAAATCTATCCATTAATTGGTCAAGAGAAAGCCTTAGGCCACAATATTCTCAAAGATGATGCGCGTAAGAATGTTGCAAAACAGGCGATAAAAACGGGAAAGTTAACATTAGCGGGGCCGTTTCAATTGCTTCAGGGTGGTACAGCTGTTATTGGGCGTAATCCAATATTTTTACCTAATGGTGAGGGTAAAGAAGAGTTTTGGGGCTTTGCATCAGCGCTGGTTTATTTAGAAGACTTGTTAGCATCTACAGATCTTGAGCTATTAAAAGAACAAGGCTATTCATATCAGATCTATCATGTATCGCAAGTAACCGGTGAGCGAGAAGTGTTTGCCGGCCAACAACAAGCATTGGAAAATTCTGTCACCTATACCATAACCGTACCTAACGCAAAATGGGAATTGTTGCTTGGCAGAGAATCTTCTTTCCCAACATATTTTGTGCCGTTACTTTTTATTCTTAGCGCAGTGATGGCGCTCTTGCTTGGTTACCTCACTTATATTCTTGTTAGGCAGCCAGTGGTGTTGTCAGAACTCGTAAAGAAACGGACTGAAGAATTAGAGAAGCTTGCTTTCTACGATCCATTAACAGGCCTCTGTAATCGTCGCTTGTTTAATGATTATGTAGGAAAAATGATTGATCATACTGCGCGCAGTAACAATAGATTAGCATTGCTTTATCTCGATATTGATGACTTTAAGCGTATTAACGATTCGATGGGTCATGATGCAGGTGATGAGCTGTTAAAAGCCGTTGCCGAAAAATTGCAATCGACGTTAAGAACATCAAATATTATTGCGCGTCTCGGTGGCGATGAATTTTGTGTGCTAGTTTCAAATTGGCGAACAATAGAAATACTTAAAATTGTTGCCGAACGCACTTTGTCTGCTTTTAGTGGACCATTTTCTGTACAAGATAGAAAAGTGTTTATTACACCGAGTATTGGCATCACGATTGCCGGTCAAGATGGTGACAACGTTGGTGATTTGCTCAAGCATGCCGATATGGCGATGTATGCAGCAAAAAACTCAGGTAAAAATGATTACCGTTTTTTTAACGATAAAATGAATACAGAGATTAATGAGCGAGTTGAAATTGAACATTCGCTTCGAGAAGCATTAGAACAAAACCAGTTTGTATTGCATTACCAGCCCATAGTTCAGCTATCACCTACGCGAGTGATAGCTTTAGAAGCATTAGTGCGTTGGCAGCATCCGACAAAAGGACTGATCTTTCCAGACCAATTCATTAATGTTTGTGAAGAAACAGGTTTAATCGTGCCATTGGGTTATTGGGTTCTACGTCAAGCATGTAAAGACTTGCGTAAGTTAGAAGAATATTTTTCAAGTGATGTTCGTATATGTATTAATGTATCTCAGCGGCAGTTTTCAGATCCTAGTATGGCGATGAAATTTTCACAAACTTTGAAAGAGAGCAAAGTTAATGCAAACAAAGTGGAACTTGAGCTGACTGAAAGTATGGTAAT
>JAADIY010000018.1 GCA_013151045.1 Gammaproteobacteria bacterium
TTTTGCCATTGTGTAATCATGGTGACCATGCCGGTGTCGTGAGGTCTAGGGCTGACTTCCGAAAACCAGACATTGTCACCTTTAATAAATAGCTCAACACCGAAAACACCACGACCACCTAGGTTATCAGTGACTGATTTAGCGATTGTTTTTGATTTTTCTAGAGCTTTATCGCTCATCGCTTGTGGTTGCCAGCTCTCGATATAGTCGCCATTTTGCTGTACATGTCCTACAGGGTCACAAAACTGGGTTTCTATATCTCCCTCGGCATTTTTCGCACGAACAGTTAATAATGTGATCTCAAAATCGAAATCAATCATTTCTTCAACAATGATTTTATCTTTGCTGACGCGGCCGCCATCCATCGCATAATCCCAAGCGCTTTGAATGTCTTTGGAATCACGAATGACTGATTGCCCTTTGCCCGATGAAGACATAACAGGTTTGACCAGGCAGGGATAGCCAATGCCACCATCGATCGCCATATGTAATTCATTGACGCTGCTAGCAAAACTGTAGCGTGATGTCGGTAACTCAAGCGTTTCAGCAGCAAGTCGGCGTATACCTTCACGGTTCATAGTTAATTGCGTGGCGCGGGCAGTAGGAATGACTTCTGCTAAACCCTCAGCCTCTATGTCTGCCAGCGCATCAGTCGCTATCGCTTCGATTTCCGGTACGATGAGATGAGGCTTTTCTTGTGCGACTAGCTGTTTTAATGCGTCACCATCCGTCATGTCAATAACGTGTGAGCGATGCGCCACTTGCTGACCGGGTGCATTGGCATAACGGTCAACGGCGATAACTTCTACGCCAAGCCGTTGTAAGGCAATAATGACTTCCTTGCCGAGTTCTCCAGCGCCTAATAACATGACACGTAGTGCGCTAGGGCTAAGTGGTGTGCCGATAATCATTGTCTCAGAAAGCCCTTATAGTTTGTGTATGATGCTTAGTGTACGTTCAAGTGTCTCACAATCCAATGTGCGATTAGTGAGCTAAGTCATGGAGCAGGCTTCGATGCAGAAGATTCAAAAAACTGATGATGAATGGCGCAAGGTGTTAAGTAACGAGCAATTTCGTGTTGCACGCAAAGGCGGTACCGAGCGCGCTTTCAGCGGTCAATATTATGATAATAAAGACGGCGGGGTTTACCGGTGTATTTGTTGCAATACAGAATTATTTCAATCGACAGAAAAATATGATTCAGGCAGTGGCTGGCCAAGTTTTTGGCAGCCAGTTAGCGATGATGTAATAGAACAGCTTGTAGATAATAGCCATGGTATGCAGCGTGTTGAAGTGCGGTGTGGGCAATGTGAAGCACATCTCGGCCACGTGTTTACCGATGGCCCGCAACCGACAGGACAGCGTTATTGTATTAATTCGGCATCTTTAGACTTTGAGCCTAAAGACATCGAATAGGGTCGATTTTTCTATTAGCTGCGACGCCAGCTATGGAATTTCTCTACCCATCGCAATAATTTTTTAGGCGAGTGGGCACGTTTCCAATTGCCGGCAACGTATTTGTTCGACTCAGCAAGCGTTGGGTAAATATGAATGGTGCCGAGTATTTTGTTAAGACCAATCTTATGCTTCATTGCCATGACATATTCGGCAATCAGGTCGCCAGAATGATGGCCGACGATTGTTACACCAAGAATTTTGTCTTTACCTGGTACGGTTAGCACTTTAATAAAACCATGGGCTTCTTGGTCAGCAATAGCGCGGTCTAGGTCATCAATGTCGTAACGAGTCACTTCATACTTAATGCCTTGTTCTTTTGCGTCGGTTTCATTAAGCCCTACACGTGCAACTTCGGGGTCAGTAAATGTTGCCCAAGGGATAACAGAATAATCGACCTTAAATTTCTTAAACTTGCCGAACAATGCGTTAACCGCTGCATACCAAGCTTGATGTGCGGCAGTATGGGTAAATTGATAAGGTCCAGCGACATCACCACAGGCAAAAATAGTCGGTACATTGCTGCGCAGATAATCATCGACTTCAATAGTGCCGCGCTGAGTGATGTTGACACCGATTTCTTCTAAGCCAAATCCTTTAACGTTCGCAGCACGACCGACCGCTACTAATATTTCATCAAAGGGTACAACGACTTCAGCATCATTGTGGATACAGATCAATTGTTTTTCATCGCCATTAACTTCAACACGAGTCGCGCGATGATCGGTTAAGACGGTGATGCCTTCTTTAATAAATTTTTCGGTGACGATTGCAGAAACTTCTTCGTCTTCACGCATCATAATGCGGGGCATCATTTCAATTTGTGTCACTTTGGAGCCGTGTCGCGCAAAAGCTTGTGCTAATTCACAACCAATAGGTCCGCCACCTAGAACGATTAAACGCTTAGGTAAGTCGCGTAGATCCCATACATTGTCGGAGGTAAGGTAATTAACTTTATCGATACCTTCAATCGGTGGCACAAACGGACGTGCGCCGGTTGCGATAATAATATTAGGTGTTGTGATCGTTTTGCCGTTAACTTCGACCGTATAAGGAGAGGTCACTTTGGCATCGCCAGTGACGCAGTCAACACCAAGACTGCTGTAGCGTTCTATAGAGTCATGAGGCTCAATCGTTTTTATGACTTTTTGCACGCGCTCCATAACGTCTTTGAATTCAAAATCAGCGCTAGCTGATTTAAAGCCGAATTCTTTTGCGCGCTTCATGTAAGACAACATTTTACCAGAGCGCAAAATGGCTTTACTTGGAACACAGCCAGTATTTAAGCAATCACCACCCATTTTATGGCGTTCGATCAGGGTGACTTTCGCTTTTACTGCTGCTGCAATATAAGAGGTGACTAGTCCTGCTGAGCCGCCACCAATAACGACCATATTAGTATCAAACTCTTTTGGTTTTGGGTATTTCTTGAGTATTTTATTAGCTTTAACTGTATCAATAATTTTCTTTGCGATGAGAGGAAAGACACCGAGTAATACAAAAGAAAAAAGCAACTTAGGCGATAAGATATCACCGATTGATTCAATCTTGGCCAGTTGCGTACCGGCATTGACGAACACTGCTGTGCCGGCGATCATGCCGAGCTGACTGACCCAGTAGAATGTCCATGTTTTGATAGGAGTTAGGCCCATCAATAAGTTGACAATAAAAAATGGAAACGCAGGGATGAGACGTATAGTAAATAGGTAGAAGCCGCCTTCCTTTTCGATGCCAGCATTAAGTGAAGAGAGATTGTTGCCGAATTTTTTTTGTACGCTATCGCGCAACACAAACCGTGATACCAAGAAGGCGATGGTAGCGCCAATCGAACTAGCAAAAGAAACGATGATTAAGCCGGTTAGTAGGCCAAAAATTGCGCCTCCAGCAAGTGTTAATATAACAGCACCAGGCAAAGACAGTGCGGCGACTGCAATATAGACGAAAAAAAATATTCCAGCGACTTTAAATGGATTTTCTTGGTAATAGAGATCGATTGCTTCACGCTGTGATTTGACGTATTCAAGAGTGAAGTATTGGCCTAGATCGAAAATAAAAAATGATGCAATCAGTCCTGCGATGACTGCAATGACAATAATTTTACCCTTGCTCATGGTAGGCCTCTATTTCCAGTTTACGTTATTTAGTTTTTTTTTGGGTATGATGGGCTAATGCTTTCATTAGCCCATTAAGTTTGTTTAAACAATGCTTATTGACTTCAGTTTATTTGGCTTCGTTAAGGCTCCAATCATAATCATAGTTAATATCGCCATCATGATTTTTTAAACGTTGAGCAAGTTCCGGGTTTGCATGAACGGCTAAATTTTCAAGTAATTCTTTTTCGTTGTCACCAAAGTCAACTTGATACCAGTCGAATATTTTTGATAGCAATAAGTCGTCTCCATCGATCTCAATGCCTCTAGGGTTATTTATGTAGTTTTTAGCGGCCGCGGTAAGTTGTTCTTCTGTATTCTCAGCGGTAAAAGCAGTGGCGCTGAGATTAGGGCAGCTAAAGCTAGCACAATTAACCGCATAATGAATGCGGGAATCTTTCCATATCGGACGCAGAATACCATGCTCTATGTTATTGAGACTCAATTTTTGTCCAGCGACTTTAAGGTATTTTTTATTCCATGGGCCAGGTGAGAAGAATGAGCCACCGATCTTCAGTATTGATTTTGTTGGGTAGGCGTCGAGTACAATATCAACAGTGAGCGAGTTGTATAGGTTGATCCAGTAGGCTATTTGTTCTTCACGGTTGTATTGGCGAGGGTCGGTTGCCTCCAGATCGTTGATATAGCCCTTTAGTGCCTTATGATCACTTTTAGTGACTGCGCCATATTTGAGCAAATTAATGCCGCTGGCTTCAGCGACGATATATTTATCAAGGAAATCTTGCCATGCTTGGTGGCTGATAGTGCTGGTGTTGTCTTTATCAGTATCTAACCAAAAACTAATGATCTTGGATTCAGGCGCGGCTGCTGCGGTTTGCGCGAATAAGATAAGACCGATTCCACCTAGTGCTCCAAGTGTACGCTGTAGCTGGCGAAACAAATGTTTGGTTTGGTTTAGCATGGTAACTCCAAATAAATAGTTAGTAATGATTGTTCAAAGCTGTGTGAATATCCTAACTTGAAATATTCACGAAAGTTTAGCTGAGTTTTAAAATTATCTAGGTGTTATTGAGCCTGAATAGACGAATAACAGTGATATATCGAAGACTACCATAGTCTTGTTATAATACCGTGATACCTGCCATTTGGCGGCTAAGAATTAAGTAGGAATGAATGACTGATATCACCAACCACGAGACGCAACAGTTGCAAATACGATCAGATTTGCAGGAGCTGAAAGTCGAGCATCGCGATTTAGATCAGGCTATTGCTTCCTTGGTGGTGGATCCGGCGGTAGATCAAGTCAGATTGCGCCGTTTGAAGAAACGTAAATTGATCCTTAAAGATATGATTGCCACGCTGGAAAGTGAATTAATTCCCGACCTCAATGCCTAGGCCTTGTTGAGTTCTCCCTCTTTATTTCTTTAGTATTGCCCCCACAATTGCCTGATGGATAACAATCAGCAGCAAGCTCCTGATACACGAAAAATAGGTCAGTGGATGATTTACGCGATGTGGATTGTTATATTGCTGGGTTTGGCGTATTTTTTTGGCGGTGTGTTAGAGACGCAGCGCAACCCTAATCAGCAAGTTTCAGGTCGTGTGAGTACCGAGGGTTTGCCTGAAGTGATATTAGACCGTAATCGTTACGGTCATTATGTTGCAAGCGGCAAAATCAATGGTCACGATGTGGTATTCCTTTTGGATACGGGGGCAACTGATGTCAGCATTCCCGAGCAGGTTGCGCAACGCATTGGACTAAGTCGCGGTGTCGGCCATAATGCCTTGACTGCCAACGGTATGATTGAAGTCTATGCGACCAAGCTAGAGCAAGTTGAATTGGGTGCCATTCAGCTCAATGCGATCAGAGCGAGTATCAACCCACATATGGATGGCGAAGAAATTTTGCTTGGTATGTCTTTTTTGCGTCAGTTGGACTTTTCGCAGTCGGGTAAGCAATTGACGCTTAAGCAGCGTGCACCCCTTTAATGGGGGACAAAACCGAGCCTTGGGGTACAGCGTTAGAAATTGGAAAGTAGTTTATGAACAGTAATGAGTCACAATTAGATGATGAAGTAGAAGCTAAGACCGATGCATTTTCATCGATAGCAGAGATCGACCAGCCATTTGTAAAGAAAGAGATCAACGGTACCGAGTTTACTATATTAGGTACTGCCCACGTATCGCAGGCTAGTGCTGACGCAGTTGCGACGCTTATTGCATCGAATGAGTTTGATGCAGTGGCAATTGAGCTGTGTGCGGATCGATTGCGTTCTATCGATGACGCTGATGCTGACGCCAATCTAGATTTATTTCAGGTTATTCGAGCCGGTAAGGTGCCGATGATTGCTGCTGGATTGATGCTAGGCGCTTATCAACAACGCCTTGCCGATAAACTAGGGATAAAGCCAGGTGCAGAAATGCGTGTGGCGATAGAATTGACTCGTGAGGCAGAAAAACCGTTATTGCTAATTGACCGTAATATCGGCACAACACTTCGCCGTGTTTATAAGGGCGTACCTTGGTGGAAGCGCATGATGTTGGTGTCCGGATTGTTTGGCAGTGTCTTAAGTCGTGCCGATGTTTCGGAAACAGATATCGAAGAGCTAAAACGTGGTGATATGTTAAACCAAGTGTTTAGTGAGTTTTCCGGTGAAGCGCCGGAGATCTATCATTCTTTGGTAGACGAGCGTGATCAATATATGGCGGCTAAGCTAGGGCAATATGCTAAAGAGCATTCAGGACAAAAAGTATTAGCTGTGGTGGGCGCGGGTCATCTTAACGGCATGGCAGATTATATTGATACGCCGCCCGATGATCTTGGCCTACGATTAAAAGAATTAAGTGCCATCCCTAAAGGACGCAGTATTTTGAAGTGGCTACCTTGGCTGATTGCGGCCCTAGTGGTTACAGGTTTTGCTGTAGGCTTTTCTCGTAGTCCAGAATTGGGTTGGCAATTGCTCCTTGAGTGGTTGTTAATCAATGGTGGTTTGGCAGCGCTGGGTGGCATCATAGCGTTGGCGCACCCGCTGACGATTGTTACCGCTTTTTTTGCTGCTCCTATGACGTCGTTAAATCCGATGCTCGGTGTCGGTATGGTCACTGGCTTTGTCGAGACTTTACTGCGTAAGCCACGTGTAATCGATTTTAAAAGCCTCAGAGCTGATGTGACTTCCTTAAAAGGTTGGTATCACAACCGAGTGTCACGCACATTATTAGTATTTTTATTGACCACAGTAGGCTCTGCCGCCGGAACGTATATCGCTGGGTTTAGAATTGTGCAGTTATTAGGTAATAGCTAATCACCAAAAGACAAGCCAAATCTTATTGACAATCATTATCATTCATATTATGATAATTGCCAAGTGGACGTTTTATGTTCTGGAGGTTCGGTCAATGTACGTTTGTCTCTGTCACGGTATTACCGAGCGCGATATTGAATCGGCTGTTGATGATGGCGCACGTTCGCTTAAAGATTTGTCA
Organism: Gammaproteobacteria bacterium; assembly: GCA_013151045.1. Classification (GTDB taxonomy): domain Bacteria; phylum Pseudomonadota; class Gammaproteobacteria. The sequence goes on from JAADIY010000018.1 coordinate 7,050, forward strand.
GGTGCTTTAGGTGTTGCTACTCAATGTGGCAAATGTTCATGTCATGCAAAAAAATGTATTCGTGAGTCGTTGGCTTCGCAGCATGAGCGCCAGCAAATGCAATATGTCTCTATAACAGTAGGCGATATGATGGGTGCTAGCTTAGTTAGCCAGTCTATATAGAAAAAAGTATTTTTACCCAATTTCTACCGTGGTCTTTTGCAAACAGAGGAGACCACGAATATTAGCAGTAAAGCTTTCTCTCTCATGATAACCAAGCGATAAAAAGGGCTGCAATGCAGCCCTTTTTGTTATCAATAGTAAGCTAAGTCCTTATTATTCAGGCATGTCATAAGCTGCTGATTGCAGATAGTTTTGTATGCCGATTTTTTCAATTAACTCTATTTCAGTTTCTAGCCAATCGATGTGTTCTTCTTCGTTTTCTAGTATCTCGGTAAACAAATCGCGCGTGACGTAATCTTTGACTTCTTCGCAATGGGCGATGCCGGCTTTATAATGCGTATGGGCAATATATTCTTGCTTGAGGTCAGAAGCCAATATTTCAGGAACATCTTGGCCAATCATTAATTTACCTAAGTCTTGCAGATTAGGTAGGCCTTCTAATAATAAGATGCGTTCAATCAATTTGTCCGCATGCTTCATTTCTTCAATAGATTCTTCGTACTCAATTTTGCCAAGTTTTTTAAACCCCCAGTTTTCATACATTCTGGCATGTAGAAAATATTGGTTTATGACCGTCAGTTCGTTTCTCAACGCACCGTTTAAAAATTCTAAAACCTTAGGATCGCCTTTCATCGTGTTACTCCCGTCATGTTACTTTCAGCGGTGCCATATACCCGAGAACCGGACTACGTTACCAGTCAATTAATATTGCCGCTAGGCTAACATTCGGCACATTGTCAGTCAACTTAAGTTATTGTTTTTAAAGGTAAATAAGAATAATTGCTATTTCGATAGAGGTTGTATTTAATCGTGCCTGCATGCGCCTAGCGGCGCGAGTCTTTTGCGTCAGCCATTAGCTCAATCGTTTACAATGCAGCGATACGTTAATTATCTTCGGGAACAGCATGAACAAGGCAGAAATGGCAGCGCGGAGACAGTCGACCGTTGCCGTAAAAGTAGGAAAATATACAGTCGGTGGCGGTGCAGCAACGGTTGTGCAATCAATGACGAATACGGATACGGCAGATTTAGAATCGACTGTGCAGCAAGTCGCGCAATTGTCTAAAGCGGGTTCAGAGTTAGTTCGTATTACGGTCAACAACGAAGATTCTGCGAGACAAGTCCCCTATATAAGGGAGCGACTTGATGCAATGGGTATTGATGTCCCCTTAGTCGGTGATTTTCATTTTAATGGTCATACCTTGCTTGAAAAGCATCCCGCGTGTGCTGAAGCACTGGCTAAATATCGTATTAATCCGGGTAATGTTGGTAAGGGTAGTCGTCGTGATCCGCAGTTCGCCAAGATGATTGAGTTTGCTTGTCAATATGATAAACCGATTCGTATTGGTGTTAACTGGGGCAGTCTCGATCAAGATTTATTAGCGCGGATGCTTGATGAAAATGCGGCGAGCAACGCGCCAAAACCACTCAATGAGATTACTCATGCGGCCTTGATAGAGTCAGCATTATCCAGTGCAGCGAAGGCAGAGGAAATAGGCTTAGCGCATGACAAAATTATACTGTCGTGCAAAATGTCCGGCGTACAAGATTTAATTAAAGTCTATCGCGATTTGGCGGGGCGTAGTGATTACCCGCTTCACCTTGGCCTAACTGAAGCAGGAATGGGAGCTAAGGGTATTGTCGCGTCAACTGCAGCGTTAAGCGTATTGTTGCAAGAAGGTATTGGTGACACGATTCGCATTTCTTTGACTCCGGAGCCAGGAGGTGATCGCAGGCAAGAAGTGTTGGTGGCTCAAGAAATACTGCAGTCCTTAGGGTTGCGAGCATTTACGCCAACGGTTGTCGCCTGCCCGGGTTGTGGTCGTACTACTAGCGAATATTTTCAACAGCTAGCTCAAGACATACAGTCCTATTTGCGCCATCAAATGCCGGTTTGGCGCAAACAGTATCCGGGTGTTGAAGAGATGACTGTTGCTGTGATGGGTTGTGTCGTTAACGGTCCAGGTGAAAGTAAGCATGCTAATATTGGTATTAGTTTGCCGGGGACAGGTGAGCGTCCAGTAGCACCAGTATATATTGATGGTGAGCATCATATAACTTTGAAGGGTGATCACATTGCTAATGAATTTCAGGGTTTGGTTAATGAGTATGTAGAAAAAAACTATCCCGTAGGCTAAAAATGGAAGCGTTGGTATGAGTAAAATTATGATGGCATCGGTTTGTTGCCTTTAGGTGGACTGTTTGAATCGTGGTGTATCTCACTAATTGTTATTATTTAATATGACTTGAGTGTTCTGTTGGGTTTTTATTTATTGCAACTGCAAATATTTTTTCAGCGTTTTTGGGCTGAGCCGTTTTGGTTCGCATTGTTAATACTCACTTTGTTGTTGTTTGCACTGATGTTTTTAATGCCAAGTATGCTGGATGTGCTGCGTGCGCGAAAACACTTTGGTGTGTTCAAGCGTATATCAAACGACTCCATGCATGAAGTGTTTGTGCCGGATGGTGTCGGTGGCGACATCTATATTGATCATCTATTGTTAATGCCTGACCAGATAGTCGTGTTTAACGAGAAGCCTTATTCAGGCAAAATATTTGGCGATGCTAATGTTGACCAGTGGACACAAAGCGTACGTCAGCGAAGTTTTCGTTTTGTTAATCCATTAATTGAGTTGCAGTCGCAAATTATGGCGATTAATGCTTTAGTAGGAGAGCGTTGTACAAACGGGTATTTAGTGTTTTCTGATGACAGTGAGTTTCCTTGGGGGCAGCCCAAAAGTGTGTGTTTGCGTAAAGAGCTGGCGGATGTTTTTACGCATAATCAACATACTGTTCACAGTTCAGTCGATGGCGCGTGGGCTAAATTAAAGCAACTTGGTATTGCCGGGAAGCCAGTGCTGTCGAGACCACGAAACCGCATTATTGCGTCGATACTGTTGTTGGCGGCGTCGACAGTCATAGCTTGGGCCTGGTATGAGCAGGCGCCAGCATTAGTGCAGTTGCTAAGCGAATTAAACCAGTGAAATGAGTAGCATAACAAAGAGCACGACAATGCCTATGGGTAAGAGCGCGCCCAGCCAATCTTTGTTTTCGGCTTCGTTACTTTGCTGAAAAACGGTTTTAAGTCCGGGTTTAAAGAGAAAGATAATAAGTAGTGCGCCCGCGCCGAAAAGCAATAATTGCCAGATATTTACGCCTGAGCCGTCAATCATTTTTCATGCCTTGAGAGATGAAATTTACGATATTGTATGTCAATCTGTCAGTTACGGGGCATAATAACGACCAAAATATAGGTTAAAGAATATCTAGTCTTATTGAAAACACATAATTGCGTGCTAGGACGCGGATAAAAATGACATCAACTAATATTGCTTTTATGAGAATTATGCAAGCTGCGCTGATGACGCTTATGCTTTTGTTGCCTTTTTCGCTGTTTGCAGAGAGTGATTTCGAGTTCTCTGAATTTGATGATGCCGAGTTTGCAGATGATGGTTTTTCTGATGAAGAAGCATTATTAGATGAGGCGTTGGAGCTTGAGGGCGTTAGCGTCTGGGATCCACTAGAGCCTGTTAATCGCGGTATTTTTTGGTTTAATGATAAGGCTTACCGTTATGTATTAAAACCTGTTGCAAGAGGTTTGCGGATCGTGCCGAAGCCTGTTAGAAAATCAGGCTTGAACTTTTTTTCGAATTTATTGATGCCGGTGCGCGTGATTAACGCATTATTGCAGCTCAAATTTAAAGCCGCTGGCACTGAATTGGCACGCTTTGGTATTAATACGACCATCGGTGTTGTGGGTTTATTTGACCCAGCGGATAAACATTTTGATATTAAAAGGCATTCAGAAGATTTTGGCCAGACATTGGGGTTTTATGGTTTAGATCATGGCTTATATCTTGTCATTCCAATATTGGGTCCTAGTAGTATAAGAGACGGTATTGGAATATTTGGTGATGCGGCGGTTGACCCACTATTTTATATCTTTGATGATGAAGATGCGCTGGCAGCAAAAATGTTTGATAGTGTTAACTATTTATCGCTAGATAATGATACTTATGAATCATTGACAGATGATTCAATCGATCCTTATGCCACGATTCGTGACGCCTATTTACAATTTCGTAAGAAGAGTGTTGCAGAATAATGGTTTCGTCGCTTGAGCGGTTTTCTCGATGGGTAAAGTTAATGTCCTTATTGCACCCTGAGGGCGCGTAGCGGTGAAAGCATTACGCTTTACATCGATTCGGCTAATGGTAGTCAATATATCGAAGAGTGTTCAGTGGGCCGATAAACATTTATGTTGCTCTGTCTGTCGAAGAAGAGAGATATAGTATTGAAAGTGTCCAGCTAAGTGCGAAAAATGAATAAAGTTATTTATTGCTTGGTACACTATCTAGTACGGTCTTTTCAGCAAATTTCTGCTTTGAAGGTATGCTAATTTGTTAAAACACGCTATGCTGCGCCGCCATGTCTGATTCCACTTCATCTCCCAGTTTTTTGTTTATCGATAGCGCTGATGCGCTTATCGATCTTTGTCAGCAATTGAGTAGTGAAAAATGGTTGGCAGTTGACACCGAGTTTGTTCGTGATAGCACCTACTATCCAGAGTTTTGCTTATTGCAAATTGGCAATGAGCAAATTAGCGCATGTATTGATGTGCTAGCAATTGAAGATCTAGCACCGTTATTGGAGTTATTGTTTAATCCCGGTTGTGTCAAAGTGTTTCATGCGGCAACACAAGATCTAGAATTATTTTGTCACCTATGTCAGCGCATCCCTGCACCTATTTTTGATACACAGTTAGCTGCGCCGTTGTTGGGTTATGCCGAGCAGGTAGGTTATGCGACCCTGGTTAATCAATACATGGGTGTGCAACTTGGTAAAGGTCAGCAACGTACCGATTGGTCTAAACGTCCATTGAGTCAAGATCAGCTTAGTTATGCAGCAGATGATGTGCGTTACTTGGCGCAGCTTTACCCCAAAATGCGTGATAGCTTGCATGATCGTGGCCGACTTGAATGGTTGAATGATGATTTTGAGCAATTGGTGCGGATAGAAAAATATAATGTGCCGATTGACCAGGCGTGGCGCCGAATCAAAGCAACAAAAAAACTGAAAGGCACACGTTTGCGTGCAGCACAGAGGCTCGCTGCATGGCGTGAAAAAACCGCACGTAGTGCAAACAAGCCACGTAACTGGATAGTGCGAGACGAAGCGTTAGTAGATATTGCGACCATGTTACCTGTTGACCGTGATGCGCTATCACGTGTGCGCAGTTTAAAAGGACGTAGTGGCGAGCGTTATTATGATGCTTTACTCGAAGAAGTGCGTGCAGCAAAGTCTGATTCATCGCCGGCACCCACACAAGAAAAGTCAAAGAGTGTTGAGCCAGTGGACGCAGCGTTAGTAGACTTATTGATGGCGGTAGTGCAGTTACGCGCAGAAGAGCATGAAGTTAGCGCGAGTTTATTAGCGTCACGCAAATCTCTTGAGCAAGCGCTGCGCGGAGATCAAGACAGTTTGGTTCTGAATGGTTGGCGTGCCACCTTGATAGGTGACGATATCCAACGGATGATCAATGGCGAAATTGCGTTATCTATACAGGATAAACGTTTAGCAATTAACACTATCTAATTATTACTACGTACGCTTCCTAATGTTATTAAATCTACGAAATGCAGTATTGGACCTAGGTGGTCCAACCATCCTTGATAATGTTGATTTCCAGTTAAATAACGATCAGCGTATTGCCTTGCTTGGACGTAATGGTTGCGGTAAGTCGACCTTGCTTAAAGTGTTAGCAGGTCAGCTTGCACTCGATTCCGGCGTTGTAAAAAGAGATCAAGGTATTACCTTAGGCTATCTTGGGCAAGCAGTGCCAGATAATCCGCCTAAGACAGTGTATGAATTAATCGCATTGTCGTTTGGTGAGCCAGGGCGTTTATTATTACAAAGCCATCATGCTGCAGACGATGATCACGAGCATCACGCAGCAATGAGCGAAGTCGATACTTGGACAGTAGCGGCACGTATTGATAAAGTCATTACGCAATTTGAACTCGAACCGGAAATGGAATTCGCTTCATTATCTGGTGGCCGTCAGCGTCGAGCTTTGCTGGCGAGCGTGATTGCCGTAGAGCCTGATATTTTGTTGCTCGATGAGCCGACTAACCATCTTGATTTAGACTCAGTACTTTGGTTAGAGAGTTATTTGCTGGCGCGTAAGGGTGCTTTGTTATTCGTCTCTCATGATAGGGAATTTGTGTCACGTCTAGCGAATCAAATTGTTGAGTTAGATCGTGGGCAATTGCATCAATACGAAGTCAGTTATCAAGACTATCTCGCGTTAAAAGATAAGCGTGATGAAGAAGAGCAGAAAAATAATGCCCTATTTGATAAAAAACTCGCGCAAGAAGAGCGATGGATTCGCCAAGGTGTGCAAGCACGGCGAACACGAAACGAAGGCCGTGTTCGGGCGCTAAAAGCGTTGCGAAAAGATCGTAGTGCGCGACGCGATAAGCAATCTAGTGCAACGATAAAACTAGACGCCGGTGAAAAGTCTGGAAAGTTAGTTGCAGAAGTAGAAGATATTAATTTTAGCTATGGTGATCGACTTATCGCCGAAAATTTCTCTGCCACGGTGATGCGCGGAGATAAAATTGGTTTGATCGGACCTAATGGTGTTGGTAAGACCACTTTATTGCGCTTATTACTCGGCGAGCTTAAGCCAGATTCTGGTCGCGTTAAATTGGGCACAAAAATTGAGGTCGCTTACCTAGATCAACAGCGTAGCGAAATTGATGAAGATAAAAGCCTAGTTGACAATGTTTCGTTAGGGCGAGAATTTGTTGAGGTTAATGGGCAGTCTCAACATATCATAGGTTATTTGCAACAATTCTTGTTTGATCCCAAACAGGCTCGCGCTCGCGCCGGTTTATTATCAGGTGGTGAGAGAGCACGGTTGTTGCTGGCGAGATTGTTTAGTCAGCCAGCAAACGTATTGGTGCTCGATGAACCGACTAATGACTTAGATATTGAAACTTTGGAGTTGTTGGAAGAGTTGTTATTGCAATATGAAGGGACTCTATTCTTAGTCAGTCACGATCGCGCTATATTAAACAATGTGGTGACCAGCTCATTTGTCTTTGACGGGGAAGGCCGTATTGATGAATATGTCGGAGGCTATGATGATTGGCGCCGCCAGCGGTCAGATAACGCACCAATCGCTGATAATAAGAAAAATAGTAATAAAGACCAGCCTGTTACGGCTACTGTGCAGCAGGTGATAAATAAAAAACCTAAGTTAAGTTATAAAGATCAGCGCGAACTGGATGGTTTGCCTGAGCTCATAGCAAAGCTAGAAGCTGAACAAGAATCCTATTTTTCAGCACTATCCGATCCCGGTTTACATGCAAAAACGCCAGAAAAAGTGCGCGAGATAAAAATACAGCTCGAAGACATCGAGTCCAAACTAAATCATGCCTTCAGTCGTTGGGAAGAATTAGAAGCTTAGTGTTTGTCCTGGACGATTGATATTTAAAGAAATTTTCGTAATTTTATCTTTTTCTGTGATGCGTCAGAAAAACGACATTGTTGATAGTTAGCCATATAAGTCATTGTTCTATCTTGGCGTAGCGTATTTGTCAGTAATATACTCAAGAAGGATGCAGACGACTAATAAGTGTGCACCATTGAGGAGAGGCTCTGTCACCCCGTCATATAAATGGGGCCATACAAAATGGTTAGAGCAGCTGTAATGATAATTAGACAGTAGGGTTATGGCGATGACAAACGGTATTGTAAAGTGGTTCAACAATTCAAAAGGCTACGGCTTTATCTCACCTAAGGATGGTAGTGAAGATGTGTTCGTTCATCACACCGCAATAGAAGGTAAAGGTTTTAAAACATTAAACGAAGGACAAACAGTAGACTTCGAAGTACAAAAAGGCCCAAAAGGCTTGCAAGCGACTAACGTCGTGCCGGCAGC
>JAADIY010000002.1:0-14993 GCA_013151045.1 Gammaproteobacteria bacterium
CATCACCAATGCGCGATGAAATCAAATTCGATAATAAAGGATTCGATTGATTCAACCAGCGACGAGGCGTAATCCCATTAGTGACATTAACAAACTTTTCAGAGAAAAATGCATGAAAATCAGCAAAGATGGTTTTTTGCATTAAGTCAGAATGAAGCACCGCCACACCATTTACTTTATGACTTCCCACTATCGCCAAATGCGCCATACGCACACATCGATTATCTCCCTCACCAATGATCGACATACGGCTTAATAAATCATCATCACCAGGGCGCCAATACATCACCTTCTTTAAGAATTTATGATTAATTTCATAAATTATTTGTAAATGTCGAGGTAATACACGTTCCATCAACTCCACAGGCCAAGTCTCTAAGGCCTCAGGTAACAAGGTATGGTTAGTGTACGAAAATGTCAGCTGACTAATTTTCCACGCACGCTCCCATTCATAATGATGAACATCAACTAATATACGCATCAACTCAGCTACCGCGATAGAGGGATGAGTATCGTTTAGTTGTATCGAAACCTTATCCGGTAACTCGTCAAAAGAATTATGAAACTTATTAAATCTATGAATAATATCCTGCAAAGAAGCACTAACAAAAAAGTATTGCTGCTGCAGCCTAAGCTCACGCCCACTGTCGGTAGAGTCATCAGGGTATAACACTTTAGATAAGTTCTCAGAGAGCGTTTTATCCTCAACTGCCTTTATATAATCCCCTTCATTGAAATACTGAAGGTTAAAATCGCGACTCGCTTTAGCCGCCCAAAGACGCATATTATTAACCGTATTATTATCGTAACCAGGGACAGGCGTATCGTAAGCCATAGCAATAATATCTTCGGTACCCACCCACTGATGGCGTAAACAATCGTTCTCATCGCGATAAGTCGTCGCTTCACCGTAAAACTTCACACGATAGATTGATTCAGGACGACCGAATTCCCAGGGATTACCATAACGAAGCCAGTTATCAGGATGTTCAACCTGCTCACCGTTACGAATTTCTTGACGGAACATACCGTAGTCGTAACGAATACCATAACCATAACCCGGTAGTTGCAAACTAGCCATAGAATCAAGAAAACAAGCAGCCAAACGACCTAAACCACCATTACCTAAGGCAGCATCGTATTCAAGGTCGCAAATCTCTTCAAGATCAATACCCAGAGACGCCATAGCCTCTTGGCAAGGTTCATAGATATCAAGCGATAATAAAGCGTTGGTCAGCGAGCGACCAATAAGAAACTCGAGAGATAAGTAATAGACACGCTTCGTATCTGCATCGTAGTAACTAGTCATTGTGTCCATCCAATGCTCAGTTAAACGATTACGCACTTCATAAGCCAAGGTATGCAACCAATCACGCGGCGTCGCCGTATGGCCATCTTTACCAACGTTATAGAGCATGCTCTTAACCAGCGCCTGCTTAATCGATTCAGCTTCTGCACTCAAGGTGCTAGAAGCTATCGCGGTGACATTAGTCGGTACGTTTAGCGGTGAAGACATACCCATTCCTCCAGTGCCTATCTAGGGTTTGACTATAAGCCATACCAAAAAATCCATCTATTTAAGGAATAGCGTCAAAATATGCAATAGATTGAGGAAGACATTAAACATTAACGACTTAAACCCTTAAGCCACTTACTCTCAATATGTACTGATTTAATAGAGCCCCCACTAATCAAATACGCACCATCCCCAACCACTGGATCAAATACAATATACCCTGCCCCAGTCCAACCAGGAACACTTACTGGATCCGAATGTATAATCACCTCATTGCCAGCAAATACTGAATTTCGAATGTTATTAATGATTGAGCGTTCATGGTTTACGTTGGTAAAACTTCATTGATATTCGCTGTAGTAATATGATAGATTCATTGGCCTTGCTCATTCGTTATTGCTATCGCTTTAGCCGTGCTGATTGCATCGGGTGGGTTTTGTGCGTTGGCACTGGTATCACCACTGAGCATTATCTCGGGCACGATGTGTTCTAATGCGGAACTTATCATGCCGGTTGGCAGGGTAAAAGATCGCAGCCTTTCCTCACCCCCATCATTGACTCCACTTACTGAAACAAAGGGAATATCAAAACCTATCCCCCCTCCTATTATCGCTCTAGGAATACCAAAAAACGAATCCACATCAGGCTCGTAACCTATTGTACCGGTTCCTGCAGCAAGCTGAAAATGTGCGCCTTGCTGCAACCCTGCCAGATCACTCAATGCCAGTTGCTGAGCATAATAAATCAAGGTGCCACTATAGAATAAATCCGCAAATAACTCTTCTGCAACAATATCACCGATTTGAGATGAATCACCAGAGGCAAGAATAGCTTGAGCGTTTGCCAGGATACCACCTGCGCTGATCGCCAGGGAGAGCGAAGCGGAGGCGATTAGTCGCCGATAGTCAACGCTGTCTATTTGTTTCGGAATGAAGAGCGTTAGCGAATGATGGAGAAAAAATAGTCAGCTATCGTTGGCGTAGAGCCATTGAGGTAGTGCTGCGTAGCCAGAGATGAGCTTGCGATGTTATGGCGTAGCGGCACGGACGCAGGGCGGTCGGTGATTTAGGCTGTCGCGTAAGTGAATCGATTTTTGACATGGATGTCATAAAATCTATCATGAGGTAGCGACACTATCGTTGCTAGCAACTTATCCGGTGATAATGCTACCTGCAATCACATTAACGGATTGAAACGAACCAGCAATGGCTTTATATACACGAGGCGCTTGTATTAACCCCCTGCCAGCAAATGTCGTGCTCTATTAATTAGTCACATATCAGAAGTTTAGTTTAATACGACGTTTAAGAAAGCTTATTGAACTACGTAAATTACGTGCTACTCGCCCTCTTTCTTTTACCATCAAATCGTAAAACGACGGTGCCTCAACCCATGCCCTTCCGTCACCTCATAATGCAATAGTAGCTTGCCATTCACATCGTGAGTCGATTCTGTTCGGATATAGCACGTAACCCGCCGCGTCGATGTCCTGGCTAATTGCTAAAGGTTCCTCACGTAAGAGATCGAGATCAATCCAATAAGAAAGCTGATTTGGCGGACTGTTTTTCAGCCAATCAACTTCTCTAGATGAGTAAATTTTCCCATCTTGCCCATCCATTCCCACTTGCAACCAACCATTTGTACATAAAAGAAAGGCCTTGTACGAACTCGGAAGATGGCTACCCAAGCGATCTTCTAAAGCTTCAATATCCTCATTATTGGCCGGCGGGAAAAACAGGGTTTCCGGTGGGGAAAAGACATAATCACTTTGGCCAGCTTGATCATTCAATTGAGCATGAAGCTGCTTATCTAACCGATCTTCTTCTTGTAAAATCTCCAATACTTCCTTTTCCCAAGGTTCAAGTAGTAAACGCCAATCCCAGTCCATAACTAAGCCCTCGCTTCCCATTTCAAATTAAGGATAACACTGGTTACCCTCGCTATCGAGTCCCCGTGTTGCACCCCCACCAACACTTACTTCAAATCGACTACCTTTATTTAAACCACAGCTAAAATAAAATGAACCGAGCGCCCGTCCGTGAGAGCGATTTTGTCCACTGTCTATAAGACGAAGCGAAACGGAATTATTTGGTGGTCTGAAATTAGCCTCACCACCTTCAAAAGTGGAAGCAAATGGGTATTCATCACAATCAGGGTTTGTTCCGTTATCTAACAAATACTGATCTCTGGCTGTACCATTGCACTCTACGGGCGTATCCCTCGCATTGCGTTGGAACCAGCTTCTATCTACCCCTGCCTCCCTGAAGCCTGTGTAAGTAATCTCTCTAGGTGAAGTGCCCCCGATTGCGTCTGAGATATGCGCAGTAACCTGATTATGCGATGCCCCGGTTGTTGGGTGCTCATTGCCACTGATAAATACCGCACATTCGACACCACCGGCCGACGCTGCTTGCGACCTGGCCAGCAAAGCAATTAATGCTCCTGAGCGAACCAAAAACGTCGTCAATATTGCCACCACATTTAACAATGCCGGAGCCAATGCGCCACTTGACCCAACAACTAAGGTTACAAGCAATACCAATATGACTGCTGCCACCAACAAAGTCGCCCAATTAGTTTTAAAGTTTGATGCATCATCGCCACAAAGACTATCTGTATCAGAGTGTGCAGGTGGCACAACAAACCCCGCTAACGCACCTAACCCTATATAGGTAAGCGCCTGACCCAGCCCTCCATCGCCTTCACCACCGTTGCTTCCGCCGGCAATTCGATAAGCACCCGAACCCGTTTCAGGATCGGTTATAATATAACCTGCTCCTACGTATGAGCCTATATTCACGAATGCTTGCGGCGTAATCACAGTTGAACCGGCGTTAATGGCATTACGCATATCAGTTTCTACATCACGTCCTAGCTCAAGCTGAGGTAATACCGTTGCCATATTAGATTGGTCAATACTGAATATACTCTGCCCTTCTTGAACCGCTACAGCTATCGCCTTAACTGAGGAGACCCCTTCTGATGGGGCATCGGCATTGGATAGATAGCTTTCCGGCATAATATGCTCTAACGCAGAACCCAACATACCAATTTCTCTGCCAATTTGCGCCTGTGTTATGTTTGACATATTAGGCACTACAGTAGTTGAAACTAGATCAACATCGATACGTGCTCCATCAACAATAACGTTTCTTGGAATACCAAAACTAAAAATGGGATTGACACGGCTACCAAAGATACCAAATGAAGGCTGGCGGTAAACTGTGGCTATGCCACTGGCACGAAACATTTCAAGTTGTTGGTCAAGCTCCTCAAAATAGGCGATTCCTGTCTGGTTTAAGACAGTACTTGCTGTTCGGTTTGAGTCTTTTAATAACGGCCTTTGACCATTTCCTTGTAACGACAGATTAATACTTAGCAACTCACCGGCGACAGGGACAGTTGTACCAGTAATACGCCCTCCTCTTGGACTGCTTACTGCGAGGCTTATTGCTAACTCATGACCAAGTGCAAAAGGCCCAGCTGTAGAAACCACTTCATCATCCAACATGAATTTAGCAGTTAGGTTGATCAAGTAACCGGGCAAAGTATTCGGCAAAACAGACAAATCAAGAGGTTCATTAGGCGCCAGGTTTGGTAGAAAGCTTGCTAACGTATCTCTATCTGCCTGGGTTGCTGGCTCGTACTCTAAGGTGATTTTTTTACCAGCAAGGCTTGCCAGAGGAGCGTTATAACTAATAACTGAACCGCCAAGTACCCTGTCTCTTAAAGAAGGAAATAATTCAAACCAAAAATTTTGTCTGAAACTATTTCTCAACTCAGATGAACGATCTGCCACAATTAATATTTCGTATGGCAGACTCGTCGGTAAAATAGGTGAAAACCGACCTAAGACCGATTTCTGCCTTGCTATAACTTCTGCTTGCTCGAATAACAGTTCTAAGTTCGACTGAGCGTCATTCAACACTTGCTCAAAGGCAGCAACATCTAAATCTTGAAACGAGACTTCCTCCTCATTAATCTGTGTTTGATTAATGACCGATGTGAAGTCATTTTCGATGCCCAAGGAATTTCCACTATCAAGCACACTTTGAACATTAAATCCTTCGACATAATCGTACTGCTTAAAGCTCGCATCAAGCGACACCCATGAGTCTGGTGAAATACTATTCACCCCTCTTGAAGGAAAAAAGTCTACAAACGCTTCAACCCAGGTATGCTCAAGCTCGATGTACTCAACCACCCCGCCTGAAACTAATCCTCTATTCGGTATGCCGCCCTGCCCTAATACCTGCTGAGCATCAGCCGCATTATTTACGTCTCCCACCCAATTCATGACCTGATCCGCAGGTATCCTCACCGTCCCATAAACATAACGTGCAGGAATATTTGATGTCCTTAGCAAAGCAATAAGCAAACTTGCTGTATCAAAAGCATTACCCTGCAACGTTTGCATTGTCATATCCGAACCTTGAATGGATCCATAGGTGGGTATGAAGTCGATATTGTTCATCACCCAATCGTAAATATCGATGGCATCATTATTTAGCAATGATGCTAGATCTACAATGCCAGGAGTAATCTGAATCTCGGTGGTTTCGGCTAGATCAGCCGTTGTGGGTAAATCAACGGTTGCTGCATAAGCAGGTGAGAAGGCTACATCAATCAATTGATTAATTAACCCACTGTCTTTATTCATGCCGAGCAATTGATTAAAGTCCTCTGCCGTGGTCATGGGTTTTCGTGTTTCACTCGCATCTGGAACTTTAAAAGGCATACTACTGGGATCAAAGAAACTGTGGCTGCGCGTAAACTGCTGATCCTGCATAAACGTATTCAAGGTATCCATTGCGGCTGCTTGATCTTGCAATGAATCGGCTTGCTCACACAGTTTGAGGTAGTCTTTAAATCTCAGATATTCACTTTCATATTTAGCAACGGCGTCATAATGGCGTTGCATGATGATATCGGGCAGGTTTTTATCTTTTAAGTCTTGCTCTATGGCGTTAAACCCGTCCATGGTTTTTAGGTGCAAGGCTTCGACATGGCTGTTCATTTCCATGAGTTTGCCGAGGTTTTCTGTCGTTAAGCTGCTTAGCCCGATCAGGTTAAGTAAGTCTTCACCCAGGCTACTTTCTTCTGCTACACGCTTTTTAATAGCTTCTTTTTGTTCGTTTACGTGTTCTTTGATCTGTTGCAGGGTATACGCGAGCTTGGCTTCGTCGGTCTTACCAACCGGCTTAAAGGCTCGGGCTTGGGTTTGTTGTTCAATCGTCTCTGCCGCGGCAAAGGCGCTGGGTGAGTAGTAGACAAACAGGAAAAAGAAGATAGTTAACGCACCCGCAATCTGAGTAAAGCCATTACGCTCGCGCATTATTTCTGTCATGGGTCGATACGTGGTCATCATACGTGTCCTGTGTGTTTTATTTTCTGCTGATATTTTTATATTGTTAGCAAATCGTTAAGGCAGTGTTTGCGCGGTTTGCCAGATCACCCAGTCGATTTCTTCGCGTATCGCTGGTGCACTTGGGTTGCCTGACCAGGCGAGGTCATCCGTTGTTTTTAGCAAAAAGGCTAAGCCCTGTTTGGGCTTGGCGATATCGATAAACTGTTTTGCTCTATTGAGCCAGAATGCGGCTTTTCTGAGCTTCCTGCTATTGCCTTTTATGGTATTCAGTTGTGCTTGTATCTCGCTTATTGTGCTAATCGGTGTCTCGGTAATGGTGAGCTGCAGGGTGTCGATATCCAAGCCTGCGGCTTGTATTTGCGCGACGATGGAGGCACTACCTTCGGTGTATGCCGGGATGACAAAGAAGCTGATCGTTGTGGTTTCATCTTGTTGCACGCTGTAGGCGAAGCTTAGTTGCCCTTCTGTGGTTAACTGGCCATTACCAATATCGACAACCTGGCTACCCGTTGGCAGTGTGACTTGTACTTGTCCATTGTCGATAGCAATACCCTGGTTTTCTATGTTGATTTGTATCGGTACTGCGGCACCGGCTCGAGTATTGACGGTCTGTGGGGTTATTTCGATTAGTGACTGCAATAAGATTTCTTCAAATAAATTGGTATTGGCTTGCTGTTGCGCATTAGTCGCTTCTCGTAGTAAGTCGAAACCGGCATAGACTGCGCTGCCTTGACCAAAGGTATTGCGTGTTAATGCGGGGGCGTTGGTTGGTTGTGGGCGATAATGACGTCGGCGTTGTTCGGCAATGTCATAGATGCCGAGTGCTTGTGCAGTGTTTGGCCGCACGACTAAGGCTCTACGTTGCTCGGCAAAGGTGGCTTGATCGGCTCCGTGGAAACCGCTCTCTAGTAATTCTATACCATTGGCCACTACAAAACGGTTGTTACTGCGGTGTGCGTAACGACGTAGCTGCTTTAGGCTCAGGATGGTTCGCAGGCTTGATGATAGCCGTTGCTTGACGCCGCCTGCGACGATTAATCCGTCACCGCGATAGACGGCTTCGCGCAGTTCTTTCTCTGTCTGTTTTCTTAGTTTGATACGTTCGTTGAGCAATACATATTGGTTATACGTACCTGTACGGAAGGCGTCGACAAAGGCCTGGCGTTTATCGACGATGGTATAGGAGGCGCCTTGGCGGTCTAATACGCTTTCCAGGTAGGCGCGCTGATCTGCGATGGTTGGTAGCTCCTGCGGATTGCTATGGCGTCTCTCCTCTACTAGCTCAGTGGTTTCGCTTTCTGTTGCAATCAAGTCGTTTTGATCGGAGGGGATATCGAGTGGCTTGCCACAACGCATATCCAGTTTGCCGCTGCTTAAAGTTTGTCTGCGGTAGTTTTCTATGTAGAAAACTCTGAACGTATACGGTTGATCAAAGATGCCTCGCGGCGCTGCTGCGGCATCGGCGCTGAAGCTAATACTTTCGGTTGTCAGTGCGTTGATGGCGATGTCGATACGACGCGTGCGGTTTCTATCAAAATCTTCGATTTCGTTGAATTTATTTGGCGAACTCACTTCTGTATCGATTTTACGTCGGTATTGGTCGAAGGCTTGTACATACACTTTGGTGCGTGATTTTATTGGTCTGGCAAACTCGGCCTCAAAGCTGACGGATTGTGTTGCGGTACACGTTTGCTGTTCTGGGTCAATCAGTACGAGAATACGTCCTTGATCGCCGATTTCTATGCTGGCATTAAGTTGAATCGGCACTTCTTCTAAGGTAAATACGGCTTGCGCTACACTTTGGCGCTCGCCGTCAATATCGGCTTGCAATACGCAGGCATAATCACCGGCAATAAGCGTATTGGTAGCAAGGTTTTGTACGAGTTCTACGTCACTGCCTACCGCTAAGCTTTGTGTTAACGGTGTTGCACTGATCTCTTCGCCGCTTGCTATATTAACTAGTACTTGGAATAAGGGCTGATCGGTAATGGCTAAGGTGCCGATATTGCTCGCTGTGTAATTGCAGGTTTGTGCGTCACCGACATTCAATATGGCTAGTTCCGCTTCGACGGCTCCCGTTAATGCCAAGTTCAAGTTTTCTGCAACTTCAAACTGTGCTTGATCGGTGGCGAGCAAGCTACCTGCGACATCGCGTAATTCGGCATTAACGGTGTATTGACCTTCAATGGCTCCTGCTAATTGGAGGTTATTAAAAAATTCCAACAAACCACCGGGCGATAAGGTAGCCACTGATAATGTTTCGTCGAATATTTGCGTATTCTGCGAGTCAATGACAGTAATTTGTAATGTCCCGTCAGAGATTGATGTGCTGACTGAGATATTTTGTAATAAGTCCTGAATCTCGACCGTATCTGTCGTGTGATAGATTTGTCGATCTGTCGTTGTTCTTAATGTGACGACACCACCTGGTAAGGTACCTGTTTCGCTAATTGCTGTAGCGACACTTGCTTCGTCTAACTCGACACCGCTGTTGACATCGATTAAGCCTGCTCGTGCGACATAGTTGCCAGCGACTGTTGTACCCGTATTCCAGACTTGTTCTATATTAAGTGATGCGCCACTTTCTAATGGACCTACCGATAAGCCTAGAAACTCTACAACGGTATTTCCCTGTTCATCGCTAATGATGAGGTTTGCCGTAAAGTCGCCTTGTACTGACCCGGTATTCGTTATTCCCAGTGTGAAGGTTGCATCAATATTTGGCAAGTAGACTGCTGCATCAGCAGCTAGTGCGATTTGTCCTAAGGTTGATGAGACAGGAATACTCACTGTGTTATTGGTCTCATCGCATTCTGCAATGTCATTGGCCGCATCGGCTACGGCGAATAATGCTGATCTTGCCAATTGTGCCAATTCAACATTATCAACCTGGATAAGGTCAAATTCGCCACCGTTTAGCGCAGCTAATATAACACTATCAATCAATATTCCGCCATCACTCGGATCACCATCGTAGAACTCAATGACGGCGCCCTCGGGTATTGATCCAGCTCCGGCGTTACCTGCAACGAGTTGTAATGTAGCCAGTTGACCGATACCGTTGTCTATTAATTCAAATCCTCCAATGGTTAAATCGGCGATTTGTATCTCTTGTTGCACTTTGCCTGACAAGGCAGCGACATATTCTTCGAAGGTATTAACCCCTATGACGAAACCTTGATCGCCTCCCGCTGGTTGCGGAAAAACAAGTTGGCTTAAAAAGTTAAGGTCGGCACCGCCAACGCCAATGGCATTAATCGAATCGACCCCAGCTTGCTCTGCTCGTTGCATCGCTGCTAGCGCACCAGCTGCGTTATCAGGTCGACCATCAGTTGATATATCAATCACCTGCTGAGAACTTGCAGGCAGCGCATTGAGAATTAACGATGATGCACTATCAATACACCTTGCTATCGGTGTACCACCACGCATTTGTGGTACGCCACGAATGGCATTCGTTATGGTCTGGATAGTATCTGATTCCACTATGGTCGGCGCTAGCTCGGTACGAATACCACCGGCAAACTGAATCACTGAAATACGCACCGACCCATCTCGCGGGACAATATTCGGGTTTTCTATTGCGAGTGCTGTACCTTCTAACTGCAATTGGAAATCTGCACTGCCAACACTACCAGAACCATCTAGACAAAATGCGAGATCGACCGTTGGTGCTGTTGTTTCTGTTGCGCAGAACCGCGAGGTCGATTCGATATTATTGGCTTCTGACAATTCAGTTAATGTTTGACTTGCATCAACCCAGACACTGATCGGTGCGTCTCTAAACGGCAGGCTACCTGACACTTCGATACTTACATCTATCGTTACATCCGGCACAAGGTCTGAAAGCAGTTGCGATTGACCTAATGCAATATCTATTACGGGATCAAAGAATGCATCATTATCTGCATCGTAAAACGCCAGCACATCCAGCGGAATATTCGATATTGCATTACCTCGGTTGGCTATGGTCACACCTATATCACCACTGACCTCGAAAGTTTGCGCATCTGAAACAATATTGTTATTGCTTAAAGACTGGATGGCAAAATCTGGCAATAACACTTCGACATCTATTTCACGTAAACGAATTTCTCCAATATCGAGTATTGCACCGGGTAGCAGAGAAATTTGGCGCGACACTGGCTCATAATCAGTGAATGTGAAATTAATTGTCGCTGTCGTATCGGTAATGCCTTCGAATTCAAACAAGCCATTTACCCCTGTCACAAAACCTCGATTACCTGAGACTAGTAGTAGATCAACCATCACTCCTTGCAAAGCCTGACCAGTACGGATATCCACAACACTACCGACAATGCCTGCGGTTTCGATAAAGCCCGCTGGCAAGAGATTAATTTGGCCTAGATCAATAATCGTATTATCAACGACATCTATGGTTATTGATCTAGGATCAAACCCTGGGTTTGTAAAGCTCAGGGTTACGGGTCCGGCTATGATCGATCCAAAACTAAAGTCTCCATCGATACCTGAGATAAGTGTCTGTGTTTCTGCGCCTGTATCAAGTGTGATGCTTACACCTGATAGCGCACTGTCAGCAACAGGATCAAATACTGTTCCCATCAATCCTCCTGGCTGTGGTGTTACTTCCTGACCCTCTTCGACAAGATTTGGAGAAAAGTTTATCGACGCAGCATCAGGCGCACTCACGCTGCCACTGACCGTCTGAAAACCTGTCAACGATGCCGTTATCGTTAAATCGCCAGGTTGCAGATCATCAATCACATAACTACCCGCCGCATCGGTCAATGCGGTCTCGTTATTGCCACTACCTTGTACACGAATCTCAACGCCCACCAAAGGTAGTCCGGCGCCTTGCGACAAAATGCTACCGCTCACTGTGACCGCAACCTCTGCCAGCGGTATTAACTGAGGCGAAAATACCAAGGTTTGTCCCGCGTTGATGGTTGATGCACCACTTGCTGAAACAAACCCTGCAACATTGGCCTGGATGGCATAACTTCCAGGTAAAATATTGACAATCTGATAACTACCATCAGCCCCCGTGGTTGTCGTTAAATTACTTGGTCCGGTAATACTGATTTGGGCATTGGCTAACGCAGCACCTGAATCAGAACTCACCACAGTGCCGATTAGTACACCAGTAGTCGGTGACGCCGCTGCAAGCGACATACGTAGTACACCCAGATCTAGCTGTTGTCCAGGCTGTAGTGGAATACTCGTGGATATTTCACTGTAATTCTCTAACTGTAATACCAGGTTATACGTGCCTGGTTGAAGATTCTCAAATGAGAAACCACCATCATTATTTGTCGTCTCGCTTATTGTTTGAGGGCCAATTAGCGTTGCAACAACACTGCTTAGCGGCAAGCCAGTATCACCATCTACCACGCGACCGCTAATAATAATTTCATCTGGACTGGGTAAAACAGCTAAGCTCAATGCGCGTTCTGCGAGTGCAGTTTGATAAACATCATTAGCAAAGCTACCATTAGCCGATCGAGATTGGCCCAATGCATCTAAACTATCTTGCAACCCACTTCGATCAATAAGCGTCGGTACAATTGCGATTAAAGATAAAGCGGATTCAAATACTTCACCCCATAAATTATTGATATTTCGCCGCCCCAAAAGATAAGTACGCGCTTGATCTATGTTATTTCCCAAGCTAAATACATTGCGATATTGTGAGATGGCATTTAGTGCTAATGCACTGACATATATTGAGGAGTTATTATCTCCTAAAGCCCAACCACCATTTGATTGTTGAGTAGTTTGCAAATAACCAACGGCAAATCCTGCTGCACTACTCCTTGCTTGATTAGCTAAAGCAAATGCTTCTGCTGCAAAAGCGGTATCTAGCGTCGTGCTGTCATAACCAGGGAGTTCGCCAAAACCTCCGTCTCGATTTTGATGCGTTAATAACTGCGTTATCAGCGCGGATACATCATTACCTGCATCAATATTGGCAATAATTTTTCGTGTGAGGTTTTCTGTATTGTCAAAGGCTGCGTCGTTAACAAACTGTAGCGAAGACGTTAGATCAATCGTTGTTGGCGGCGTACTGAAGGCAAAGGCGCGTAGTGTTTCAGAAGTTGACTGAATAGGGAGTGCAATATCATTGGGGTTTTGGAAACTGCCATTACTAGTTAACTGCGTTTCTAGCCAGTCGGTACCTGGGCTTGCTAAAGCTGAAGATAAACCAAGAAGTAATGTTAACCCTAACAGACTCGTTATCAGATAATTGCGCACGACAGATTGCCCCATTCGTCCATATTCGATAAAGCGAGGGCTGTGTCATGTATACGGAGTGCAAGCGGTAAATCGGCTATCCCTTAGCATCCATGTGGTTACCCACGCGTAAAAACTTAAATCCATTCGCCTCTTATTCATCGCTAAAGAGGCATTAATCATTGTTATATTTGCCATAATGTTACCCTTATCGGTCTTAAATGCAAGCAGTGTTGCCAAAAGCTGGATAAACTCTGCATAAACGTCCGATAAATATGATTCAAAACTTCTCCTTCAGTACGACCGCAAGGGCCTCACCCATGCAGTCAGAGATTTTCGACAACAGTACTACTTTGTCCGTCAAAATAATCAATAAAATCAATGAATTATAATTGATTACGTTGCTACAAACCAGGCGGCCGGGAGTTCGAACCTCTCAGGGCGCGCCAATTAAGTCCTTAAAAATAAAGTGGTTGCGTTAACGTGTAATCGCTTTTATTTTTCTCCCAAATTCTGCTTAGGAGATTTGTGGGACTTTTTCTTAGCACCCTCATTAACCACCGTTAAACGCGGTTTAGCCACAATTCCTTCGCGCCTAATGCACAGCGATTCAAAAGCATCAAAGTATCTCCTAATGGATGCTGCAATGTATTGGTCAGAAATAAACTCAATCGACTACCTGAGAATATCAAGATACGTTCACGCAGCAAGTTCAAACGCTGTGAGAAAACAGTCCCCGGACACCATGTCCAAATCGATGTTAAATTTCAGTTGTTTAAAAATAAAGAAGGAAATCGTATTAAACGATTGCAATATACCGCCATTGATGACTGCACCCGTATACGCGCTCATAAAAATCTATGATAAGCATAGTCAAGCTAACGCTATCGCATTAAAATGACCAGAACAGATAACGGCCATGAGTTCCAAACCAAATTTCATTGGCACGAGGCAGACCAAGGGATACAGCATGTCTATATCAAGCCCGCCACACCAAGATTCAATGGCAAGGTCGAACGCTCTCATTTAATTAATCAGCGTGAATTTTACCAAGTCCTTGATACACCGGTGACGTCAAATTAAGAGCCAAACTTAAACAGTGGGAGGATTATCATAACTTCCTTCGGCCGCACTTCGCACATAATGGAAAAACGCCTTATGAAAAATTAAAACTAGCCATGATAAGCTAACTATTCTATATCTACCTAGGTCGCAGTAAAAACATGCCTAACGCCTTAGCTTCCGGCGTAATAATAATTGGCTTACGCTAACCGCCAAGGAGAGCGAACGCTAATAATCTATTGAAAGGATTTACTGCACAAATAATTGCGATGACATTTTTCACTAAATTGATATGAAAAATATACCGTGGAGAAGCTTAGCTGAATTTTGTACTGCTAAAAAAGGTATTTATCTTTCTTCATTCGGCATCAGTTGGCGGGAGAAATAGACACCAATAGCCACTATGAGCACTCCGGCTATCGCTAGCTGGACATTGACAACTTCACCCATAAAAATATCTACGATAGCGCGCATTATCAAGGCAAAACCAATAAAGATAACGAACATTAATGCCTTACGCGTTTTGCGTGATTTGGACATAGCGCTATCTAGATGCGATCTAGTGAGGGTCGGCGTAAACCGAAAACAACTAAGATTAAACCAAGTATACTGAGCACAAGATACATTACTGCAGAGAGGCCGTGCAGCTTACCAAATTGAGATTTATATTCGACCGCATCCATAATATCTTTTTGCAATTTCAACTCGGCTATCATTGGATGCACACCGAACAAACTGGCTAACACCAAGATCAGCATTGCAATAATTACCCACCAGCGCCATGATTTAATAGCTGTACTTATACCGCTTAGCGCACCGCTAACAAGTAACAGC
>JAADIY010000002.1:15017-15326 GCA_013151045.1 Gammaproteobacteria bacterium
CATTTCTCCTGCCAGTGCGCCGGCCAATTGTCTATCAGCTTCTAAAAACTTGAATAATACGGGTGCTACGATATAACCAACTGTCCAGGTACCACCCACCCAAAGTGTCAGTAGTATGCGTTCACCTAGATTAAATTTTGCTAAGCCAGGGTTGCTAAACATCGTTATTCGTCGTAGCTGACTGAATCAATTTCGTATTCTATCTCGCCAGCCGGTGCATTGACGGTAGCGATTTCACCCACCTCTTTACCGATTAATGCGCGTGCTACAGGCGACTTAATTGAAAGTAAACCTTTACTGATATCAGCC
>JAADIY010000041.1 GCA_013151045.1 Gammaproteobacteria bacterium
ATTTTTCTTCCAAGGCATACCGCGCTTCCCCTACCTCAGCGCATAACCACCCCGTATCAGTCAGATATTTAGCCGCTTCATTGAAAATTCGTGTGACATGTTTTAATCTATCCACACCTGAAACCAAACCCATTTCAGGCTCGTGATCAAATTCTGCCGGCAAATTATCGTAACTATCCTGAGGAACGTAAGGCGGATTACTAACAATCAAATCGTAGGACCGGCCATCCAGAGCTGCAAATAAATCAGATTTTATTGCGAAAACTTCATCTTCTAAACCGTGCTGACTAATATTGAGCTGGGCCACCGCCAAAGCGTCATCAGAGAGGTCAACCAAATCAACCTTCGCATCCGGGAAGCCATAAGCGCAAGCAATACCGATACAACCACTTCCCGTACATAAATCTAGCACACGCTCTACCGTATCCGCTTGTATCCACGGTTCAAAACCTTGTTCAATGAGCTCTGCTATAGGTGAACGGGGTACCAACACTCTCTCATCGACATAAAAATCTAAACCAGAAAATTGCGCGCGCTGCGTAAGATAGGCTACAGGAATGCGGTCATTAATACGCTGCTCAACCAAAGTGATAATTTGACGTTTTTCTAATGCAGACAATCGCGATTGAAATGTTTCAGGGGCAACAGGCATTATCATGTTTATGGCATGCAAGACCAAAACAATAGCCTCATCAACTGCATCGGCATAACCATGCCCATAACTTAAATCAGCAGAATTGAGACAAGTTGTTGTCCAGCGCACAAAGTCATTAACGCTATGTAGCGATTCAATTACATCAGAACGAACATAATCATTTAGAGTCAGCGCTTTAATCATAGTCAGGCATCATACACAGACTTAACACGCCTTTCGAGCATCAAACAAAAACATTAAGCTACGCCTTTTTCTTCCCCATCATGGAGATACACCGACACAACAAAATTTATCTCTCTCTACCTCAAATAAAGTAGATCCATAATATTGGGTTGCTGTTCTTACTCAGCTTCTTCAGACATAAATATTTTACGTCTAACATTATTTGCAAAAACAAGCTGGCCACCTTGCGCGAAGCTCAATACGCCGTACAGCGCTACCTCTAATACATTTTCGAAGTTTAAATTTGGCATTTAAATCCCTGATAGACCTCACCATGATTAAGCGCCACAGTTCATCCATAGCAGTGTACATAGCTCCTTGTCATAAGAAAATATCGACAAATAATCCTTAAACTTAAGGTGGTTACTAGCGTTCAAAGCAGTAAACAAACCCAGCAGATAGCAAAAAACTCGGTTTATCGATAGACTAGTCGCCCTTTAGTATCTGGCTATTCACGCTGCACTTATCTGGCAGAATGCGGCAGCCATCAACTTACTCAACACGCTTATCTAAGGTAGAGGAAAAACCCATGACAATCGCATCATTTATTCCGCCGCAACGCACCCTCATGGGACCCGGCCCATCTGACGTTAACCCACGTATCTTAGAAGCTATGTCACGGCCAACCATCGGCCATCTCGACCCGCAGTTTATTGTCATGATGGAAGAGTTAAAAAGCTTGTTACAGTATGGCTTTCAAACTAAAAATGCACTGACCATGCCCGTATCAGCGCCTGGCTCAGCAGGCATGGAAACCTGCTTTGTCAATCTTGTCGAACCTGGCGACACCGTCATTATTTGCCAAAACGGTGTATTCGGCGGACGCATGAAAGAAAATGTCGAACGCTGTGGCGGTAAAGCCGTAATGGTTGAAGATGCTTGGGGCGACGCCATCGACGCCAACAAACTAGAAGCAGCACTTAAAGCCAACCCTGATGCAAAAATCGTCGCAATGGTCCACGCCGAAACCTCTACTGGCGCCAGCTCAGATGTTGAAACCCTGGTAAAGCTCGCGCATGACCATGACTGTCTTACTATTGTCGACGCAGTGACATCATTGGGTGGCTCACCATTAAAAGTCGATGACTGGGATATCGATGCAATTTATTCAGGCAGCCAAAAATGCCTATCCTGCACACCAGGACTTTCGCCGGTCAGTTTTAGCGAACGCGCAATCGAACGAATCAAGTCACGCACACATAAAGTGCAAAGCTGGTTTCTCGACCTAAATCTCGTTATGAGCTACTGGGGCGCCGGGGCCAAGCGTGCTTATCATCATACCGCCCCAATTAATGCCTTATATGCTTTGCATGAATCGCTAGTTATCTTACAAGCAGAAGGGTTAGAAAACTCATGGGCACGTCATAACCATAATCATCAAGCCTTACGTGATGGCTTAGAAGCAATGGGACTGAAATTTGTTGTCAACAAAGCCGACCGCCTGCCACAACTTAATGCCGTCACAATCCCTGAAGGTGTTAACGATGCCGCGGTTCGCAGCAAGCTCTTAGCCGACTACAATCTTGAGATCGGCGCTGGTCTTGGCGTCATGGCAGGCAAAGTATGGCGCATTGGTTTAATGGGCTATGCCTCAAACCGTCGCAATGTATTGCTCTGTCTTAATGCACTTGAAGATACATTAAGCAGCGTTAATGCGCCTATAGAAAAGGGTGTAGCACTCGCCGCAGCGCACAAGGTATTTGACCAGACACACCAAGGGTAAAAATAACTTAGTAAAATTAAGCAATACATCATAAGGTTAGCAAATGGCTCAATACGTTTATACCATGAACCGCGTTGGCAAAGTGGTACCGCCAAAACGCGAAATTTTAAAAGATATCTCCCTATCCTTTTTTCCTGGCGCCAAGATTGGTGTGCTTGGCCTCAACGGAGCCGGAAAATCGACTTTACTGCGCATCATGGCCGGCGTTGATACTGAGTTTAATGGTGAAGCAAGACCCCAACCAGATATCCGCATAGGCTACTTATCACAAGAGCCAGAGCTCAATAACGACAAAGACGTTCGTGGCAATGTCGAAGAAGGCATGGGTGAAACTATAGACCTGCTGCAACGCTTCAATGCCATTAGCGATAAATTTGCTGAGCCTATGACCGATGACGAGATGACTGACCTTCTCGCCGAACAAGGCAAACTTCAAGACGCCATCGATGCTTGTGGTGGCTGGGAGATAGAGCGCACACTTGACATAGCCGCCGATGCATTGCGGTTACCACCATGGGAAGCCGATGTTAGCAAGCTCTCTGGTGGAGAAAAACGCCGCGTCGCATTATGTCGCCTATTATTGTCTAAGCCCGATATGCTATTGCTCGACGAGCCCACAAACCATCTCGACGCCGAATCTGTTGGCTGGTTAGAGCAATTCCTTGCCGAATACACAGGCACCGTGGTTGCTATCACCCATGATCGCTACTTCCTCGATAATGTTGCAGGCTGGATTCTCGAGCTAGACCGCGGCCATGGCATACCCTGGGAAGGCAATTACAGCTCCTGGCTAGAACAAAAAGATGCCCGGCTCTCTACAGAAGCCAAACAAGAAGTTGCCCGGCAACGAGCAATCAAGCATGAATTAGATTGGGTACGCTCCAACGCAAAAGGTCGTCACGCAAAAAGCAAATCACGGCTCGCACGGTTTGAAGAACTTAATTCTCGCGACTATCAACAGCGCGCCGAAACTAACGAAATTTATATTCCTGTCGCCGAACGTTTAGGCGACGTTGTCATTAACGCTGAGCATGTACAAAAAGGGTTTGATGAGCGACTACTTATCGAAGACCTAAACTTCTCTATCCCACCTGGTGCCATTGTCGGCATTATTGGGCCTAACGGTGCGGGAAAATCCACCCTGCTAAAAATGCTTACTGGCGATGAACAACCCGACAATGGTGCACTTACCATAGGCCCAACAGTTCAACTCGTCTCCGTCACGCAAATGCGTGATCAGTTTGACGACAGCAAAACGGTATGGGAAGAAATCAGCGGCGGCTCAGATATTATTCAAGTCGGCAAATTCGCAATGCCATCGCGAGCTTATGTCGGTCGTTTTAATTTTAAGGGCCAAGATCAACAAAAACGGATCGGGAAATTATCAGGCGGAGAACGCAATCGCGTTCATCTTGCCAAATTACTACGCAGCGGTGGTAATGTCATCTTACTTGATGAGCCTACCAATGATCTCGATATAGAAACTCTACGCGCCTTAGAAGAAGCGCTGCTAGATTTTGCAGGCACCGCTCTAGTCGTATCGCATGATCGTTGGTTTTTAGACCGTATTGCCACACACATCCTCGCGTTCGAGGGTGACAGCAAAGTGGAATGGTTTGCCGGCAACTACGCCGACTATGAAGAAGATAAGAAACGACGCCTGGGCGCATATGCAAACCAACCAAGTCGCATCAAATATAAACCGCTAACACATTAAGAAACGCGACAGTTTAGAAAAAATATGCTATCACGACGGCATATTTAAATACCGATAACTTAGTATAGGCGTTACATTAAACTCCACTTTTTGCCCTTCAGTAAGCGTTTTAAAACCATCGCCTTAAATAGCACTAAAGTGAATAAACACATTTAGATCTTGTTCTTGTTCAAGAAAACCAAATTCTTTGGATTCGTTAAACTATTTAACCTGGCCGGCAGTAACATTAGACATACGTGAGAATCCTATATAAAAAATAAATTAAGTAATCAAATGTGGAATAGAATATGTAAGGATTGAGCGAGCTCTAAATGCTTGCAAGAAATCGTCGTATCAAACTTAAACCAAAAGGTTGACTTAATCGCGATTACCCCCCTTCTAATTGAAGAGCGACAGCTGCAAGATAAATTTATTATTGCAGGCAATAACACACTAAAATATGACAAACCATAGCAGTTACAGAATAAACAACGGAGCAAAAAGATGAATGAAAATCGATTTGTCGATATAGAAACACGCATCGCCTATCAAGAGGACACCATCCAACAACTCAACGATGTCGTAACAAAGCAACAAAAACAAATAGATCAACTAGAGGAACTATCTAGACTATTAACCGACCGCTATCAAAGCCTGCAAGGCGTATCAAATAGCACCGATGCGGCAGATGAAAAACCACCGCATTATTGATATCACTATAGTTTTCTAAACTGCTACTACTTACTCTGATCCAGAAAAAACGATCATACTCATAAAATGATAGGAATGAAACTAATCTGCTTTACGGCGAAATAACGACAATCCCAAACCCAGTATCAACGGCCAACCCAAACTTCCTCCGCCACCGCCAGAAGAGCTATTACTAACTGGTGCTGCCAAATTTACCACATCTGCCACATTAACGGTATTTGTCACGCTATTGGTCATAACATTACCCGTCACAATACTATCGATTGTTCCATTATTCGTCGTAACAATTGTAATGGCACTCTCTATAACAACTTGATGATTTAGCCCTGTCACTTCGGAAACCATATTCACTGCTACACCTCCTACAGGGGGACTATTAACAGTACATTCATAGCTGCTATTCTCAATACCATTTAATGTCGCTAAGGAACATGTGCTTCCGTTTGCTGTTACTGAAACAAACTTCGCACCGGTATTTAATTCACCATTCATAATAATTTGATTAACTTGGTTTGCCGTGCTTCCAGTAACTTGTGCTGTAAATGAAGAGTTAAATAGATCACCCGTGTTAACAGCACTAGGGATCATTTGATTTAATATGGCAACGTCTATATCAATAGGAAAACTAAAACAGAGTTCTGGTGACGCGACTCGCGCTATTGCACTTTCAATATCCGCTACGGAGCAAGCTGAAAAACCTGATAAATTACTGCTAATTGACGGCGACATAATATGTGTGCCGGATGGACACGCAGCATTACTGCCTTGTGAATCATGATTCGCGCCCAGATTGTGGCCTATCTCATGTGCAACAATCACAGCGGTAAGTGGAATACGATTAGTACCGCTGCCAGCGACCGAGCTCGTACCAGAACTAAACCCGTTGGCATTACAGATAACTTGCTGGCCCGGAGCATCAACAAAGGCTATACCGACAGTACTGCCATCAAAATCACGTCCTGTCACTACATGAGTCAGAGCGCGAATATTTTGCGTAAAAGGCAGACCCGCCGCTTTTTTAACTTGAATATCCCCTAGAAAGGCACCCGAATCAGTACTGCTAGTAAAAGTTGCGCCAGTCAAAAATGTAAACGTCATCGCATCAAAGGCCATATTAAGACCATTATTACCATCTGCTTCCATTCTATCCTGGTTATAAAAACCCTCCGCAGTATTGACCAATGCCGTAGCCTGCGTCATTGCATCAGCACCAAATAAAGCCTGAAATTCCAAATCGAAAACAAATTCTATTTCAGGCAATATACAGACACCATTAACTTGGCGCTGACAAAAGGTAGACAAAGTTGTCTCAGCAACCACTCCAGGTTCTGACGTCATGCTCATATCGATCATCGCTTGAGCAATATCGTGATCACCAGATCCACAACTACCCATATTGTCAGAAAAGTTGCTTAGCGCCTGTACTGGCTCGGTAACGCTTGCTGCCTGAGCCAATGATAGAGAAGCACCAATAGATTGATCGACAACATATAAAACGCCTAGCACAGATACTATACCTTGCCATTTTCCTTCAACCTTTGAGACACGAGCCCAACTGCCTGCAACTTGCGAAATCGTACCGTAGTAATGCTCACCGGTTTCTCCACCCAGTTGCTGAGAAGATTGATTCATTAATGTAGTGTTTTCAATCAACTCGATCATATAAGGCTGGTCAGCAATAGTAATTGGCAAATCAACTGCGTTAGCACTAACAGCACTCACCCAAAAACATAAAACTAACGGTATAATTCTTCTCATGCTTCAACTCACTTCTAGAACCCATCCACTGGGCATTTATCTGCTTATCGACCGCAGTCAATTTTTTTATAGGGTTGATTCTAGGAAGCGTAGGAATGAAACAATGTGCGCAAGTTGGCAAAACAAGAAATCGTGATAAATCATTTACTTGGCGCGACTAACCTCAATAGGGCGACAAAAATATGTCGTTAGCAGTTTTTAGTAAAACTCCATCTCTTTATTGGCTGGCGATAGTCAGTACTCTCGTTATGCTATTACCAAGCAATATCAGAGATTTTTTTTATTTGAACTTTAATGATGTGTTAAATGGCGAAATATGGCGCATGCTAAGTGGACACCTCGCACACTTATCATGGACACATTGGTTATTAAATACTGTTGGGGTGTTACTGTTGCAGCGCTACTACGGGAAATATTTTTCTCAATGGCAACAACTACTAGCGACACTTATTTTCATTATGCTAACGATTAGCTTGTGCCTAATTATCTTTAGCCAAGAACTAAAATGGTATGGCGGGCTTTCTGGCGTATTGATTGGTTTATTTTATTTTGCCGCACTGCAAGACTATCAGCACAACAAACTATTCAATGGCATCGCCATTGCAATGTTTAGTCTATATATAGCTATGCAACAGTTTTCAGGGGAACTTGGGGAAGGACTAACCAATCAGGTCACTGTCGCTACACGAGCACACTTATTCGGCGCACTAGCCGGCGCGCTCTGGTTAATATTGATAACACTTTGGAAAAAAACTCGACAAAACCACTAGTGTGAAACAAACAGACTACATCCGCTCAAGATCTAGCTGCTTAACCAGCATAATGGCATCCTCACGCCCAACGGGTGCTGGATAATAATTACGCCGAATACCAATTTCATCAAAACCACTAGTTCGATATAAAGCCAGCGCAGCCGCATTAGACTCCCGCACTTCAAGAAATAAAGAAACAGACTTAAATACAACCGCAAGATCGGTAATATAATTCAATAAGGCACGAGCAATGCCCTGCCGGTGACAATCAGGGTCAACACACAGGTTCAAGATATGTGCCTCGCCGACAACCGTATTCATCAGCACATAGCCAACTACCCTACTGTCACGCTCTATGACAAAGCTATGGTAACCAACACGCAAACAGTCATTAAATATTCCTTCAGTCCAAGGAAATTCATAGGCACGCTGCTCAAGTGCCAATACCGCAGGCACATCATATTGCTCCATCGGTCGAATAACACTTTTGTCGGATAGCGACGCTTCAATTTGCTCTTTTTTACAAGCCATAAGGTTAATAATCGTCCAACTTAGCTGACTCTAAAGTTAATATCGGCAAATTAATTACAAAAAAACAAATCTCACGCCTCAAGAAAAACCCGCTTGGCCATACGCAAATCTTGCCAAGATTTTGCTTTCTCACCTGGAGAACGCAACAAATAAGCAGGATGATACGTGACGACTACAGGCGTCTCGCTCTCACCATAATGATAAGTACGACCACGCATTTCACCGATCTTAGCATCCGTTTTTAGCAAATTTTGAGCCGCAACGCGACCAACGGCGACAATAATCTTCGGCTGAATCAAAGCAATTTGGCGCTTAAGATAGCTTTCGCAACTGCGCACCTCATCGGGCAACGGATCACGATTGTTCGGCGGCCGGCACTTAAGAATATTCGCGATATAGACATCCTCACGCTCATAACCCAAGGCCAAAATCATTTGCGTCAGCAGTTTACCCGCTCGACCAACAAAAGGCTCACCTTCCCGGTCTTCATCAGCGCCAGGCGCTTCGCCAATAATCAACCAATCAGCACGTTGGTTACCGACACCAAACACCGTTTGTGTTCGGTTCTGATGTAACTCGCATTGCCGACACGCCACCACTTCATCAGAAAGCGACCACCATTCACTGTCATTATTGGTTTCGACTGGCGACACAACGTCAGCACGCTTAACCGCTGGAGCCGATGCTTCAATGACACTCTCAACGACCTCAGCAACAGGCTCAGCTTCCTCTACGATCTGAGGCTCAACATTGCGTAACTGCCAACGCTGAATACCCATTGCACGAAGATATTCGGCATGCTGTTGATCAGAAGATAGAGACGACACGTGCTAGACCGGCGACGTCTGCGGGTGCGCGCGATCACGCGGAGTGACAATTTTATTTGCCGCATGAATATAAGCGCGGGCCGAGGCGATAACAATATCAGTATCTGCACCCTGACCATTAACAATACGGCCATCCTTAGACAAGCGTACAGTCACATCACCCTGCGAATCCGTACCCGTTGTAATATTGTTTACCGAATACAACTGCAACTCAGAGTCACTTTGCACAATCGACTCAATCGCCTTAAACACCGCATCGACAGCACCAGCACCACCTTCCATTGCTTGTTTCTCTTCACCATTAACAGACAAAACAATTTCAGCTTGCGGCTTTTCACCCGTTTCAGACGCCACTTTGACCGAGACCAATTTAATATGCTCGTTCTCCGCCTCAAGGTTGGCTTCGGTCACCAAAGCCTGTAAATCATCATCATAGATATCATGCTTTTTATCCGCCAAGTCTTTAAAACGACCAAAAGCAACATTCAACTCTTCTTCCGAGTCAAAAGTAATATCTAATTCAGCCAAACGCGTACGAAATGCATTTCGCCCCGAATGCTTACCCAAGACCATACGGCTAGCACCCCAGCCGACGTCTTCAGCACGCATGATTTCGTAAGTCTCGCGATGCTTCAACACACCATCTTGATGAATACCCGATTCATGCGCAAAAGCATTGGCACCAACAATCGCCTTATTCGGCTGTACAGCAAAACCAGTAATACTCGACACCAAACGACTACACGGCACAATCTGCGTTGCATCAATACTGACTTCACAAGGAAATACATCCGCACGCGTACGTATCGCCATGACAATTTCTTCTAAAGCCGCATTCCCTGCTCGCTCACCCAAACCATTAATCGTACACTCAACTTGGCGTGCGCCATTCATTACGGCAGACAACGAGTTAGAAACCGCCAAACCTAAATCATTATGGCAATGCACCGAAAAGACTGCCTTATCAGAGTTAGGCACGTTCTCAATCAAACGACGAACCGTTTCACCAAATTGTTGCGGCACACTGTAACCAACCGTATCAGGAATATTCACCGTCGTCGCACCCGCATCAATCACCGCCTCAAGCACACGACATAAAAATTCAAATTCAGAGCGCCCAGCGTCTTCAGGTGAAAACTCAACATTGTCTGTATATTTACGCGCACGTTTTACCGCAGCTACAGCATGCTCAACCACCTGATCAGGCTCCATACGTAACTTTGCTTTCATATGAATCGGTGACGTCGCAATAAAGGTATGAATACGCGCCGAGTTAGCACCTTTTAAGGCCTCACCAGCACGGTCAATATCTTTGTTCAGCGCACGGGTTAAACCACAAACCGTACTGTCTTTAACCGCATCGGCGACGGCTTTAACCGCATCAAAGTCGCCTTGGCTGGCCATAGGAAAACCGGCTTCAATGACATCAACCTTCATACGCTCAAGAGCCTTGGCAATACGGACTTTTTCGTCCTTGGTCATCGACGCACCAGGACTTTGCTCACCATCGCGTAAGGTGGTGTCAAAAATAATCAATTTTTCTTTACTGTTCACAACTGTGCTGCTCATTATTCAACTCCAAAGACTACGGCAAGTGTAACCGAGCCAACGCATTCAAAAAAGAAGTAGGGGGGATGTTCTGTGAGATTTTCTGGCGCGACGCCAGTTATGCGAGGAATTGTCTGCCTTACGGCAGTAGTCGTAGTAGAGCGAGCGAAAGCCAAGCACCAGCAGGAAGCTGGACTGAGATCATTGGCGTTGTCGATATATTGCTCATAGCTTTACGCTAACACAAATGAATTGCCAATAAAAGCGTTAATCATCCATTTAGACCCGCTCAGGCCAACGGACCCTGCCAAGACAGCCATAACAACCTTTCACGCAAACCCTAAGCGCATCCTCTCAATAGACGCCTGCTGGCAGCCTACACTCGCAAACCAAAATATGCAGCATCAAACTGGTTGCACGAGCCGCACACTCTGCCCCTTTTGTTCTCTTTATTTCCTACAAACGTCGTTATTTTACTTGGCATGAAAATAAGTTTAGCGATAAGCATACTCACTCCACATTCAATACTATCAATCACTTAGCTTAACTTTTTCTTGAAAAAATAAAGTTTTTCCACATATCCCCCAAAACTCAATTAAAAATTCTAATACACTTCAGTAATCTCGTCACACTCACTCATGGGAGGGTTTTATGGACTATTCTCTGATTATTGTTTTGGTCGTTATTGTTGCTTTGGTGCTGTATATCATTGGCATCTACAATAATTTAGTTAGCTTGAAAAATCGTTTTGAAAATGCCTTTGCGCAAATTGAGGTACAACTCAAACGGCGTTATGATCTCATCCCTAACCTGATTGAAACCGCCAAGGGTTATATGAAACATGAGCGGGAAACGCTTGAGTCCGTAGTTGCGGCACGTAATGGTGCTAGCGCTATGCTTGACGCGGCACGCGCCAACCCTGGCAGCGAAACGGCTATGAAGAATTTAGGCCAGGCTGAAAGCCGACTTAGCGCTTCGATGGGTAAATTTAATTTATTAGTTGAAGCCTACCCTGACATCAAAGCCAATGAAAATATGATGCAGTTGTCTGAAGAGTTAACTACTACTGAGAACAAAGTGGCTTTCTCGCGCCAAGCATTCAATGATGCGGTAACGGCTTATAATGAATACCGTCAAAGCTTTCCACCGATTTTTCTTGCCAAGACCTTCGGTCACCCTAGAGATGCTGTGCTACTAGAAATGCCTGATAGTGAGGTGATTCAGGACGCACCTAAAGTTTCTTTTTAAAGAAAAACTAGCTCACTTGCCCTGGCGGTGCTGGCAAATGATTCACAATGCTCGTTTATTC
Organism: Gammaproteobacteria bacterium; assembly: GCA_013151045.1. Classification (GTDB taxonomy): domain Bacteria; phylum Pseudomonadota; class Gammaproteobacteria. The sequence continues at coordinate 11,733 of JAADIY010000041.1, forward strand.
TTTATAAACTTGATATAAATTGGGCTTGTTCATCGCTTGCCGCCTAGCCAGTACTGCACCGCCTACGTTTTTCACTATCACTAGCACCTATACACGCTTATGAATTTTTTTGAACAACAAGACCAAGCACGCAAAAAAACAGGGCAACTCGTTACCCTGTTTGTTATCGCGGTTATTTTAATTATTGCCTTAACAACTCTCGTGGTTGCCAGTAGCTTATGGGGGCTTTCAATTTGGGGAAAAATCGGCGCCAGCACTTCGATAGCTGATTATCTTGACTGGGTTTTGTTATTTAAAACTGCGTTAGTGGTTATTACCTTAGTCGGTGGCGCTGTACTTTACAAACGCATTCAACTCGGCAAAGGCGGTTACACCATTGCTGAGCGCTTAGGTGGTGTACCTATCTATTCTGATACACAAGATCCTGATGAACGACAGCTATTGAATGTCGTTGAAGAAATGGCGATAGCTGCGGGCATGCCTGTACCACCAATATTTGTTCTTGATGAAACTACGATCAATGCTTTTGCTGCCGGCTACTCTGATAGCGATGCAGTATTAGGCATTACACGTGGCGCCATGCAACGTCTCACACGTGATCAGCTACAAGGCATTATTGCTCATGAGTTCAGCCATATTCTGCATGGCGATATGCGTCTTAACTTAAATTTGATTACTGCTTTATCAGGCATTATTTTTATTGGTCAATCTGGGCGCTCTTTAGTTTGCGTAATGGGGCGGAGCCGTTCTTATCGTCGCAATAATTTAGGTGGCAGTGCCGCGTTTGCTTTGGGAGCGGGTGCTAGCCTGGTATTAATTGGCGCCATAGGCACTTTTTTTGGTAATTTAATTAAATCTGCTGTCTCGCGACAGCGTGAGTTTTTAGCCGATGCCTCAGCAGTACAATACACTCGCAACCCTGAAGGTATTGCTGGAGCTCTAAAAGTCATTGGTTCCGGTGTCGGTACGGGCGTGCGCGCGCACCGTGCTAAAGAATTTAGTCATATGTTCTTTGGTGATGTGTTATCGGTGCGAAGCTTTAATTTTTTTGCTACACACCCTCCATTAGAACAACGTATTTCGCGTATTGACCGTTACTGGGATGGAAAGTATTTACCTGGTAAACCTCTACCATCAAAAACTGTATTAGATGATACAGCGAAGGCTAACGCCAGCATTATTGACAACTTAGCTGATTCATTAAAAGTCATTGGTATGCTCGACCCAGTAATGATCGCAATAGCGGGTGCAATGATCGAGTCACTACCCACTTCGCTCTATGACGCAGCACGTAATCCTGCCTCGGCTTATGCATTGATGTTGGCGATGCGTCTAGATAGCAACCCTGCCATACAAAGCCAACAGCTCACTTACCTTGCCGACGCACCAGCAATGGCAAAAGAAGTTGTGCGCTTAAAAGCTCTGGTTGACGCACTGCACCCTGCTGAAATTTTACCGTTGATTGAAATTGCTATTCCTGCCTTAAAGCAACAATCAGCGCAGCAATATGAGCAACTAAAATGGTTGCTCATGCAGTTTATTATGGCGGACAAAGTATCTGACCATAAAGAATGGTTGCACTATCGCCTACTCTGCCATTTTCTCGATTCGCAATTTATTAAACCTGGCAAGAACAAAAAATATCGGCGTAACTACCACGGCTTGTATCAAGTCGATAATGCTTGCCTAACCGTTTTATCTTTACTAGCAAATGTCAGCCATGACAATAATGCTGACCGTGATCTAGCATTTGATAGTGGCTTAAGTCCGCTAAAAATAAAAGTAAATCAGCGTATTACGCCTGACGACCTAAATTTGAATGCGGTAAACGCTGCATTAGAGCAATTGGAATATTTAGTGCCGCTGCTTAAACAAGAGTTTCTCGCCGCATGCGCGCAATGCATTGGCTATGATAATGAAGTGACTGTACTAGGCTGGGATTTATTACGTGTGATTTCTGTCTGCCTAAGTTGCCCGATGCCGCCAGTACAGAGACCGACGGCAACAGAGACAAAAACCGAATAAGACTCGTTATTAACGGGTAACACGCTTAGTACCGTTAGGTTGTGTCAATATACGTACGGTGTCATTGATTGCAATGTGCTGATCAGCTTCTTGCACTATGGATATCACTCCACCGCCGTCAAGTTCAATAGTGATTTCTTGACCTTTGCGACGTGTAAAACCTTCTTCTGCGGCGGCACCAACGACACCACCGATGACTGCACCCAGCACACCACGAACGCGATCACCTGAACTATTAGCCGAACCCGCTCCGATTACACCGCCAACGACGGTACCTGCTGCTGCGCCAATTGGTGTCTTAGTACCTTCGATAAGCACGTCTTCAATAGCGATGACGGTACCCACCTCTACGACTTGAACGTTTTGGGTTTCATCACGTGAATACACCTTACCTGACTTACTTGATGCACAAGCTGTGGTTAACACGGCTAAGGCAACAATAAGCAATACACCTTTTAATTTAATTTGTGTTAACACCATTACTTTGTCCTCTTATATCAAATGCGTCAATCGGCTCTATTGAACCGACTACTTACGCAGCTATTTACGTATCCAGGCGCCGCCAGGTGATGTTTGAATCATTTGGCCACGCGCAGTTTTTTCTATCGCTTTCTTTGCCGCTAATTGTTCGACAGCAGAAAGGCTAGTCCCGTTCCGTTTGGCTATTTTTTGATAACTGGTTTTACGTTTAGCATTAATGTCACTCACCAATGCAGCGACACCTGCACTGGGCTTCACTACACCAAGATAACCGGTTACGCTCTCACCAACGAGCAATTGTGATTTTGCTTCTTGCAAGTTCAAGGCAAAAGCTGAAAATGGTAATAAAACCATCCATAGAAATAAAGTAACCAGAAAGTAATGTGGCGTTTTATAAAATGAATTCGCTATTGGTTTTTTGGGAGTATTTCTCATTAGAACAAGCCTCCTTCTTCTGCAAACAAATCGTCGATATCTTTCTCAACTTTGACACGAATTTCATGTTCAATTTTTACATTAAGATTAATGGTAATAGGCTCATCGGGCGCCTGCACTTTTATCGTTGGTGCGCATGCTGCGACGAACACCAGTGACAACACCGCTAAAAACGTGCTATGCAATCTATGATTCGAACTGTGATTTGTATTACGTGACATAGCCACC